>JBDHGI010000037.1:0-28756 GCA_039589955.1 Gemmatimonadota bacterium | reverse complement strand
CGGGGCAGGCCAACTACGCAGCCTCGAAGGCAGGCCTCGTGGGGCTCACCAAGAGCGTGGCCAAGGAGCTGGCCTCCCGGGGCATCCGGTGCAACGCCGTCGCCCCGGGGTTCATCCGCACGGACATGACCGACGAGCTCTCCGAGGCGCAGGTGGAGAGCCTGCTTCAGGCCATCCCTCTCGGGGCCCTCGGAGAACCGGAGGACGTGGCGGCCCTGGTTCGCTTTCTCGCGGGCCCCGGTGCGCGCTACATTACCGGCCAAGTCATCGCCGTGGACGGAGGGATGACCACGTAGAGCCGCCCCGCTTCACGGGAGGCGGCGCACATCGACATCGACTTCGACATCAGTTCACCAGAAGGAGGTCCAATGAGCGAGCCCACCGAGGCCAGGGTCAAGGAGATCATCATCAACGAGCTCGGCGTCGAGCCTGAGAAGGTCACCAACGACGCGTCATTCGTGGAAGATCTCGGGGCCGATTCCCTCGACACGGTCGAGCTCGTGATGGCGTTCGAGGAGGAGTTCGGAATCGACATCCCGGACGAGGACGCGGAGCAGATGCGCACGGTCGGAGACGCGATCGACTACCTCAAGAAGAACGCCGAAGGCTCCGAGGGCTGAGGCGCCATCAACGGTTCCGCTCTCGCCGGGCTCGGTCGTAGAAGGGAGAAGCTATGAGTCGGGATGCTCGACGGGTGGTGGTCACCGGGGCCGGCGTGATCTCTCCCCTGGGAGGTGACGTCGAGTCGACGTGGACGAATCTCCTCGCCGGCAAGAGCGGTGCGGGGAGGATCACGGCGTTCGACGCCACGGAGGATTATCCCACTCGCATCGCCTGTGAGGTCAAGGACTTCGATCCTCTCCAGTACATGGAGAAGCGAGAGTCCCGGCGTGCCGATCGGGTGTCCCAATTCGCCCTCGCTGCTGCTGCGCAGGCCATGGAGGCGGCGGGGCTGGACGGTGTGCCGCCGGGGATCACGGCCAACCGTTTCGGTGTGATCTTCGCCACTGGGATCGGCGGGATCGCCACGTTCGAGGAGCAACACAGGAAGCTCCTCGAGCAGGGGCCGGGCCGGGTCAGCCCGTTCTTCATCCCCATGTTCATCCCGGATATATCGGCCGGGCTCATCTCCATGCGCTGGGGGCTGCAGGGTCCCAACTATGCCACGGTTTCCGCGTGCGCATCCTCGGCCCACGCCATCGGAGACGCCGCGCGCCACATCAGGCACGGTGACGCGGATATGATGATCGCGGGCGGGGCCGAGGCGACCATCACGCCCATGGCCATCGCGGGATTCGCGTCCATGAAGGCCATGTCGACGCGCAACGACGACCCTGAGCGGGCGAGTCGACCGTTCGATGCCCACCGGGACGGGTTCGTCATCGGTGAAGGCGGCGGCGCCGTGGTGCTCGAGTCCGTGGAGCACGCAGAGAAGCGTGGGGCGCAGATCCTCGCGGAGATCGCGGGCTACGGCCTTTCCGGCGACGCCTTCCACATCACGGCGCCGCCGCCGGACGGATACGGAGCGCAGCACGCCATGCGGATGGCTCTGGAGTATGCCGGCGCCGACCCGTCGGAGATCGACTACGTCAATGCCCATGGAACCTCCACCATGGCCGACGCCATCGAGACCCATGCCATCAAGGAGGCTCTGGGAAAGCGGGCGTACGAGATCGTGGTCGGCTCCACCAAGTCCATGACGGGCCACCTGCTGGGCGCCGCGGGCGCCCTGGAGGCCATCGCCTCCATCCTCGTGTGCCGGGAGGGTAAGATCCCTCCCACCATCAATTTCGAGGAGGCGGACCCCGAGTGTGACCTGGACTACGCCCACGGAGGAATGGTGGAGAGGCCCGTGGGCCTGGCGCTGTCCAACTCGTTCGGATTCGGGGGACACAACGTCTGCCTGGCCGTCCGGAGGTGGGACTGACCACCAGCCCGTCCCGGCGGGTGCCAAGGTGCGGTGGGGGGGCGGGCCCTCACGAGGGGGACGGTCGCGAGGCGGCCGTCCCTCGTTCGTTCAGATCACCGGAGCGTACGACCCATGCGGATAGGAATCGGCTACGACTCACATCGCTTCGACCCGGACCGGCCGCTCATCCTGGGGGGGGTCCACATTCCCGATCACCCGGGCCTCACCGGCCACTCGGACGGGGACGCGGTGGCTCACGCCGTCATCGACGCGATCCTGGGCGCGGCGTGCGCTGGCAACGTGGGCAGCCACTTCCCACCCTCGGACGAGACCTGGAAGGACGCGGACTCCATTGGGCTGCTGGCCGAGGCGGTTCGCATGATCGAGGCTCGCAACTACCAGGTGGTCAACGTGGACGTCACCGTCGTCTGCGAGACCCCTAGGATCGGCCCCCACGCGGGTAGCATGTGCGTCCGACTCGGGGAGGTCCTCCGGGTGGGGCCGACGGCGGTATCCCTCAAGGGCAAGACCAACGAGGGCATGGGGTGGATCGGCCGCGGGGAGGGGTTGGCGGTACACGCCGTGGCGCTCATCGACTCCATGGGTGGGTTCGACGCAACCTGGGGCTCCACCGACGAGGGGATGCCCGTGTGACGATGGGACGCCGGGAAGTCGGAATCGGGATCCGCCGTAGAGGATGGAGGGCATGCTCCAGGATCTGCTGACGCGGCGCCGGAGCCGCCGTGGAGAACGTGGTCCCGGCGGTGCCCGCCGACACCTTCGTCGTCCTCGGTGCGTTCCTCGCGGGTCTCGGCGACCTCGAGGCCGGGTGGGTCTTCGCCTCCACATGGGCGTTCAACGTCTCCTCGGCCCTCGTCATGTACCGGCTCGGTCACACCCACGGGCGCCCGTTCTTCGAGGGGCGCTGGGGTCGGAGGCTCCTCAACACCCACCAGATGGAGCGGATGGCGGACTTCTTCGGCCGCTGGGGCACCCCTGCCGTGTTCCTGGCGCGGCTTCTCCCAGGCATTCGGTCGGTCGTGCCGGTCTTCGCCGGGGTGACTCACCAGAGGTTTCTCCCGGTGGCGCTGCCCATCGCGCTGGCCTCCGCCGTCTGGTACGGGGTGCTGGTGTGGATGGGAGGGTTCGCGGGGAGGAACCTCGACGTGGTGTTGGCCGCCCTGGAGAGGGTGAACCTGTGGCTCCTGGCGCTGGCCGCGCTGGTCGCGGGGCTGATCACCGTCTGGTGGTGGCGCACGCGGCACCATGACTGAGCTTTCGCAGCGTTTCCGGTTCGAGCAGTTTCAGGACTACCTGGCCTTCGAGCGGGGGCTCTCGGATCGCACCGTGGCGGCGTACGCGAGGGACCTCGGACGGTGGGCCGGATTCCTCGCGCGCCGCGGCGTCGGAGGCCCCGAGGAGGTCACCCACGATGACCTGCGGGCCTGGGTCTTCTCCCTGAAGGACGCAGGCCTGGCGGCGACGACCATCCGGAGGGCTCAGTCCGCGGTGCGAACGTACTACTCGTTCCTCGTCGCCGAGGGGGCCGTGGACGAAGACCCCACCGAGAGGCTGGAGTCTCCCAGGACCGGCCGGCGCCTGCCGCGGGTCCTCAGCCGCGACGAGGTCGGCCGCTTCGTGGAAGCTCCGGATCCCGACAGCCCTCTCTATTGGCGGAACCGAGCGATCCTCGAGCTGCTGTACGCCTCGGGTCTACGGGTCTCGGAGCTCGCCGAGCTGACGCTCGCGTCAGTGGACCTGGACGAGGGGTTCATCACCGTCTTCGGCAAGGGCTCCAAGGAACGGCTGGTTCCGGTAGGGGCGCCGGCGCTCCGCGCACTCGTCCGGTACCTGAGGAACGTCCGCCCAGGCCTGGATCGGGGGAAGGGGAGGGGCAAGGTCTTCCTGAATGCCCGGGGCGGCCCGCTTTCCCGCATGGCCGTGTGGAAGCTCGTGAAGGAATCGGCACGCCGCGCGGGCATCGGGACGAAGGTGTCCCCTCATACCCTCCGGCACACGTTCGCGACCCACCTCCTCGAGGGAGGGGCCGATCTGGCCGCGGTCCAGGAGCTCCTCGGGCACGCCGACATCTCCACGACGCAGATCTACACCCATGTCGATCGGCAGTACCTGAAGGACGTGCACCGGCGGCATCACCCCCGGGGATGAAGACCCCCCGGGGTCAGCCCGCCACCATGCGGGCGATGGCCTCGGATTCGTGCACGTGCCGCCCCTCCGTTGGATGTGACGCCGTGGTCGCCATGGCCCGGGCCACGGCCCGGGCGGAGACGGGCCGATATCGACGCAGAGGGCCCACCATCAGAGGCGCCAGGAGGCTCCCGACCCGGATTCCCACCCGCTCCGCCGGTCTCGACTCGACCCTCGGGCCGGTCAGGATCGACGGGCGGAACACGTGGACCGAACGGAAGGAGAGCTCACCGAGGGCGTCTTCCGCTTCGCCCTTCACCCGCAGGTAGAAGCTCCGCCCCGCCGGGTCGGCGCCCACCGAGCTCACCAGGAAGGCATCCTCGGCTCCGAGGGAGCGGGCCACGCGTGCAGCTGCGACGGTGAGGTGCAGGTCCACCCGGCGGAACGCTTCCCGGGAACCGGCCTTCCTCATGGTCGTGCCGAGGCAGAGGAAGACCTGATCCACGGCGATCGATCCGAGGGCGGTCTCGAGGTCGTCGAAGCTCACCACGGGAGCCTCCACCATCGACGGCCATGGAAGGAGGTGGGGCCGGCGGACCGGCGCGACGATGCGCCCGACGTCGTTGTCGTCGACGAGAGCCTGCACAAGCCGGGCCCCGACCAGGCCCGTGCTTCCGAACACCAGGGCCCGGCGTCCCTCCGGGCCCTGCACGGCGCTGCGTGCGCTACCCGGGGAAGTCAGCCGCGCCCGCTCAGGAGCCCGTCTGATCGCCTCGGGTCCCTTCCACCGCCCTGAAGAGGTCCGCCTGGGACGTCACCGACCCCAGCAGCCGAACGGCCTCGGTGAGCACCGGATCCCGCTCCATGCGGAAGTCCGCCTCCCGGCCCACGTCGGCCATGCGCTGGGCGATGGTCACCCGCGTCCGCCAGCTCAGGTAGTCGCGCACCCCTGGGGCGTCGATCACTTCCTGCGGGACGCCCTCCTCGATCAGGGCGTCCAACAGGCCCTGGAAGCGCTCCGGGTCCAGGGAGGCGTTGCGACCCTGCTCCATGAGATCCTTGGCCACCCCGAAGGCGAACTCGGCCACCCTCAGGGCCACGTTGATCTCCTTCTCGGCCGCCACTTCGAGCAGCTCGCGCTCGGCCAGCGTGAGAGTGTCATCGGCCACCGCGAGATCCGGGAACACCCCGCCGGCGTCGATCATGGTTCTTCCCGAAGCGGTGGTCACACGTGGGAACGTGTCCAGGTCCTCCTCCAGCGGCCGCATCTGCATGTCCCTGGGCCGGTGCAGGGATCGCCCGAGGGGCGTCTGCCACTCCCCGGTGGTGAACCGGAGGCGCCGGCCGTGGGGAAGCCTCATGACCGTCTGAACGAGCCCCTTCCCGAAGGTCCGCTCTCCGAGGACCAGGGCGCGATCGTAAACCTGCAGGGCCCCGGCCATGATCTCCGCGCCGGAAGCGGTGAAGCGGTCCACCAGAACGATGACCGGCAGGTCGGGCACCCTGGCGGGATGTCGGTCCTCGTAGGACTCCACCGTCGTCCGGTTGGCTTCGGCCCCGATTCGACCGGACGTGCTGGCCACGGCGGTGCCGAGACCACCGGGTACCCTTTGCATAGTGCTGGCCAGGGTCGAGCCGGGATCCAGGAAGAGGTCGGCGAGCATGAGGGACTCGTCGAGGAAGCCACCAGGATTGCGCCGCAGGTCGATGATCAGACCCCTGGCGTTCTCCATCTCGGTGAGTGCGGAGTCCATCTCCTGGGTGGCGTTCCTGGCCACCCGGTCGAGAACCGCATAGCCGATGTTCCCCTCCAGGCGGCCGAAGCTGACCGCGGGCACGTGTACCTCGGCGCGCGTGATCACGAAGGGGATCGGCTCGGCGAAGCCGTCGCGCTCGACGCGGACCCTCACGGTCGTGCCGACGGGGCCCCGGATCGAATCGGCGGCCATGTCTGTGCCCCAATCCGTCGCATCGTGCTCGTCGACCCCCACGATGACGTCGCCGACCTGGAGGCCCATATCGTTGGCCGGCGTGCCGCGGAAGACCGCCGTGACCGTGATCTTCTCGTTCAGCTTGGTGATCTGGAGGCCGATGCCCGAGTAGTTGCCCGTGGTCTCCTCCTCCCACGCCTCGGACTCCACGGGCGTGAACACCGTGGCGTACGGGTCGCTCAGCGACTCGAGCATCCCCGCGAGGGCCGCCTCCCAGAGCGCCGAGTCGGTCGGAGCGTTCATGTGCATCCGGGCCAGCGCCTGGAGCGTCCCGACGAACACGTCCGCCTCGGGCGTGTCGGTTGCCCGGGCACGGCCGGACAGTCGATCTTGCGCGTTGATCGGAGCGGCAATCACCGCGAGAAGGGCGAGGACTCTTAGGCTGCGTATCATGCGATGTCTTGACGTCGGGGTTCGGGCACGGATCGTTCGTGTAACCCCCTCGAGGTGGCCCACGTTCCCCTAGACGGGCGGGCATCTGCCCCGCGCGCCGGTGTGGCCGTACCTTAACACGCCCCCGAGCCCGAACCGAACCGTCGAGCCGTCATGAACTCAGGTGAGGCCCGCCCTCCACTCCGCGTCGCCCTGGCACAGATCAAGCCGAAGAAGGCCGACGTGAGGGCCAACGTCGAATCGATGCGGCGGATCGTCGCGGAGCAGACGTCCCATGCCGACCTCGTCGTATTCCCCGAAGCGAGCCTTTCCGGGTATTTCCTCGAGGGGGGCGTGGCGGAGGTGGCCATCTCCGCCGACCGGCTGGTCGAGCTCCTGGGGCCCTCCCCGTCCGGCGGGCCCGACGTCGTGGTCGGCTTCTACGAGCGGTGGCGGCGGCGCCTGTACAACAGCGCGGCGTACCTCACCCCCGACGGCGAGGGCTGGGCGGTCCGGCACGTCCACCGGAAGATGTTCCTTCCCACCTACGGGGTCTTCGACGAGGCGCGCTTCGTGGACCCGGGCACGGAGGTCCGTGCCTTCGACACGCGGTTCGGCCGCATGGGAGTCCTGGTGTGCGAGGAGATGTGGCACTCCCTCCCACCCACCATCCTCGCCCTCGGCGGAGCGGAGCTCATCGTGGTCCCGAGCGCCTCGCCGGCCAGGGACTTCGGTGCCGGAACCGGCGGCAGGCCCGCGAACCTGAAGCGGTGGGAGGCGCTGGCGCCCGGAGCGGCCGTGGAGCACGGCGTCTTCGTGGTGGTCGCCCAGCTGGTGGGCTCGGAGGGAGGGAAGCTCTTCCCAGGCGGATCCGTCGCCGCAGGGCCCGACGGCAAGATCCTGGCCCGGGGCCCACTGCTCGAGGAGGGTGTCACGCTGGCGGTCCTCGACGCAAGCGCCATCGACCGGGCTCGGGTGGAGTCACCCCTCCTGGCGGACCTGGAGCAGATGTTGCCGCACCTCCAGCGATCCCTCGAGACGGCTCTGGGGAGGGCCCCGGCGGAAGAGGCCGATGAGTCGGACACCGAGGGCGTCGCCCTGCCGGAGACCTACGCCCACCTCGCCGGCGGGGGGGAGACCACCCCGGTGGATCCCGGATTCCTGGACGCGGGCGCCCTGGAGCTGGACCTGGAGCTGGTGGAGCGCTCCCTGGTGGAGTTCATCCGGGAGGAGGTCTCCCGCCGCAGGGGGTTCGAGCGGGTCGTCGTGGGCGTCTCGGGGGGCGTCGACTCGGCGGTGTCCCTCTACCTGGCGGTTCGCGCCCTGGGGCCCGACAACGTCCACGGCTTCCGACTTCCGTATCGAACTTCGTCGCCGGAGAGCCTGGAGCACGCCCAGCTGGTGCTCGAGGCCACCGGAGTCCACGCCCACACCATCGACATCAGCGATCCCATCGACGAATACGTGCGCACGTACGAGCCGGACATCACGCCCCTAAGGAGGGGCAATCTCATGGCGCGCCTGCGGGCCGTGATCCTCTTCGACCAGTCGGCCCGCCTGGCTGCGCTGCCCCTGGGCACGGGGAACAAGAGCGAGCGCCTCCTGGGGTACTTCACCTGGCACGCCGACGACTCGCCCCCCATCAACCCCCTGGGCGACCTGTTCAAGACGCAGGTGTGGGCTCTCGCACGGCACCTGGGGGTTCCCGATGTCATCGTGGACAAGCCGGCCACGGCGGACCTGGTCCGGGGCGTCACGGACGAGGACGAGCTCGGCGTGGCGTACTCGGAGGCGGACCCGATCCTCCATGGCCTGCTGAGGGGGTACGGTGTCGAGGAGCTGGTCCGGATCGGATTGCGTCGCGAAGCGGTTGAGCTGGTGGCGCGACGGCTTCACACCACCCACTGGAAGCGCGAGCTGCCGACGGTGGCGGTGCTGTCCTCCAGCGCCATCGGCGCCTTCTATCTCCGGCCCGTGGACTACTGAGGACGTCGCCACGGGCCGGGGGCCACTCGCCGATCACCCAGCCCCCGAGCTCAGCGACGCCGGGCGACCACGAGGGCCAGGAAGAAGAGCCCGGCGGCAACGAGGACGATGGCGGCACCCGATGGCAGGTCCCACATCCACGAGACCCATAGCCCGGACACCACCGCGAAGATGGCGGACCCCACGGCGATGCCGATCATGCCGGTGAGGGACCGGGCCATCGCCTGCCCCGTGGCCGCCGGGATGACCAGGAACGCCGACACCAGGACGATCCCCACCAGACGGACCGCCGCGACGATGGTCACCGCCAGGACCGTGAGCATGAGAAGGCGGAGCCCGACGACCGGCAGGCCCGCGGCCCGGGCCGCCTCCTCGTCCACCCCCACGAAGAGGAGCTCCTTGAAGTAGAAGGCGATCACGCCGAGTCCCAGGAGGCTGACCGACGCCAGGGGCAGGACGTCTCCCGGCCGGACGGAGAGGATATTCCCGAACAGGTATCCCATGAGATCCTGTCGGTACTCGGGAGACAGGCTGATGAGCACCACCCCCAGCGCCATGGCCGCCGGAAAGAACACGCCGATGGCGGTGTCCTCGGAGACCTCGGTGCGGCCGCCGATCCAGCCGATGACCCACGCCACACCGGTGGTGAAGACCGCTGCGGCGAGCAACGGCGGCGCTCCGAGGACCACACCGATGGCCACCCCACCCAGGGCCGCGTGGGAGAGCCCGACCCCCACGAACGCCATGCGCCGGAGCACCACGAAGAAGGAGAGCACGGCGCAGGTCACACCCAGAAGGGTGCCGGTGATCAGGGCCCGCTGGACGAAGCCGAAGGACAGGAACTCGGTCATGCCCCCGACTCCGGCGCCGCATGGACATGGGCCTCGGGGAAGGGGTAGGCCGCCCGCAGGGCTTGGCTGCCCAGGACGGCGGCGGGTGCGCCCTGGGCTTTCACGGTCCGGTCCAGCAGAATGAGCCGGTCGGCGTGGTCCCCCACCACGTCGAGGTCGTGACTGGCGCACAGCAGCGTGAGGCCCCGGGCGTGCTGGAGGTCGCACACCAGGGCGTAGAACCGGGCCCGGGCGGCGCTGTCGAGGCCGGCCGTGGGCTCGTCGAGAAGGAGCATCCTGGGCTGTCCGGCCAGGGCCCGCGCGATGAGGACCCGCTGCTGCTGCCCTCCGGAGAGGTCCTGGAACCGTCGTGGGCCGGCATCGGCGAGGCCCACCTGCCCGAGGGCGGTCATGGCGAGCTCCCGATCCGCGGCCCGGGGGCGCCGCCCGGGCCCCAGGGCACCCGTGCGCCCCATGAGCGCCACGTCCAGGGCCGAGATTGGGAAGCCGGAGGGGATGTGGACCCGCTGGGGCACGTACCCGATGGACCCGGACCCACCGAGGGGCGGCCTGCCGAACACCTCCACTCGTCCGGAGCTCGGACGGACGAGACCGAGGAGTACGCGCAGGCAGGTGCTCTTTCCCGCCCCGTTCGGACCGATAAGGGCCGCGAAGGCCCCCCGGGCCACCTGGAGCGACACGTCCTCCAGAGCGGGCCGGCTACCGTACGAGACATGGACGCCGTCGAGGAGGATCGCCGTCTCCGGCGCGGAATCGGTCATCGGGCTCCCAGGGCTGATCGGAAGGAGCGGGCGTTGAAGCGCATCAGGTCACAGTACCGCTCCCTTCCCTCGAGTCCAGGGCCGCCGAGGGGATCCACGACCACCACGTCGCCGTCGAGCTCCGCCGCGAGGGCGCGCGCGGCCGATTCAGCCAGCTGGGGTTCGGTCAGGATCGTCCGGAGGCCCACGCCTCTGGCCCTGTCCAGCACACCCGCCAACCCGCGAGCCGACGGCTCGTGACCTGGGCGCTCGTAGAGGCTGCCCAGGGACGTCAGGCCGTAGCGCTCGGCGAAGTAGCCCCAGGCCTCGTGGGTGGCGACGAAGGATCTATCCGTGGCGTCGCCGAGGATCTGCCGGATCTCGGCGTCCAGCGCCGTCAGGGAATCGGTCCAGGACGCCCCTCGCCGCAGAGTACCTTCGGCGAGCCCCGGTGCGACCTGGACGAGCAGGTCCTGAATGAGGGGGAGGACGTGGTCCCGCATCAGGATGGGATCCAGCCAGACGTGAGGGTTGACCTGCCCTTGGAGGTGGCCTTCCGCGTGGGTGTCCAACAGCTCGAGGCCCTCGGTGATCCGGAGGCGGGGCACGTCGGCGCCTTCGGGGTCCAGGTCCTCGATCCAGTCGTCCAACCCGCCTCCCACCGTCACGAAGGCGTCGGCCCCGCTCATCTCCCGCACTTGGCTCGGGGTGGCCTCCCACGTGGCGGGAGAGGCTCGAGGTGGTAGAAGCGTGCGGACCTCCACTCCTCCTCCTCCCAGAGAGGCCACCAGGTCCGCGACGGGGAAGATGCTCACCACGATCAGGGGGCGGTCGGCCTCGGACGGTGGGGAGGGGGAGCAGGCCGCGAGAGCGAGGGCCAGAGCGACTCCCCTCCGCCTTCCGAGGGACTGCTGCACAGGCTCAGTCCCTCCCCGCGACCTTGCGACGCAGGGTCTCCAGGAATGGAACGGGCGTGAGCTCCCCGTCCACGATGGCCGCCAGCTCTTCCTCCCGCCTCCAGTGGGCCTCCAGCTCCGCCAGCTCCAGCTCCAGCAGGTGCTGCTCCGCCGACTCGTTGGCTGCGATCTCGAGGGCCACAGCCCCCGTTCTCTGCAGGTCACCCAGGCGACGGCCGTCCCTGATGACGATGCGGGTGAGATCCTCGGGGGACCCGGCCTCCTGGATCAACCGCGCGGCAGATGCGACGCGTCGCTCCGTGGCGCCGGCGAAGTGGTGGTAGGCCAAGGTGCGCCGAAGCGTCTTCTCGGCCTCCTGCCCGGTGAGCTGGAGGCCTCCCTCCCGATACTGGCCGCACCGGGGGCACCGGTAGGACAGGGCCACCTGCCCGAACGTATCTCCGGGGAACAGCCCGAAGCCTCCGCGATCCCGATAGGCGAGGGAGCGGAAGACGTGTCCGCAGCGCTCACACCTCTTGTGGCCCCTCCACGCCGACGATCCGAAGCGAAGCCAACGGGCGGCGTCGGTGAGGGTCTCGGGGGCCCTGCTGGTGAGGATCCACATCCCCAGGAGGGAGACGCCGCCGGTCGCCCAGCCACCGATCATCACGGCGCCCGCCGCCACCGATCCGGCGAGGGAGAGCTTCTTGTACTTCTGCCGCCGGGACGTGAGCTCCTTGCCGTAGCGCCACCATGCCTCCTCGGTGAGGTTGGCGCGCCCGACCCGGACGATCTCCAGGGGGCCGGCCCTGAGAAGCGCGATGTTGTCGGTCTGGGAGAGGAGCCGGGCGCGATCTCGTGCGACCTTCTCGAGCTCCTCCAGCGCCTCCCATCGTTCCTCCAGAGGAGCGAGGGACCAGCGCTTGCACACCCGGCAGATGGCCCACAGGCGCCCCCGGGCCGGGTCGAAGGCCAGGCGTCGCCCCAGCGCGAGATTCTCCAGCTCCTCGTTGGGCTCGAAGGGCGTCGAGC
This sequence comes from Gemmatimonadota bacterium, assembly GCA_039589955.1. Taxonomy (GTDB): domain Bacteria; phylum Gemmatimonadota; class Gemmatimonadetes; order Longimicrobiales; family Gaopeijiaceae; genus SZUA-318. The sequence continues at coordinate 16,831 of JBDHGI010000037.1, read as the reverse complement.
AGACCAGACAGCGGGTGTACACGGGCCTCCGGCGGAATGGGAAGGCGGAGCACTTCAAAGGTACCCCTACCCAGTGCCTACGGGGGAGGTCCTTGAATCCGTCGATGGCGAGGAGGCACCCCCCCGGGGTTGTGCTCGGCGGCCCCTTTCGGCCACGTCCTGGCCCCGGCTGGCGAAGCCGACGCCCCCTGGCGAATTTCGTTGGGCTCCGCGTGGGCTCCCCTTTCCGATCAACCTTCCAGGTCCGTCCTCGACATGATCCTGGTCATCGACAACTACGACTCGTTCACATTCAACCTGGTCCAGCTGCTGGGCGCCCTGGGTGGTGAGCCGGTGGTGGTTCGCAACGACGAGCGCACGGTCGTGGACCTGTTGGCGATGAGACCCGAGAGGGTCGTGGTGTCTCCCGGACCCTGCTCTCCGGCGGAGGCCGGTGTCAGCGTGGAGGCGTTCCGTCAGCTGGGCGGCCGGGGAATTCCCATGCTGGGCGTGTGCCTGGGACACCAGGCCCTGGGGGAGGCGTTCGGAGGCCGGACCGTCCGCGCTCGCCGCCTCATGCACGGAAAGACCGGGGAGGTACGTCACGCCGGGGACCCTCTCTTCGCCGGCATTCCATCGCCCTTCTCGGCGGCGCGGTACCACTCGCTGGTGACCGACGCGGCGGCGGTGCCCGAGGTCCTGCAGCCCATCGCGTGGAGCACGGATCCTTCAGACGAGGCCGAGATCCAGGCGCTGCGCCATCGTGAGCTTCCCCTCTGGGGCGTGCAGTTCCATCCGGAGTCCCTTTTCAGCCAGCACGGAGAGACGTTGCTGGCCAATTTTCTTCGTCAGGAAGGGAAATTGGCGGCAGACCCCGCTTGACCCTCCCCCCCGCGTCGGGGTACCTTCCGTGGCGTGATTATTGCAGCCAGATCGCGCGCCTCGGGCTTTGCGAGGCCCTCTTGAGCAGCCGGGTTCTCGGTATCGTACCCGCGCGGCTCGCGTCGACCCGACTCCCCCGAAAACCCCTCTACCCCGTCCTCGGCAAGCCCCTCATCGAGTGGGTTTGGAGACGCGTGGAGCACATGGCCGTGCTCGACCACGCCGTGGTAGCCACCGACTCCGAAGAGGTCGCGGAGGTCTGTCGCGCCCTGGGCGCGCCGGTCGAGATGACCCTGGTCGAGCACCCTTCCGGCACGGACCGGGTCGCCGAGGTCGCGCGCCGGCCTGAGTACGCCGGGTACGACGTCATCGCCAACGTACAGGGCGACGAGCCGCTCCTGCAGGAATCCCACCTTCGATCGGCCATCGGGCTGGTCCGGGAAGAGGGCTGGGACGTGGGCACGTGCGCGACGCCCCTGCTCGACGACGAGGCCCGCAAAGACCCTTCCGTGGTCAAGGTCGCCCGCGCCGTGAGCGGGCGGGCGCTCTACTTCAGTCGGGCTCCCATCCCCTACAAGCGCGACGAGAGGCCGACCGGGGAGGAGCTGGAGCGGGAGCCCTTCCTACGGCACATCGGGATCTACGCCTATTCGCGCTCGGCGCTGGAGGATTGGGTCGCCCTGTCCCCGTCGCCCCTCGAGCGCCTGGAGATGCTGGAGCAGCTGCGGCCCCTGGAGCGGGGCCTGCGGATCGGGGTAGCGGTGGTGGGGGCGGCTGACCCGGGGGTGGACACCCCGGCGGATGTCATTCGCATGGAACAGAAGCTAGGCCAAGCTGGCGTCACCACTCACGCATGACGTACGGAACATGAGCGAAACGAAAAGCAGGCCCACCAAATACATCTTCGTCACCGGCGGCGTGGTATCCTCCCTGGGGAAGGGCATCGCCGCCGCTTCCATCGGCCGCCTCCTCAAGGAGCGGGGTCTCAGGGTGACGCTGCAGAAGTTCGATCCGTACATCAACGTGGATCCAGGGACCTTGTCCCCGTTCCAGCACGGCGAGGTCTTCGTGACCGACGACGGGGCCGAGACGGACCTCGATCTGGGACACTACGAGCGGTTCATCGACGCCTCGCTGTCTCAGGCGAACAACATCACGACCGGGCGCGTCTACCAGAACGTGATCTCCAAGGAGCGACGTGGCGACTATCTGGGCTCCACCGTCCAGGTCATTCCCCACATCACCGACGAGATCAAGGCCGCCATCCGGCGCCTGGCTCCGGACCACGACGTGGTCATCACCGAGATCGGCGGCACGGTGGGTGACATCGAGTCGCTGCCCTTCTTGGAGGCGATTCGACAGTTCCGGGTGGATGTGGGCCGGGACAACGCCGTGTTCGTCCACCTCACCCTCATTCCCTTCATCGCCGCGGCGGGAGAGCTCAAGACCAAGCCCACCCAGCACTCGGTCCGTGAGCTCATGGAGATCGGAATCCAGCCCCACGTCCTCATCTGCCGCACCGAGCACCCCCTGTCCGACGAGATCCGCCGGAAGATCGCCTTGTTCACCAACGTGGAGCTCGAGGGGGTCATCGAGGCGCCGGACGTGGAGACCATCTACGAGGTCCCCCTTCAGCTCAGGAAGCAGGGGCTCGACGAGGTCATCCTGGAGCGCCTGGGCCTCGAGGCCTCCGAGCCCGATCTCACCACCTGGAAGAACATCGTACGGCGCGTGAAGAGCCCCGGCGCCGGCGAGGTGAGCATCGCCGTGGTGGGCAAATACACCGACCTGGTGGACTCGTACAAGTCGATCCAGGAGGCCCTGATCCATGGCGGGATCGCCAACGACGTGAAGGTCCACACCGACTGGCTCTCCTCGGAGCAGTTCGAGCAAGGCAGGGGGGTCGAGCTCCTGGAGGACTACCATGGGCTGCTGATCCCCGGGGGGTTCGGCCCCCGGGGCGTCGAGGGCATGCTTCAGGCGATCCGATGGGCGCGGGAGAACGAGCTGCCGTTTTTCGGGATCTGCCTGGGCCTCCAATGCGCCGTGGTGGAGTTCGCGCGGAACGTGTGCGGCCTCCAGGAGTCCCATTCCTCGGAGTTCGAGGAGGACGCTCCGGACCCGGTGATCTGCCTGCTGGACTCGCAGCTCCAGGTCACCACCAAGGGTGGGACCATGCGCCTGGGTGCGTACCCCTGCCACCTGAAGCCGGGCTCCCGCGCCAGGGAGATCTACGACGCGACCGACATCTCCGAGCGGCACCGGCACCGATTCGAGGTGAACAACCAGTACCGGGACATGCTCGAGGAGCGGGGGCTGACCATCTCGGGGACCTCGCCGGACGGCGGCCTGGTGGAGATGATCGAGATCACCGAGCATCCCTGGTTCATCGCGGGCCAATTCCATCCGGAGCTGAAGAGTCGACCCACCCGGCCCCATCCGCTCTTCGATTCCTTCGTCCGGGCCGCGGCCCGGTACGCCGGAGGGAAGCGCGTGGCCAGGCCGGAGCCGGTGGGCGTCTGAGGCCCCTCGCGTCTCATGTTCCAGCGTTTCACGCTCCTCGCCGGACCCTGCGTCCTCGAGGACGACGAGCTCAATCTCCGGGTGGCCCGGGAGCTGGCCTCCCGCGGCGCAGCCCTGGGGTTGCCCGTGGTCTTCAAGGCGTCCTTCGACAAGGCCAACCGATCGAAGCTGGATGCACCGCGGGGCCCCGGCATCGAGGCGGGCCTCGCCGCGCTGGCGAGGATCCGGGACGAGACCGGGTTGCCGGTCCTCACCGATGTCCATGAGCCGGGGCAGGCGGAGCTGGCGGCGGCAGTGGCCGACGTGCTTCAGATTCCGGCGTTCCTCTGTCGCCAGACCGACCTCCTGACCTCCGCTGGCGCCACCGGGAAGGCCGTGAACGTGAAGAAGGGGCAGTGGATGGCCCCTGAGGAGATGGCCCACGCGGTGGACAAGGTCCGACGGTCGGGGGCTTCCGCCGTCGCGGTGACCGAGCGAGGCACGTTCTTCGGATACGGTAACCTCGTGGTGGACATGAGGAGCTTCGCCCGGATCCGCAGCGCCTGCAGCGCGCCGGCGTTCTTCGACGGCACCCATTCCGTGCAGCGACCCGGGATGGCCGACGGGGCCAGCGGGGGCGATCCAGAGCACATCCCCGCGTTGGTCCGGGCCGCGATCGCGGCCGGGTGTGACGGGCTCTTCCTGGAAACCCACCCGGAGCCGTCCCGCGCACCCTCCGACGGAGCCAACATGATCCCGCTGGACCGCCTACCGGCCCTTTTGGAGCAGATCGTGGCCCTCCGGGAGGCCCTCGGCGCCGGAGGGGACGGTCGATGAGCGCGCCGGGGCCGGGCGGGGGGCCCATTCCCGCCGAGCTTGCCGAGCCGGTGAAGCTCGCCGTCTTCGATGTGGACGGAGTCCTCACCGACGGAGGCGTGTACGTCGGCGCCACCGAGTCCGGTGAGCCCATCGAGCTCAAGCGATTCGATGTCCGGGACGGCCTCGGGCTCAAGCTCCTGCAGTGGGCGGGGATCGAGGTGGCCATGGTGTCCGGCCGGGTATCCCCGGCGACGGAGGTCAGGGCGCGAGAGCTGGGGGTGGAGTGCCACCAAGACGGAGGGGCGCACAAGCTTCCCATCGTCCGGCGTCTGATGGAGAGGCTGGGCATCGGGTGGGAGAACGTGGCGATGCTCGCCGACGACCTTCCGGATCTGGCCGTGTTCCGGAAGGCGGGACTCAAGGCCGCGGTCGCCAACGCCACGGCGCCCGTCGCCGAGATCGCCGACTGGCGGACCGCTCAGCCCGGAGGCCGTGGTGCCGCCCGGGAGTTCTGCGATGCCCTCCTCGCCGCCCGGGGGGACCTCGACTGGGTGGTGCGACGGTACGTGGATGAGAGGAGCGGTCCATGAGCGAGCGATGGACCGTCCGCTGGCGGCCCTCGGCGCCCGTCGCCTCCGACGGCTCCGGGTCCGGAGGAGGGATCACCGACGACGAGCTCCTCGACGAGGGTCGCAGGGTGATCCGCCTGGAAGCCGAGGCGGTGTCCGCCCTGGGGCGGCGCCTGGACGGCTCCTTCGTCAGGGCCTGTCGACTGATTCAAGGTGCCAGCGGGCGCGTCATCGTCTCCGGTATCGGGAAGAGCGGCCACATTGCCCGGAAGATCGCCGGCACGCTCACGTCCACGGGGACGCCCGCCACCTTCCTGCACCCGGTGGAGGGCTTGCACGGTGATCTCGGGATCGTCGGTCGAGACGACGTGGCCATCTTGGTCTCCAAGTCGGGGAACACTTCGGAGCTCCAAGGCCTCATCGACTATCTGCTCCGCCTGGGAGTGCCCATCGTGGCCATGACCGGCCAGCCGGGAGGAGCCTTGTCCGGCCACGCCACCGTGACCCTGGACTGCTCGGTCGAGGAGGAGGCGTGCCCCATGGACCTGGCACCCACGGCCTCGACCACCGCGGCCCTCGCCGTCGGTGACGCCCTGGCCGTGGTCGTGCTGCAGCTGAGGGGGTTCCGGGAGGAGGACTTTGCCGCCCTCCATCCGGGCGGGGCTCTGGGACGAAAGCTCTCGGTGCGGGTAGCAGACGTCATGGTGGCCAAGGACTATCCCTGGCTCGGAGAGGACGCGCTCATGCGGGACTGCATCGTTCCCCTCGCGGAGATGCGCGGCACGGTACCCATCGTGGACGACGGGAGCCGCGTGGTCGGCGTGGTGACCGCCGGAGACCTCACCCGGCTCATGGAGCGGGATCCCGACTTCCTCGACCGTCGGGTGTCGGAGGTCATGACCCCCGACCCGAAGGTGGCCCGCCTCGAGGAGCTCGGATCGGCGGCGGCCAGGCGCATGGAGAAGCACGGCGTGATGGCTCTGCCGGTGCGGGAGGAGGGAGGCCGGCTGGTGGGGATCGTGCATCTCCACGATCTTATGAGGTCAGGAGCCGTATGAAATTGCAGATGAGCCGTATACGAGGTCTCGTCGTGGCGGTCACGCTCGGTGCCGCCGCCTGTGATGGGCCCACGGAGACGACGGTAGCCTCCGATGACATCCAGGGTGTGGAGGCCGACATCGTCGTCTTCGGGATGACGTCCTTCCTCAGCGCCCGCGGCGTACGGGAGGGCCGTGTCGTTGCGGACACAGCCTACATCTTCAACGACTCCACGGTCCAGAAGCTCCGGGGTATGGAGGTCGTGTTCTACGGCGAGGACGGAAGGGAGCAGGCCACGGTACGAGCCCGCGAGGGGGAGCTGGACCCGAGCACCGACCGCATGGTGGCCCGGGGCAACGTGGTGCTCACCGTGCACGAGGATCGCCGACGCATCGAGACTGCGGAGCTCCACTACGACCCGGCTCGAGATCGCCTGTGGAGCGACTCGGCCACCGTCCAGACCTTGGCCAACGGCGCGGTGAGCCGGGGAACCTCCTTCCAGTCGGACCTCACCTTCCGGAACATGCGCATCGAGAATCCGCGGGGCGCGGTGGGAGACGTGATCTTCTGAGCCTTCCCATGGTCCTCCATCCTCCTCCGCTCGTCCGCGTCCATGTCGGCGCAGTGCTCTTGGCTCTCGTGGCCGGGGCAGGGCAGGGCCGTGCCCAGGAAGGATGTATCCTGGGGGAGGGTACGCGGACCTTGCAGGTGGTGACCCTCGTGGGGAGCGACCAGATCACGTATCTCAGCCGACCCCGCTTCATCTGCAGCGAGGGAGTGCGCATCCAGGCGGACTCGGCGGTGGCGAACTCCGCCCTGGGGTTCTCGCACTTCATGGGCAACGTCCGGTACCGGGACCGGACGAGGGAGCTGGAGGCCGACGAGGCGCGCTATTTCTCCCGGGAGGCCCGTCTCCAGGCCTCGGGGAACCTGCTCGTGCGAGACACCGTGCGAGGCTCGGTCATCGAGAACGGAGATCTCGTCTACCTCCGGCAGGCGAGCTTCCGAGACGAGGAGGAGATGACGGTCACCACGGGCGTCGACCGGATCCGCCCTCGAGCGCTCCTCTTCATGCGTCCCGCGGCGGAACCGGCCGCGGCGGCGGACACCACCGGGCTCGCCGGGGTGGATACGGGACCGGACACCGCGGCCGTAGCCCTACCCGACACTGCGGTGGCCGGACCCCCGGCCCCGGAGGTGTCGGCACCGGCGGAGGCGCCTCCGGGTGGCGCCGGGGAGCCCCAGACGCCGTACCGGGTGGTGGCGGATCGGCTCTTCCTCCGCGGGGATCAGTACTTCCGGGCCCGGGGCAACGCGGAGATCGAGCGGGACTCCCTTCACGCGTTCAGCGACGAGGTCGAGTACGACGAGGAGGCGGGCCGCATTCTCCTCGATGGCGACGCCCGTGTGGAGGGCACGGGATACGATCTGAGCGGGCGCCTCATCGAAATGGGCGTGAGGGCTGGGGAGATCGAAGCCGTACACGCCGAAGGGGACGCCCGCGTGGAGGGCTCGGGCTACGACCTCACCGGGCGGGTCATCGACTTGGACCTGGCCGGCGGAACGATTCGGACCGTGCGTGCCATCCGGGACGGCCTCCTGACCGGCGATCGGCTCGAGCTCACCTCGCCCGAGATCAGGCTGTTCCTGGAGAGCGGCGTGTTGAATCGGCTGGTGGCCACGCCGCTCCGGGTCGACCCGGAGGACGCGGGTGAGGCCCCGGACAGCGCCGATCTCGCTCGGCCCGTGGCGGTGGCCGAGGAGTTCCGCCTGACGGCGGATTCCCTGGATGTCGTCGCGCCCGCCGAGGCCCTGGACCGGATCGTCGCCGTCGGCACGGCGCGGGGTGAGTCCACGGCCCGGGACTCACTGAACGTGGACGTGCTTCCGGAGGTCGCCCTCCACGACTGGCTCGAGGGAGACACCGTGATCGCCGTCTTCGTTCCCGAAGAGGAGCCCGCCGCCCCGGACACGGCTCGGCCGGCGGCTGCCGACACGGCGGGGCGCGGCTACCGTCTCGACAGCCTCATGGCTCGCGGGAGCGCCCGCAGCCTGTACCGCCTCGTCCCGTCGGACACCACCTTCCGTCCAGGGGCGGATCCGCCGGCGCTGCACTACGTCACAGGCTCGGCGATCCTCATCGTGATGGCCGAGGGGGACGTGGATCGCATGGAGGTGGAGGGACCCGCCAGAGGATGGCATCTGGAGCCCGAGGGTCTTCGTGCCCTGGCGGATTCCGGAGCGGCTTCCGATACCGTGGCCCTCCCGGACACGGCCCGGGCCGTCCTCGACACCATTCGCGTCGGGGCCGCTCCCGTGGCCACGGACCGACGGAAGAGCCTCGTCCCTCACGCGGAGGTGGCGTGGAATCGGCGTGGGGGCAGCGATCCGGCGTGGCTGCGGCGCCGCTCGCCCGGCACCACGAAACGCAAGGAGTCCCGACGATGACGCACGAAGAGGAAGGATCGGAGTTCCTCGAGCGTCACTGGTTCGTGTACGCCCCGGCCGGTGAGGACGCGCAGCTGGGGGCCTTCGTCGATGGGCTCGAGGCCCAAGACCTGTCGCTGGCCGTGGGGTTGTGCGAGCTGCTGCGCAGAGCCGACGAAGGAGGGCGTGTGGACCGGGGCGTGTGGATCGCGTCGGTCCGGGACGTCCTCGAGGAGGTGGCGGAGGAGCTGGGGAGCCACGGAGCGTCCATGCTGGGATCCGAGGGGGAGGCTCTGGCCCGGTTCCTCGAGGAGCGCGTGGTCGCCCGACTCGAGGAAGCCGGATTGGCCGCCAGGGACGCGGAGGGCACCGCGTGGACGGCTCTCGTGTTCCTGCCCCAGATCTGGGAAGGGATCGGCGGGGACCGTTCCGGTCTCTTGGCGCGACTCGAGTCGGTGGTCCGCGAGCTCGAGACCGCCAGAGCCAAGATCTACCAGGTCCCCCAAGCGGCGCCCGAGGTCCTGGCCGACGGGAGTCGACTCAGCGCGGAGGGGCTCACCAAGATCTACCGGCGGCGCAGGGTGGTGGACGAGGTGGACATCGAGGTGCAGCAGGGAGAGATCGTGGGGCTCCTCGGCCCCAACGGTGCGGGCAAGACCACGACGTTCTACATAATCGTGGGCCTCATCCCGCCGAACGCCGGGCGAGTGTTTCTGGACGGGGCCGACCTCACCGACGTACCTATGTACAAGAGGGCACGGAAGGGCGTGGGGTACCTGGCTCAGGAACCCTCGATCTTCCGGAAGCTCACCGTGGAGGAGAACGTTCTCGCCATCCTCGAGACGCTCAAGCTACCTCGGGCCGAGGAGAAGGAGCGGCTGGAGCAGCTCTTGGAGGAGCTCGGGCTCCACAAGCTACGCAAGAACAAAGCCTATTCCCTGTCGGGAGGAGAGCGTCGTCGACTGGAGATCACCCGGGCCCTGGTGCAGCGGCCCAAGTTCATGCTGCTGGACGAGCCGTTCGCGGGGATCGACCCCATCGCGGTCAATGACATCCAGCAGATCGTCGCCGGGCTGAAGTCCCGGGGAATCGGAGTCATCATCTCGGATCACAACGTGGAGCAGACGCTGGAGATCGTCGATCGGGCCTACATCATGTACGAGGGCAGGATCCGGGTGAGCGGAACCGTCTCGGAGCTGGTCTGGAACGAGGAAGTGGCGGAGATCTACCTGGGGCCGACGCTCACGCAGAGGATGCGCGGCCGCTACCCCAGGCCCGTGACCCAGGAATCGGAGACCATCACGGGGGCCTGAGGCCTCCGTACCGGGAGTCGCATGAGCGGGTTCAACACCAAGCTCTACCAGAGCACGCAGCTTCGGCAGGAGATGCGGATCAACCCGCGCCTGTATCAGGCGATGGAGTTGCTCTACATGCCCCTTCTGGATCTGCAGCAGCATCTGAAGGAGGAGATGGCCGAGAACCCGTTTCTCGAGATGGCCGAAGCCGACGTCCAGCAGGAAGTGGAGCTGAAGGAGGACACCAAGGACGATCCCCTCGGGGATGACGTGGATTGGGAGGAGATCCTCCTCGACGGCTTCGACGTGGGCGGACGACGGGAGCAGTTCGAGGCCAAGGAGTACTTCGAGCCCACGCCGGTGGAATCACGCGACCTGCACGACCATCTGGACGAGCAGCTCCGGTTCCTCACCCTGGACGAGCGACAGCTCCGCCTCGGTGAGGAGATCATCGGAGACATCGACGACCAGGGGACTCTGTCGTGTGCCCTGGAGGAAGTCGTCGTCGGGGTGAACACCTGGCTCGAGGAGGTCCGACCCGTGGCCATCCAGGGGGCCGAGGCCATCGAGGACCCGGAGGAGAAGGCCGCAGAGCTCCAAGCAATCGAGGAGCTCTTCCGGCCGTACGTGCTCGAGGAGGCGGAAGCCATGCTCGAGGTGATCCAGGGCTTCGATCCTCCGGGCGTAGGGGCTCGCGACATCCGCGAGTCCATCCTCATCCAGCTTCGGCAGAAGGAGTGCCAGGGCTCCGTCACGTACACCATCGTGGAGGAGCACTTCGAGTCCCTCATCAACCACCGATGGAACGAGATCGCGCGGGAGCTGGGCATCACGCCCAAGGAGGTCCAGGACGCGGCGGACGAGATCAGCCGCCTCGATCCCAAGCCGGGCCTCAAGTACTCCGCCGATCCCGAGGAGTACATCATCCCGGACCTCATCGTCGAGAAGATCGACGGCGAGTACATCGTGTTCGCCAATGACACGAGCCTGCCTCGGCTGCGCATATCCCGGGCCTATCGGGAGGTGGCCCGGGACAAGAGCAAGTTCAAGGGCGAGAACCGCGATTTCATCGCCAGCAAGCTCAATTCCGCCAACTGGATGATCCAGGCCATCGAGCAGCGTCGTCAGACCATGCTCAAGGTCATGAACTTCATCGTGGACCGGCAGCGGGAGTTCTTCGAGCGCGGTGTGCAGTACCTGCGGCCCCTCACCCTTCGGGAGGTCGCAGACCACATCGAGATGCACGAGTCCACCGTCTCCCGGGTGACCAATCAGAAGTTCGTGCAGACGCCCCGGGGGGTCTTCAGGCTCAAGTACTTCTTCTCCAGCGGCCTGTCCACCGCGAGCGGCGAGGACATCTCCGCCCGGGGCGTGAAGGACAAGATCAAGAGCCTGGTGGCGGAGGAGAACCAGAAGAAGCCCCTGACGGACCAGGCCATCGTCAAGCTCCTCAAGACGGATGGCGTGAACATCGCCCGACGGACGGTAGCCAAGTACCGGGATCAGCTGGGTATCCTCCCGGCCCGGATGCGCAAGCGGGTGTGACATGGACGAGGTGACCGGGCCGGCACCGACATCGCTCTCCGACTCCATGCGGCGGGACTTCGCCGTGGTGATCCCCGCCTTCGACGAGGCTCCGGTGATCCCCGACCTCATCCGGGAGCTCCGCGCTACCTTCGAGGCCCACGGGCTCGCCGGGGAGGTGATCCTGGTGGACGACGGCTCCGGCGACGGCACCGCGGAGGTCGCCCACGAGGAGGCAGATGGCTGGGAGCCCCTCGTGGTCCTGCGCCACCGGCTCAATCTCGGGAAGACCGAGGCCATGGTCACCGCCGCTGCCCACACCGACCGCACCTACGTCGTCCTCTTCGACGCCGACCTGCAGCACGGCACGGAGGAGATCCCCCGGTTCCTGGCCAAGCTCCAGGAGGGCTGGGACATCGTCACCGGCCGCAAGGTAGGGCGGTACGACAAGGTGGCGGTGTCCACCGTTTACAACCGCCTCTCGCGGAGGATCTTCCGGGTCCCGGTCTCCGACCTGAACTCCATGAAGGCGTTTCGGCGGGAGATCCTGGATGGCATGGTCCTCCGCCACGACTGGCACCGGTTCTTCGTCGTGCTGGCGCACGCGCGGGGCTACCGGGCGACCGAGATCGACATCGAGCTGCTTCCGCGAAGGGCCGGTGTGTCGAAGTACACCGGCCCCTTCCGGATCTTCATCGGCGTGATGGACCTCCTGTCCGTCTGGTTCCTCCTCCTCTTCTCCCGTAAGCCCCTGCTGCTCTTCGGAGCGACAGGCATGGGCCTGGCCGTCCTGGGCTTGCTCGTGGGGGCGGGTGCCGTATACCTGCGCTTCCTGCATCCCCTCCTCGGGTTCGAGCCCTACGTGCCACCCATGGGCTATCGACCTCTCCTGTACCTGGTCATGCTGCTGGAGACCCTGGGGTTCCTCCTCGTGGGCTTCGGGCTGGTGTCGGAGCAGGTGGCCCAGGTCCGCGACGAGCTGGACGCGCTTCGGCGGAAGGAGCGCTGATCTCGGTGGCGCACCGCGTCCTCGTCGTCGTCGGGACCCGGCCGGAAGCGATCAAGATGGCGCCGGTCGTTGAGGCGCTCCGCGCCCGAGGCCCGGACCTGGAGTCACGACTCTGCTTCACGGGCCAGCACACGGCCCTGGTGGACCAGGTCCTTGAGGCTTTCGACCTGAGACCCGACTACGATCTGGGCATCATGCGAGAGGACCAGTCCCTCTACGACGTGGTCCACGCTGCCCTGGACGGCCTACGGGACGTGACGCGCTCGTTCGACCCGGACGTCGTGCTCGTCCAGGGAGACACGGCCACGGTCTTCGTGGGGTCCCTGGTGGCCTTCTTCGAAGGGGTGAAGGTGGGACACGTGGAGGCGGGCCTGCGCAGCCACGACAAGTGGGCGCCCTTTCCCGAGGAGATCTTCCGTCGGCTCGCCGACGTGATGGCCGACTACTACTTCGCCCCTACCGCGCTGGCGAGGGAAGCCCTGCTCCGGGAAGGCGTTCCCCCGGCGCGCGTGCACCTGACCGGGAACACGGTGGTGGACGCCCTGCTCTCCGTCTCCCGGGAGGAGCGCACGGTGCGGGACCCGGCCCTCGCACGGGTCCTGGCGGGTGAGGGCCGGCTCGTGCTCCTGACGGCCCACCGCCGTGAGTCCTTCGGAGAGCCTCTGCGCGAGGTCTTTCGGTCGGTACGCGAATTGGTGGACGCCGTGCCCGACGTGGAGGTGGTGTACCCCGTCCATCCCAATCCCAACGTGCGGGCTCCCGCCGCCGAGCTCCTGTCGGACCACCCGCGCATCCACCTCACCGACCCCCTGGACTACCTGGACCTGGTGGCGGCGCTCCGTCGCGCCGCGTTGGTCCTCACCGACTCGGGTGGCATCCAGGAGGAGGCGCCGAGCTTCGGCACGCCGGTCTTGGTCCTGCGGGAGGTCACCGAGCGTCCCGAGGGGGTGCAGGCAGGCGTCGCCGAGCTCGTGGGGACTCGAGGAGCGAGGATCGGTGAGCGCGGCCGGGCGCTTCTTCAGGACCCGCCGACCCCCAGGGGGGCGTCGCCGGTCAATCCGTACGGTGACGGTCGAGCCGGTGAGCGCATCGCCGACATCCTGCTGGCGGACCTCGCCGGACGGCCACGCACCACCCGGGATCTGGCGTGAGGATCCTCATGCATTGCGTCTACTTCCCTCCCGAGGTCGGAGGGCTGGAGAGCCACGTCTACCACCTGTGCAGGGCCTTGGTCGCCGAGGGACACGAGGTCGACGTGGTGACGTCGCGCTCCCGGGCCGGGCTCTCCGGGCATGAGGTGATGGAGGGCGTTCGGGTCTGGCGCACGTGGCTGCCCTCCCGGAATACGCCTGGGTGGATGGCATTCGCGTTCGCGTCCATGCCCCGCTTCGGCGCCCTCGCGCAGGAGGCGAACATCCTCCACGCCCAGGACATCGCGTCGGTCCTGCCGGCCATGGTGGCTCGCCGGGTCCGTGGGGCCCCCCTGGTCACGACCTACCATACGAGCCACTTCCTGCGCCGGGCCGGATCCCCGTTCTGGAGGCCCGTGTTCCGGCGCTTCCTCGAGGCGGCGGACCACAACCTCGCCGCCAGCGAGGAGATCGCCGGCGTGGGCGAAGCGCTCGCGCCGGGCGTTCGCGTCGAGGCTCTCGCCAACGGTGTGGACACCGACCTCTTCCGGCCAGTGGCGCCGGCGCTTCCCCCTGCCGCGGGTGGACGACGCCGGCTCGTCGTCCCTCGCCGTCTCTTCCCCAAGAACGGCGTGGAGTACTTCATAAGGGCTCTTCCCCTCATGGTCGCCGAAGTCGATGTGGAGGCCGTTCTGGTGGGGGACGGGCCAGAGCGAGACAAGCTGGAGGCCCTTGCAGGGAAGCTCGGCATGAGGGAGCGAATCACGTTCCTCGGTGCCCGGCCCCACGGAGAGATGCCCGGAACGCTGAGCTCCGCGGACCTTGCGGTCTTTCCCTCCCTCATGGAGGCTACCTCCGTCGCGGCCCTCGAGTGTCTGGCCTGCGAGGTACCCGTTGCTGCGTCCCGCGTCGGTGGCCTGCCCGAGATCGTGAGCGACGAGGTTGGGGCGCTGTTCGAGCCGGGAAGCCCCGAGGACCTGGCGCGAGGGGTGGTGACGCTCCTCCGGCAGGAGGACCTGGCTGCCCGGGGCCGGGAGGGACGACGACGGGTGGTGAGCCGTTGGAGCAACGCGCGGCTTGCCGCCCGGCATCTGGAGATCTACGAGGAGCTGCTCTCGCGCCGGAACGTGGCCGAGGGCGACTGACCAGGCGACGTCATGGCGAAGAAGACCAGTGGCGGAGAGGGGCGGAAGCCCGAAGTGAAGGCGAGGCGCTCCGGGTCCGGCGGCGCGGCGGGCCCGTCGGTTCCGGCGTGGCTGCCCTCAGCCCTCTTCCTGGCGCTCACCCTCGTGCTCTTCCGGAGGTTCGTCTTCTCCGACCAGATGCTCGTGGGAAACGACACCCTGGGACTGGGCTATGTGGCCCGCTCGTTCTACGCCGACGTCCTGAAGAACTTGGGCTCCTTTCCCCGGTGGGCCCCGGGCATCCTGGGCGGCACGCCTTTCCTCGAGGCCCTCTCCGGGGGGGACTCGCTGTATCCGCCGTCCCTGGCCCTCCTCCTTCTCACGGAGACCTACCGGGCCCTGGGATGGAAGCTGGTGATCCACGTCCTGGCCGCCGGGCTGTTCATGTTCGGGTGGATCCGGGCCCTTGGCGCGTCCCGCGCCGCCGCCCTCCTGGGGGGCACCGCGTACCTGGTGGCACCCTTCCTGGTGAGCCTCGTCCACCCGGGACACGACGGGAAGATCTTCGTGACGGCCCTGGCGCCCCTCCTCTTCCTGGTCGTGGAGCGCTTCTTCGCCCGGGGCCGGTTGACGGCGTGGGCCGGGATCGGCGCCGTGGTGACCCTGGTGCTGCTCACGACCCACTTCCAGATGGCCTACTTCCTGTTCGGGTCGGTGGGGCTGTACGCCATCTTCCGTGCGGTGCAGCTCGTGTGGAGCCCGGGGGAGGGAGGAGCCGGTGGGGCGCCTGCCAAAGGGCTGAGCCGCTTCGGGGCGTTCCTGGCCGCCGCCCTGCTGGGCGCGGGTGCCGCCGGAGTGCAGTTCTTCCCCGCGGTGGACTACGTCACCGAGTATTCCCGTCGGATCCAGACCACCCGGGAGGCGGCGGGCGAGAGCGGGCGCGCCTGGTCCAGCTCCTGGTCCCTCCACCCGGAGGAGGCCATGGGTCAGCTCATCCCCGAGTTCGCCGGCAACGACGCCGGGGGCTCGGCCTGGAGCGCCCGCACCTACTGGGGCCGGAACGCCACCCGGGACAACCACCCCTATGCCGGCCTGGTGGTGCTGCTCCTGGCCGCCGTGTCCTTCGTGGGCGCGGCCAGGAAAGGCGTGCGCTGGTTCCTCGCGGGGTTGGGCGCAGGGGCTCTCCTATTCGCCCTGGGGGCGCACACGCCGGTCTGGGGCCTCTTCTACACGCTGGTGCCGGGCATTCGCCTCTTCCGGGCGCCTGACCAGGTCATGTTCCTCTTCGGGTTCGCCACCATCACCCTGGCGGCCCTGGGGCTGGACCGCCTCCTGCGGGCGGCACGGGAAGACGACCGGGCGGCGTGGCGGAATATCCAGCGGGTGCTCTGGTCCGGGACGGGCTTGATGGTGGTCCTGGCCCTGATGGCCTCCTCGGGGACGCTGACGTCGGTGTGGACGTCGGTGATCTACCCCGAGGCCGCGGGGAATCCGCGGCTCGAAGCCCTGACGCCCTACCTGACCCGGGGCGCCGGGATCGCGGCGCTGCTGGCGCTGGCGACCTCGGGCCTCGTCTGGGCGGTACGACGGGCGTACCTGTCGCCGACGGCCCTCATGTCGGGGCTGGTGACCCTGGTTGCGGTCGACGGCCTCCGGGTCGACGCTTCGTTCGTCCAGGTCATGGACTTCGAGAGCTGGGCCGCGCCCGACGCAAACATCCAGGCCATCCGGCGTCTCGAGGAAGGGCGGGACGAGCCCTTCCGTCTCCTGTCCCTCTCCCGGGCCGGCCAGGACGTCACCCCCGCGATGCACGGCATCGAGCTGGCGGCGGGGCACCACCCCAACGATCTGTCCCGGTACCGGGAGCTCATCGGCATGGTGGGGTCCGGGCTTCCACAGAATCTCCTGGACGTCGACATCCGAAGGCTTCTCAACGTCCGCTACATTCTCTGGCCAGACGTCGAGGTTGGATCACCTCAAGGTGGTCAAATCGTTTCAAGGACACAACTTGCGGATGGCAGAGCGTATCAGACCGTGCTCGCCGAGCCCGGCTTGGCCCGGGCGCGCCTGGTGGCCGACGCCGTGGTGAAATCCGACGCGGAGGCGGTGCCCTACATGCTGTCCGATGCCTTCGACCCCGAGGCCGAGGTGGTCCTGTCCGAGCCACCGCCGTCGGGGTTGGACGGCGGTCCGGTCTCCGGATCGGTCCGTTGGGTGGAACGGACGCCGAACCGGCTCCGACTGGAGGTGACGTCGGACCGGAACGCGCTGCTGGTCGTCGCCGACAACTGGTTCCCGGCGTGGAGAGCGACGGTGGACGGGGAGGAGGCGCCGGTGCTTCGAGCCTACCATTCCCTCCGGGCCGTGCCCGTTCCCGCCGGAGAGCACGCCGTCGAGATGGTCTACCGCTCCGAGGTGGTCGCCCGGAGCCTGTGGGTGAGCGTGCTCTCGCTTCTGGTCCTCCTGGGTACCGGAGCCCTCGGCTGGGCCAGGGGCAGGAGGCGAGCTCCCTGAAGCGCGTCTTTTCCCGCCT
>JBDHGI010000036.1:0-26218 GCA_039589955.1 Gemmatimonadota bacterium | reverse complement strand
CCGAGGCCGAGGCCCTCGAGGCCGGCAAGAGCCGCAAGGAAGCCATCTACGCCGCCTACGACCGCTTCTACCGGGGAGACATCGCCGAGGAGTACGTGCGGGGCGCGAGGGAGCAGGGCTCCACCGTCACCATGCAGGACCTGGCGGACGGGCAGGTCCACATCGAAGAGCCCGTGATGACGACGTACAAGGGCATCGAGGTTTACAAGCTGACCACATGGGTCCAGGGGCCGGTGCTCCTCCAGGCGCTGAACATCCTGGAGGGCTTCGACCTGCGGTCCATGGGCTACAACAGCGCCCGGTACATCCACGCCCTCTATCAGGCCATGAACCTGGCCTTCGCCGACCGGGACTTCTATTACGGCGACCCCTACTACCCGCCGGAGGAGCCTGTCCGGGGCCTGCTGTCCAAGGACTACGCCAGGGAGCGAGCGAATCTCATCGACTGGGAGCGGAACGACCCGGACGTGCTGCCCGGGGATCCCTACCCCTTCCAGGGAGGCACGAATCCCTTCCTGGACCTCCTGGAGCAGTGGGGCCAGAGCCGTCGGGCCGTCACCGAGGCCTCGGGCGCACAGGCCCTGGCGGACTTCGAGGAGGACTTCTATCAGGGCACGACCTCCGTGCAGGCAGCCGACGAGGAAGGGTGGGTGGTGTCCATCACGCCTTCGGGCGGATGGATCCCGGCGGTCATCGCCGGCCGCACCGGCGTCGGGTTGAGCCAGCGCGCCCAGTCCTTCGTGGTGAACCCGGTGGACAACCCCTACAACGTGATCGAGCCGGGCAAACGACCCCGCGCCACGCTGACCCCTTCCCTGGCCTTGAAGGACGGGAAGCCGTTCCTCTCCTTCGCCGTGCAGGGCGGCGACGGACAGGACCAGAACCTCCTCCAGTTCTTCCTGAACGTGGTGGAGTTCGACATGAACGTGCAGCAGGCGGCGGAGGCGGCGAACATCAACTCCTACCAGATGCGAGGCTCGTTCGGGGAGCACGAGTCGAGCCCGGGACGGATGCTGGTCCAGGACGCCACGCCCCCGTGGGTGCAGACGGAGCTCCGCCGCATGGGCTACGACCTGACCTTCTCCCAGCGTACGTCGGGCCCCATCAACGCCATCTTCTTCGACTGGCAGCACGGGACCTTCTGGGGCGGGTCCAGCCACCACGGAGACGACTACGGGGTGGTCTGGCAGTAGCGGCGCCTCAGCGCCGGCGGCCCACCACCACCGTCGACACCCCCAGTCGCCAGGGACAGCTCGCCTCGAACCCTGCGGACCGCAGGGCGTCGAGCTCCGCCTCCAGGGGGAAGTACGTGTCCTCGGTGGACCACGCCGAGAAGTGGTCGAAGGCCTCCTGCCGGTCCATGCCGCTGGACACCAGGTGGTCCGCCCACGCGCCGTAGGCATCATCTCGCTGGGGGCCCAGCTCCGGCATGGTGACGTCGGCGTTCACGAGGACGCCGCCGGGGCGGAGCGCCCGGTGAGCGCGCAGGAACAGCGCGGCCTTGGCCTCCAGCGTGGGAACGTGATGGAGCGCCAGCGAGGCCATCACGGCGTCGCAGGCCGGCAGGGGCTCATCGAAGGACCCGATGGTGAATCGCGCCCGGGCGCCGAAGCCGGCCAGCCGGCTGCGAGCCCGTGCCAGCATCTCCTCGTCCACGTCCAGCAGCTCCACCGTGGCATTCGGGGCGAGCTCCAGGACGGCTCCGGCGAGGGCTCCGGTGCCCGCTCCCAGGTCGAGGACCCACTTCGGGCCGCTGACGGCCACGGCCCGGGCAGCCGTGGCGATCATTCCCTCGTAGCCCGGGATGAACCGGCGGATGGTGACGTCGTACTCGTCGATGTCGAGACGAAGGTGCCGCCGGACGCTGTGACTCATGCGCGTGGGCCCCAGGGGTCTACCTCGTGCCGTCACGGCCGAGGACGGGGAGACGGTATCCGACATGGTCAGCAGAGGCAATCAACGACCTCGACCGGGGCGGAGCCGACACGCGTGGCGGGACATTGCCTCACGGCCTTCGGACACCGACGTTGCCGCCATGTCGGTCCAACTCACCCAGGAGGAGCGGGCACGCCTCGACGGCCAGCACGGTGACGCTGTGGCGATGGCCATGCGTATCCTGGTGGCGTCGGCGGACATGCTCGGCGCCGCGAGGCTGGTCGAGATCGAGTCGGCGCACATCGACGGGTGCCTGTACCACGGGGACGGTGGTGTCCTCTTCGCGGAAGCCCTTGTCGCCGGCGGAGGGCGTGTCGCCGTTCCGACCACCCTCAACGTGGGAGCTCTCGACCTGCTTCACCCGGAGCTGATCCGCGGTGACGCCCACCACGCAGAGATGGCCCGGCGGCAGATGGAAGCCTATCTGACGATGGGTTGCTCCCCCACCTGGACGTGCGCTCCCTATCAGGCGGGGCACCGCCCGGCGCCCGGAGAGCAGGTGGCGTGGGGGGAGAGCAACGCCGTGGCGTTCGCCAACTCGGTGCTGGGGGCCCGAACGGAGCGATACGGGGACTTCCTGGACGCCTGCTGCGCCCTGACCGGGAGAGCCCCCCTCCACGGCCTGCACATCGAGGAGAACCGTGGGGCGACGATCCTGGTGGACGTCCGACCCGCGCCCGCCTCCCTGAAGGCCCGCGACGTCTTCTATCCGGTGCTGGGCAGCTGGCTCGGCCTGCAGGTGGGACGGGAGGTGTGCGTCATCGATGGCCTTCCCCGGGACGTGACCGAGGACCAGCTCAAGGCCCTGGGCGCAGCCGCTGCATCCACCGGGAGTGTGGCCCTCTTCCACGTGGCGGGCGTAACGCCCGAAGCGCCTTCGGTGGAGGCCGCGCTCCACGGGAGAGAGCCCCGGACGCGCATCCTCCTCACCCCCTCCAGCCTGCGGGAGGCCCTGGACCGGCTCAGCACGACCCGGGCCCCACAGGTCGATGCGGTGGCCGTGGGCAGTCCCCATTTCTCCGACGCCGAGTTCCAGGCGCTGTCGACGGCGCTGGCAGGACGCCGCGTGCGTCTCCCCTTCTTCGCGTGCACCGGACGGGAAGTGTTCGCACGCCTCGAAGCGTCGGGAGCCGCCGCCCGGCTTCGGGACGCCGGTGTCGAGATCGTGGTGGATACCTGCGTGGTGGTGACGCCCATCCTCCCCGCTTCGGGAGGCGTCCTCATGACCTGCTCGGGGAAGTTCGCGCACTACGGACCCGCCAACACGGGATACGAGGTGGTCTTCGGCGGCCTGGAGGACTGCGTCGAGTCCGCCGTGGAAGGCACGTTGATGCGCGACGAGGCGGTGTGGTCGTGGTGAGGGGGCGGGTCCTCGTGCGGGGCGATGCTTCCGGCCCCCTGGTCCGCCTGAGCCACCCCATCAGCTTCTGGGGCGGAGTGGACCCGAAGACCGGCCTGGTCTGCGACCCCCGGCATCCGGACCACGGGACGCGCATCGCGGGCGCCGCGCTTGCGCTTCCCGGCACGGTGGGCTCCTCTTCGTCCAGCGCCGTGATGCTGGAGCTCATCCGGGAGGGCCAGGCCCCTGCCGGCCTGATCATGGGCTCCGCCGACGCCATCGTCGCGTTGGGCGTGGTGGTGGCGGGCGAGCTGGGGCTGCCGACCCTCCCGGTGCTCCAGGTTCCGTGGTCAGCCGTGGAGGCTCTGCCCGAGGGCCGGATCGACATCGCCGAGGACGGAACGATTCGAGGAATGAGAGAACGGTGACGACAGCCCCCGGGGATACACGAGAAGGAACCGCCGTAGAGGCTCACCCGATCCCCGTCATCGTCTTCCTGTCGGGGAGTCGACGGGGGACGCTGCTGCGGCTGGGCGGCGGGCACCTGCACATCGGCACCGACGAAGCCAACGCCATCCACATCCCCATGGATACGGAGCCCCTGCCCCGCCCCCGCCACGCGACTCTGGTCCGACGGGGGGAGACCTACGCGCTGGTCGCGGAGCCCGGCGCCGAGATCTGGGTGAACGGGGAGCAGGTGGAGCACCTGGTCCTGGCCTCCGGCGATGTCATCGAGGTGGGCCGGGACGGAGCGGTGCTCCGCTTTCGTCTGTACGAGCCGGGCGCCGAGCCGTACAAGTCGCTTCCCGAGGTGTTCTCCGACTGCATGGAGTGCGTCCGGGCCGAGACCGGCATGGTTCGCAAGGCCGCCACGTTGGCCGTCTCCGTGCCACGGGAGCTGGCGACGCGCACCTCCCGCCGGTTCCGCTGGATGATGGTGGTGGGGCTGGCCGTCCTGGCCGGCAGCACCGCCGTCCTCGCGCGGCGCAGCTACCGGCTGGAGCAGCAGCTCCTGGAGGGAATCTCACGGGTCGAGGGTCTGTCGGACCTCGTGACCCGCGCCCAGGAGCAGAGCCTGGACGCCCAGGAGCTGAGCGAGCTGGTCGAGGGATTCCGGTCCGCCAGCGAGCGGCTGGAGGCTCTGGAGGCCCTGACCGAGGCCGGCTCACGGGTGGTGGCGGAGGCGGGTCGGGCCACCTTGTTCCTCCAGGGGAGCTATCGCTTCATCGAGCCCGGCACCGGCCGCCCCCTTCGCATGATCCTCGGCCCCGGCGGCCGACCGCTCACAAACCCCCTGGGCCACCCGGCCCTGAGCCTCGACGGGGACGGACCACCCCTGGAGGTCTACGTCACGGGCACGGGCTTCGTGGTCAGCCCCGACGGCGTGGTCGTCACGAACCGCCACGTCGCCGTCCCCTGGGAGTTCGACGACGCCGCCCGCGGAATCCTGAGCGGCGGGTTCGAGGCTGTGATGACTCGCTTGGTGGGCTACTACCCCGGAGTGGCCGATGCGCTGGTCGTGGAGGTCGTAGCGGAAAGCGGGGAGGCCGACCTGGCCGCGCTGCGACCGGTGGCGGCCCCGGATTCCCTGAGCTTCGCCTTCCTGTCCCTGGCTGCGACGCCCCCGTCGCCGGGCGCGGAGGTGATCGTCGTTGGGTATCCCCTCGGACTCAGGGCGCTCATGGCACGAAGCGACGCGGCGTTCGTGCAGACGCTGCGGGACGAGGCGGTGACGGACTTCTGGGAGCAGGCGGAACGGCTGTCCCGCGCGGGATTCATGGCTCCCCTGGCCAGCCGTGGCATCGTGGGCCAGGTGACGGGCGAAAAGGTGGCCTACGACGCGGAGACCACAAGCGGTGGCAGCGGGGGGCCCGTCCTCAATCTCCAGGGAGAGGTGGTGGCGGTGAATCAGGCCGTGCTTCCGGAGTTCGGCGGCTCCAACCTCGGTGTGCCGGCCATCCTGGTCCGGGCGCTCCTGGATTCGGTGCGGGCCGCGGAGGAGGAGAGCCCATCTCCTGGAGGCCTCTGACGGTACCGGCCACCTCCTCCTAGACCCTGCTCTTTCGGCGCTCCTCGACGCACATGCACATTGGACGGATGTCCGACCCAACGGTAATCGATCTGCCCCTGCCCGACGCCAGGGCACGCCGCCGGATCCAGGAGGACCTGGAGCTGAACCTCCTGGTCGAGGCGGGAGCCGGCTCGGGAAAGACCACGGAGCTCGTCAATCGCATGGTGGCGCTCATCGCCTCCGGCGCTGCCTCCGTGGACCACATCGCCGCGGTGACCTTCACCCGGAAGGCCGCCGCCGAGCTGAGGGAGCGGTTCCAGGCCCGCCTGGAAGAGGAGCTACGCGGGCGAGCCGGTGGTGAACAGCCCGACGAGGAACGAGAGCGCCTTCGGGAAGCGCTGGAGGCGATCGACCGGGCGTTCCTGGGCACCATCCACTCGTTCTGCGCCCGTCTCCTCCGTGAGCGTCCCCTCGAGGTGGGTCTGGACCCGTCCTTCGAGGAGCTCCCCGTGGAGGAACGGTACCGCTTCCGGCGACATTTTTGGGACGCGTATCTGGAGCGCCTGGCGCGAGAGGCCGATCCGCTCCTGGAGGAGCTGAGCGAGGCCGGACTCAGACCCGTCCAGCTCTTCGGCCTTTTCGACCGTCTGGTCGAGAACCCGGACGTGCACTTCCCGGCCGCCGAGCCGCGGCCGCCGAGCGCCTCGGAGATGGAGCCCATCCGTCGCGAGCTGGAGGGCCTGGTGCGCAGGGCCACGGAGCTCATGCCGTCCGGGGAGCCCGACCGGGGCTGGGATTCGCTTCAGAAGAAGATGCGTACGGCAGCCTTCACCCTCGAGGTGACCGAGTGGCGTCGCCCGGCCGACTTCTTCGAGGCCCTGGCGCTCGTGTGCAAGGACGGTCCCTCGGGGCACCGCGTGACCCAGAATCGCTGGAGGGAGCCCGCCCTGGCCAAGGGTCTCCAGGAGCGGGTCAACGCCTTCGGTGTGGGGGATACGCCCGCAGGCCGCCTCCTCGACCGTTGGCTGGGCCACCGCTACGCCCTGGCCATGCGCCTCGTCTCCGCCGCGGCCGTAGAGTTCGCCGAGCACCGCCGGCGAGTGGGCAGGCTCGACTTCCAGGATCTCCTCCTCCTCACCGCCCGGCTTCTCCGGCGGGATCCGTCGTCCCGCTCCGAGCTGGGCGAGCGCTATCGGTACCTGCTGGTGGACGAGTTCCAGGACACGGACCCGCTTCAGGCAGAGATCATGTTGCTCCTCTCCTCGGAGCCTCAGCCTGTGGAGGGAGCCGTGGAGGCTGGAGGCGGCGACGGCAGTGGGGGGCCGACGGCCGGCGGGTCGGATTGGCGCACGGCGGTCCCCCGTCCCGGCGCGCTGTTCGTCGTGGGCGACCCGAAGCAGAGCATCTACCGGTTCCGCCGAGCCGACATCCAGCTCTACGAGCTCGTGAAGCAGAGGTTCCGCGAGTTCGGCGAGGTGCTGGAGCTCAACGCGAACTTCCGATCTCGTCCGCCCATCGGAGACCTGGTCAACCAGGTCTTCCGCGGGCCGGGCTTCTTCCCGCCCGAGGCCACGGCGGAGCAGGCGGCGTTCGAGCCGCTGAACACGAGGCCCACACCCCATGGAAGGCCGGAGGGGGGCGTGCTCTTCTACACCGTGTCGCCCGACCGGGACGCCTACGCTGCGGTAGCAGACGACGACGCGCGACGCATCGCCACCTGGATCCGGGATCGGATCGACTCCGGGGGGCGGGCGCCGGGAGACTTCCTCGTCCTGACCCGTCTCACTCGCTCCCTCGCGACCTACGCGCGGGCGCTGGAGGCCCTCAGCATCCCCATGCAGGTCACCGGAGCGGGTGTGGGCGTCGAGGCGGAGCTTCACGAGCTGCTCGCGCTCCTCGAGTGCATGGTGGACCCCACGGATCCCGTCAAGGTCGTTACCGTTCTGCTCGGACTGTTCTTCGGGATCGACCACGAGAGCCTGGTGGCGCATCGCCTCGCCGGGGGGAGCTTCGACGTGATCCGCCCTGGAGAGGCCGGCGACCGCGATGTGCTGGAGGGGCTGCGACGGCTCCACCGCTGGTGGCGGTGGGCGAGTCGCGAGCCGGCGGACGTGTTCCTGGGCAAGGTCGTGTCGGAGCTCGGCCTCCTGCCCTTCGCCGCCGCCGGAGAGCTGGGGATCTTACGGGCGGGAGCGCTCGTCTACGCCCTGGACGCCGTGCGCGCCACGGCCCTGGGGGGGGACGCCTCTCTTCCTGGAGCCCTGGAGGGCCTTCGCTCCGCACTCGAGATCAAGGAGGCGGAGGCGCCTCTGGAGCCCGGCCGACCCGACGTGGTCCGTCTCATGAACCTCCATCAGGCCAAGGGGCTCGAGGGATCGGTGGTCATCCTGGCCGACCCCTCCAAGCCCCCCCACTTCACCCCGGACGCCCACGTGGAGAGAGAGGAGGACGGGACGGCGAGGGGATACCTCAGGGTGGCCGAGGCCGGGGAGGGCTTCAGACGGAACACGCTCCTGGCCCGCCCGTCCGGATGGGAGGCGAAGGCCGAATCCGAGGCTCGATTCGAAGAGGCCGAGCGGGTCAGGCTGCTCTACGTGGCCGTAACGCGAGCCCGGGAGGAGCTGGTGGTGGCGCGCTGGCCCGGTAAGCCGGAAGTCTCGTCGTGGAGCCCCCTGGATCCGTGGCTCATGGAGAACGCCGCGGAGTTGGATCTCCAGCCCCGCGACCCGGGGCCGAGGGAGGTGCTCCGTATCACGGTCGAGGAGATCCGGGAGAGAAGCGAGGACGCCGCGGAGCGGCTGCGGGCCCTCGCCCTGCCCTCCTACCGCCACGTCTCGGTGACCGAGGTGGCGAAAGGACCCGCCGCCGAGCCTTCGCCGGAGGTCGAGGCGCAGGAGGCGGCGGAGGCCGGGAGCTTCCGGGGCTACTCCTGGGGAAGCGTCGTGCACGGCGCTCTGGCCGCGGCAGCGGAGGACGACTCGGAGGGGGGGCTGCGGGGCTCGTGTCGCACCCTGCTCGTGGAGAACGGCCGTCCCCTGGACGATCACGGGGAGCCGAGGGAGCTCGAGGAGCTCGAGGAGCTCGTGCGCTCCGTCCGGGCATCGGAGCTGTGGCGCCGGGCCGGCACCGCGAGCCGCGTCCTGGTGGAAGTGCCCTTCGCCGTAGCGGGTGTGACCCGGACGCCGCCTCCCCAGCCGGTCGAAGAGAAGGAGCCGACGGACGAGGCGGGAGCCAGGGAGCAGAGGCAGCTCGACCTGTTCGGCGGGGACGCGGGAGCGCCGGGAGACGGCGGAGCGGTGGACGGGGAGCCGGACGCGGACGATCCCGTCCCGGCGTTCCTGGAGGGCGTCATCGACCTGGCGTTCCGGGAGGCGGGTGGATGGGTGATCGCGGATTACAAGACGGACGTCGGGACGGATCCCGAGTTCCCCGAGAGGGAGCGGGCCTACCGACGACAGGTGGACCTCTATGCCGACGCGTGGAGTCGGCTGACCGGGGAGCAGGTGAAGGAACGTGTCCTCTACTTCACGTCCCAGAACCGCGTGGAAACGTGGTGAGATCTCTCAGGGAGCGGACGATGCACCCAAGGTGGACGGCGATCCTCGCGATCGTCACGGCGTGGCTCGCGGCGGGAACCCCCTCGCGGGCTCAGGAGAGGCCCCGTCTCTCTGAGGAAGACTACGGACAGTGGGAGAGCCTCGGCGCTACGCAGCTCTCCCCCGACGGCGCGTGGCTCTCCGTGGAGATCCGGCGGGTGAGCGAGGAGAACGAGCTCCGCTTCCGGGCCCTGGAGGCAGAGTCCGAGCACGTCGTTCCCTTCGGCTCCCAGGCGGTGTTCAGCGCTGACGGCCGCTGGGCGGCGTACCGCATCGGCCTGTCACCGGACGAGCAGGAGAACGAGGACGCCCGGGAGGACGTGGGCCTCCTGGACCTCCGGGCGGTGACGGACACGACCTTCGAGGACGTGGCGTCCTTCGCGTTCAGCGAGGATGGCCGATTCCTCGCGCTGTTCAGGCGGCCCCGGGAAGGAGACGGGGGCGGGGACCTGCTCATCCGCGAGCTGGCCGCCGGCACCGACATGGCCCTGGGCAACGTCGACGCCTACGACTGGAGTCCGACGGGTCACCTGATGGCAGTGATCATCGAGACCGCTTCGGGCTCGGGAAACGGTGTCCAGCTCTATGACGCCGGCGAGGGAACGCTGCGGTCCCTGGACCGATCCGAGGGGGATTACCGCATGCTCACGTGGCGGGAGGACGACGACGACCTCGCGGTCCTCCGAAGCCGGGTGGACGAGGGGTTCGAGGAAGATACCCACGTGATCCTCCACTGGAGGGACGTCGGGAGGACGCCGGGCCCAGCCCGCGTCTTCGACCCCGGGGAGGCGGAGGCCTTTCCCGAAGGCATGCGCGTGGCGGAGCACCGTCGTCCCCGGTGGTCGGAGGACGGTGGCTCCCTCTTCTTCGGCATTCGGCCCCGGGAGCGGAGCACATCGGTACCGGATTCAGCCGGAACGGAGGAGGAGAGCGCCGAAGACGATGCCGAGGTGTCCGACGTCCAGGTATGGCACGCGCGTGACACCCGCATCATCCCCATGCAGCGAGCCCAAGAGCGACGAGATCTGGAGCGAACCCTCCTCTCCGTCTGGCACGTGGACGAAGATCGCTTCCTCCAGCTGGGCACGGACCTCATGGCCTCCACCGCCATCGTCCCCGGGGGACGCCACGTCACCGAGGCCGACGACTCCCCCTACGCAGGGGACGTCATGTTCGGCCGGGTGTGGCAGGACGTGACCGTCATCGACGTCGGGACCGGGGAGCGGACCCCCATCCTGGACCGCGTCCGGTATCTGGCCGGCGGGAGCCCCCAAGGGCGCTACGTGCTCTACTTCAGGGGCGAGGACTGGTGGGCCTACGACATCGAGGTCGGGGTCCACAACAACCTCACCGGCGAGCTGGACGGCACGTTCGCCGACCGCGAGTACGACTATCCCGTCGAGCAGCTGCCGCCCGTCGGCTTCTCACCCGCCGGGTGGGTGGACGGAGACGACGCCGTGCTCCTCCGGGACCGGTTCGACACCTGGGCGGTGAGCCCCCGAGGCGAGGGGGGTCGCCGCCTCACCGGGGGTCAGGCCGACAACCTGCGACACACGCCGGTGGTGCTCGACCGGGATCAGGAGTGGTTCGACTCCCGGGAGCCCGTGTATTTCCAGCTCTTCGGAGAGCGGACCAAGCAGTCGGGGTTCGCCAGGGCGTCGCTGCGAGAGGACGGGTCCGCCTTCGCGACGAGGGGCGACGTCGAGCGACTGGTCCTCGAGGACGCGGGCCTGGCCCGCCTGGCCAGAGCGAAGGACGCCGAGGTGTACGCCTGGGTGGCGCAGCGATTCGACGACTCTCCGGACGTCTTCGTGGCCGGGCCGGACTTGAGCGGCGGCCGGCAGGTGACGGCCACGAACCCCTTCCAGGACCAATACGCATGGGGAAGGGCGGAGGTGGTGGACTTCACCAGCCGCACGGGCGTCGACCTGCAGGCGACACTCCTCTATCCCGCCGGCTACGAGGCTGGCCGCCGCTATCCCATGATCGTCTACACCTACGAGCGGCTCTCGGACGGCCTCCACCGCTACATCGTGCCCACTGAGCGCAGCTACTACAACTTCCAGGTCTGGACGCAGCGCGGATACTTCGTCCTCCAGCCGGACATCGTGTACCGTCCTCGCGAGCCCGGAGTCTCTGCCGTGGACGCCGTGGTGCCCGCCGTGCAGCGGATCGTGAACCTGGGCATGGTGGACCCCGACCGGGTGGGCCTCGTGGGCCACTCCTGGGGAGGATACCAGGCGACGTACATCCCCACGCGCACCGACATCTTCGCCGCCTCGGTGGCGGGGGCACCCCTCACCAACTTCCTCAGCATGATGGGCGCGGTGCACTGGCGGCCCGGGCTCCCGGAGACCGGGCACTGGGAGACGGGCCAGGCCCGCATGGACGTCCCGTACTGGGAAGACTTCGAGGCCCATGTGCGCAACTCCCCGGCGGCCCACATCGAGGACCTGAGCACCCCCATGCTCATGATGTTCGGCGACGAGGACGGAACGGTGGACTTTCGCCAGGGCGTGGAGTTCTACAACTACGCCCGGCGCGCCGGTAAGGAGTTCGTGCTGCTCGTCTATCCCGGTGCGGACCACGGGCTCCGTCGCGAGGAGAACCAGATCGACTATCACCGGCGGATCCTGGAGTGGTTCGGACACTACCTGCAGGACGAGCCCGCACCCGAGTGGATGAGCGACGGACTCAGCTGGCTGGAGCAGAAGAAGGCGGCGGGCGGATGATCACGATGCCTCCGAGCACGTCCGAGTTCTTTCCAGCCGTCGGGAGTCCGCTCTATGTTTCCCGGTCATGACTGACCGACCCTCCCTCGTCGAGCGACTCAGGCGCGCCCGGATCGTCCAGGTCCTGGTGGTCTACCTGGGCGCCTCCTGGGCCGTCCTGCAGGTGGCCGACCTGCTCCAGTCGGGCCTGGATCTTCCCGAGTGGGTGATGCCGGTATCGGTGATCCTCCTGCTCATCGGCCTCGTGATCATCCTGGCCACGGCCTGGGTCCAGGCCCTTCCGAGCACCACGGCGAAGGAGGAGGCCGGAGAGGTCCCCTCGGACTGGGAGATCGCTCCGAAGGACGCCGTGACGAGCCTCCTGTCCGGCGAGCTTCCCCACCTCACCTGGGGGAGATCGATCCTGGGCGGAGCCGTGGCCCTGTCCCTCTGCTTCGGCGTGGCGGGGCTCTACGTGATGATGAAGGGTCCCATCACCCTGGGTCCCGAGGAAGCGGGGGCGGACGAGGCGGCGACGGGGATCGCCGTGGTGCCCTTCTCCGTGAGCGGTGAGGACCTGGACGTGTGGCGGGAGGGAATGGTGGATCTCCTGTCGACCAATCTGGACGGGCTCGGCGGCTTCAGGGCCATCGACAGCCGCACCGTCCTCGCCCGTTGGCGCTCCAGCGTGGGAGACGCTCCCGATGCGGATCTCGGGGATGCCCTCCGGGTCGCCGGCGCGACAGGGGCGCGGTACGCCCTGGTGGGGAGCGCCGTCTCCCTCGGTGGGCGGGTGCGGCTCACCGGGGAGGTCTACGACGTCGCCGACGGCGAGAAGATCGGTCAGGCCCAGGTCGAGGGACAGCCCGGGGAGGTGCTGAGCCTCGCCGACGGACTGGCCGTAGCCGTGGTCCGGGAGCTTCTGGGCTCCGAGGGAAGCCAGGTGGTCTCGCGGAGCCAGGTGGCGAGTCTCTCAACGTCGTCGGTGGAGGCGCTCCGTTCCTATCTGGAGGGCGAGTCCCTCATCCGAGGCGGGGAGTTCGAGCGCGCCGCGAGCGCCTACGAGGAGGCCGTGGACAGGGACAGCACCTTCGCTTCGGCCTACTACCGACTCACGTCGACGTACGGGTGGATGGAGGCGGGCGGCGACCGCGCAGAGCGGGCGGAGCTGGCTCTGCGGGCGCTCTCGGAGAACCTCCCACCGCGTGACAGGCTTCTCCTGGAGGGTGAGGAGGCTCTGGCCACCGGGGATCCCGACGGCATCCGTCTCATGGAAGAGGCGGTGAAGCGCTATCCCGACGATCCCGACGCCTGGGCCATGCTGGGCGAGCTCTACGTACACGGGGGCGCGCGCGTATTCCGGACACCCGCGGACGTCCATCGGGCCTACGGCTCTGCCGTGGAGCGGGATCCGACATTCGGACCCAACTACATCCACTACGCCGAGAGCACCATCCAGCTCGGCCGCGAGGACGAGGCGAGAGCGCTGCTCGCCACATATCTGGGCCTGGCTCCGGATACGCACCAGGGCCGCGCCCTCCAGCTGGCCGTCGACGCATCGTTCGGCAGCCCGGAGGAGCGGGCGGCCGCCCTGAGCGCGCTTCCCGACGAGACCGTGCATACTACCTCCGACATGATCAACGGCCTCCCGCTCACGTCGGCGGGCCTGGACGCCTACCAGGCGGTGGGAGACGTGAATTGGGCCCGCACCCGCGGCGGTCGATGGGCCTGGGTGCGGGTATGGACCCGAATCGCCCGGGGCCGACTGAATGAGGCCCGAGACCTGTTGGAAGAGGACGACAGCGACGCGCGCAGGGTGAGCCTGGGGTGGGTGCTGAGCCTCGCCATGCCCGAGGATGGCCGCCCGACCCTCGATCCGAGCCTGTGTGGCGGAAGCGCCGAATGTCTGCTGGTGTCCGGCGTCCAGGCCCTCGAGGACGGTGACGACGGGAGAGCCGAGGTAGCCCGACGAGGCTTCCGGGAGAGTCTCGCGGAGGCGCAGGAGGCGGGCAACGAGGGGTGGGCGGCCTGGCTCCAGGCCGGGAGCGACGGCCTGGAGGCCTATGGCTCCTGGCTGGAGGAAGCCCCCCGCGACGCCGAGCGAGCCCTGCGGGAGATCCAACTGCGCCCCGAGGCCAACGGCACCCTCTCCGACCGCATGCGCCTCTGGCTCGGCCAGATCGCCGCCCAGGAGGACCGGATCGAGGACGCCAGGGAGTACTTCACTTCACTGGCCTATGCGGATCTGGGATGGTACGGGGTCCTCGAGGAGGCCCGGGCGCTCCACCAGGCCGGCGACGTGGCGTCTGAGGACGCCTACCGGCGCTTCCTCGAGCTGTGGTCCGACGCACCGGCCGACCACCCGTTCGTCGTCGAAGCGCGGCAGGACGGCGGCGGGTAATCCCGCGGCGTCCCCGCTGCCACCCTCTCCCGGCGGGGCCCGCCCCGCCAGGGGAAGCCTGCCCTACCGGCTTCCCGTAGCCGCCATCAGGCTTCTGGGGTCCACGCTGGTGGAGCCGTACCGGACGACCCAGTGGAGATGGGGGCCGGTGACCCGCCCCGTGGCTCCCACCCGTCCGATGGGCGTACCCGCCTCCACGGTGTCGCCCTCGGACACCAGCTGCTCGCTCAGGTGGAAGTAGCCGCTGAGGAGCCCTGCGCCGTGGTTCAGGTACACGATGTTTCCCGCCAGCAGGAACTCGTCCACGAGCGCCACCACACCGCGCGCCGCCGCCACGACGGTGTCTCCGGGGTCGCCGTCCAGGTCCAGCCCCATGTGACGGCTGGAGATCTGGCCGTTGAACTCACGTCCGTTGCCGAAGCCGCTGGTGACCCGGTCGTCGCGCGGCATCACGAGCTCGCTGGTCCAGATCCGGGGAGTTCGGTGGGCCCGGCGGGAGACGTCGGCGGCCTTGGCCCGATCCCGCGCCAACCGCGCCCGGTCCGCCGAATCCGGTGGAGCGCCGAAGCGGGGGGCCACGGTCAGTCGCTCGTGCACGTACGCCCCGGTCTCCACCGGCACGGCGTGCACCAGGGTATCCTCCCCGCCGTCGCCGTACCGAACCGTGAGCTCCAGATCGATGCTCCCCGTGGCCTCGATGGGTACCGGTGCGAGACTCTCGAACACCCCCTCGGCCACCTCCTGGAAGTGGAGGGCCTCTCCTCCCCCGCTCCCAGCTACGCGTAGGATCCGTTCTCCCGGCGCCTGTGACACCCGGACCAGGAACAGGTGTCCCTGCGCGGGCCGTTCCGGCCGCCACGTGACGGCAGGTGCCGGCGGCGCCCCCCCGGGACGTGCGCCAGCGACGCTCACCAGGAGCACCCCCAGAGCGAGAGCGATTCCGGGCACGAGCACGGGCCGCCTGGCGAAGTCGGCTGATGCACGCATCAGCTGATGGTCCTCCCCTTCTCCAGGAACGGCACACCGTCGCGCATCCACGCCGGTGCCTCCGTGCCCATGAGGTGATGATCGAAGTACTGCTTCATCCTTGTCTGGAAGTCCTTCTGGTTGGCCTCCCTGCCCAGGTGATGCGGCTCACCGGGGTACGACAGGAGGATGACCTCCTTTCCGAGCCGACGGGCCGCCGTGTAGAGCTCGAGCCCCTGGTTCCAGTCCACCGCTCCGTCTTCCGTGCCGTGGAGGATCAGGAATGGGGTGGAGATGTCGGGCGCATGGTGCACCGGAGACTGGCTCACCCACCGCTCGAAGTCGTCCCACGGTTGATCACCCATGCGGCCCTGGCTCCACTGGAGGATGGGCCCGTTCTGGTTGCCCGTCCTCTTGTAGAGGATGTTGTTCATGGACATGAGGTTGGTCAGGGGCGCCCCGGTGACGATGGCGGCGAACATGTCCGTCTGGGTGAGGATGAACGACGTCTCGTATCCTCCCCACGAATGCCCCTGGAGGCCGATGCGGCCGGGGTCGGCGTAGCCCAGCTCGATCGCCTTCCTGGCCGCTGCGGTCACATCGTCCAGGGCCGAGCGTCCCGGGTACCCGTCGTCGTATATGATGTCCGGCATCAATACCAGATAGCCGTTGCTGGCATATGTCGACATGTGCGGTCGGTCGTCGTAGACGGGCATGGAGAACTGGTGGTGCCGCTGGCTCATCTTCTCGTAGAAGTAGACGATCATGGGATACCGCCGGCCCTCCTCGTATCCTGCCGGCAGAGCCAGAGTGGCCTGAAGCTCGAACCCCCGCTCGTCAACGTAGTCGACGAGGACCCGCCGTCCCCACGCGAACTCGGTGATCTGGGGGTTGGCGTCGGTGACCCTCTGCGGGTCGCGGAACGACAGGTCGCTGGTCCAATAGTCGGGGAACTGCTCGAAGGTCTGCCGGGTGAACACCACCCGATCCGCATTCGAGGCCTTCCTGACCTGCCCGATCATCTCGTCCCCGAAGATGAGCTCCTCGGGATCCCGGCCGGGGCGGGCGCGGAAGTAGCCGGACTGCTTGGTCCACTCCCCATACGCCGACAGGAGCGCGCCGTTGGGCTCGACCCAGTCCTCCTCGGGATCCAGGCGCACGATCCTGAAGCGGATCTCCTCCCGATCTCCCATGCCAGCTGTGAGGGCCCGGGCCGGTCTTCCATCCAGGGGCACGACGTAGGCGTCGTAACGGGTATGCAGAATGACGCTCCCGTCCTCGGTCCAGCCTCCGATCCCGTAAGCGGGCCGTTCCGACACCCGATCGAACTCGGCGTCGAGAAAGTCGATGCCGGAAGCCGCCGACAGGTTGATGGTCTCCAGTGACTCGAGGCCCGTCGACTGCACGGCTCCATCCTTCACGTACACGAGCCAGGCACCGTCGGGGGACGTGCCCATGGGGCGCCGGACCTCCTCGACGATGAAGCGCTCCTCGCCCGTGGCTGGGTCTACTCGGACGTACTCGGCCCGTCCGCCCTCCTCGGTCAGGTCGCCCCGATAGGCGCCGTCGCGTCGACCCACGCCCCACCGGCCGTCGTCGGTGATGTCGACCCGACGCATGTCTTCGGTAGCGAGACGGACGAAGCGTCCGCTGTCGGTGTTGTACGCCGACAGATAGGTGTAGCGGCGGTCGGCGGTCGCCTGGACCATCTGCACCGACTGGAGGCGCTCGTCGGACCAGTGCCAGACGTCCACGTCGGCCCTCTCGTCGTCGGCCTCCTCGACCTCGGCCTCCTGCTCCTTCACCCCCAGGAGCACCCGGGCCCCGTCGGCGGTCCAGCGCGTCTGGGCCAGCTCGGACAGGACGAACCCCTCGGGGAAGGACTCGTCGGTCGAAGGGTCGTAGGTGGTCACGTCAGGTGAGGCGGACGCAGCGTCTGCCACGACCACCAGGACGTTGTCCCGCTCCGTCGAGCCCTCGGGCTTGCTCCCCCGGAGGAGCGCCAGGGCGTCGCCGGCCTCGTTCCAGGTCAGATCCTCGAAGGTGTCCGCTCCCGAGCTCAGGGATCGGATGCTCCCGCCCGCCACGGTCATCAGATAGGCGCCGTTCCCCGCCTTGCCCGCGGCGTCGACCAGATAGGCCAGCTGGGTCCCACCTTCGTTGAAGGCGAACTCGGACACGTTCCCCAGGCTGAGCACCGTGCCACTCTGAAGGTCCCGGAGGAGAAGGTCGGAGCCCTGATGCTCTGCTTCACGATCGGACCGGTCCCGGTGGACGGCGAGGAAGCGTCCGTCGCCCGAGAATTCGAACGAGCGAACACCGGCCTCCTCGCTCCGATCTCCGCTTCGCAGGTCGATCACGTGAAGCGTCCTGGGAACAGGTCGCCTCTCGTCACGTAGCTCGTCGGCCTCCGTTTCGGGCGTCGTCGTCAGGAAGGCCACCCAGCCGCCGTCGTCCGAGAACTCCGCTCCGGCTCCGTTCACCGCCTCATGCACACCCTCGCCGTCCAGACGACGGACGTAGAAGGTGCCGTCGCCGTCGTTGGGCTCCTGGGCGTGCGCGAGCCACTGCCCGTCGGGAGAGATGGCCACCTGGGTGATGCGGCTCCAGGAGCCGTAGTCCTCCAGGGTGAGAGGGCGCGGGTCCTGTCCGACGACCCCGGGGGGAGAGCCGGCCAGCAGGAGCACGGAAGCGGCCAGGAACGAGACAGGACGGCGCATGAGATCCTCTCGGATGGAGGTTCCTCGAGAGTCGGTGGAGCTCCGAAGATGCTGCGCCCCGAGGCCCCGGGACACAAGCCCCTCGCCTCGGAGTGCCGCTATCGCTCGCAGGGCGTGGAGATGGTGCCGGACTCGCGCAGCCGGACGGCGGGTCACCGCGAGGGTCAGGGCTCCGATCCCTCGGCCAGTCGGGCCAGCTCGTCCACCGTCCGTTGGAGCCTGGCCGAGTCCCGACCCACGACCGTCCTGAAGACGGCCCGAAGGACCAAATAGAGAACGGGAAGGACGGCGAGGCTCACCACCAGCCCGAGCAGGTCACCGGACTCGGCGAGCGCGACGACACCGACGATGGACGTGATGAGCCCGATGATCCCTGCCGGCAGGTAGGTGAGGACGGCGGCATTGGTGAGGTTCGCCGAGCCCCGGATCGTGGCGGTACCGTCTCGAGAGGAGAGGGTGACGTATCGTTCGCCGGAATCACCCTTGGCGCTCCACTCCAGGGATCCGTGGACGTCGTTCACCTCTCCCTGGCGACCCATCGTCCGGCGGATGACCGAGAGGACCTCCGGCGTGTCCTCGGGAGCGAGGGATCCGCTGATCCTTCGTTCGTAGTTCAGCACCGTCGGGGCACCGAGCAGCCGTCCGGAGCGATCGACGCCTCTCGACTCCACGGCTCGGGCCGCATCCTCCACCCGGGCAGGATCGATGCCGACTTCCTCGCCGATGGCCTGCAGCTCCGCCAGCGAGAGCCCTTCGCTCTTGATCAGTCCACGGGACGGCGCCTCCACCGCCCGCTTGAGGATCTCACGGACCTCCCGGTCGGTGAACCTCCTCTCCTCGATGGCTCCGCCCGTCATCGCGCACCGCTCTTGTCAGGAATCGCACGTGGTCGGATCTGCCTGGATACCCATGTCATCGGAAGGCCACGCTCGCCGCGATCCCCAAGCGCTCACCCAACCGAACCAGATGCGGATCCCCGCCGGCCTTCGCCGCCAGCGCTCGGGCCACCGCTGTCTGGACGTCGAAGAGGTCCGGGGCCCCCGGGCCGTCGAGGGCGGCGAGGGCTCCGTCCACCGATTCCCGTGACGGATCCTCCAGAGCCCGCGCGACGGCCCCGCCGATGGAGGGCGGGTGGGGGTTCCCACGCCCCGCTTCCGCTGCCCGTGCCCCTTCCCGCACCATCCGACGCACTCTTCGGCGCCATAGTCGCGCACCATCCCCGGCCTCGGGGTCGTTGGAGACCGCCTCCGCCAGCCGGTCCACCAGCCTCTCCTCGAGCTCGTCAGCCCCCGGGCCCAGCAGATCCAACGCGTGGGCGGCGTAGGCGAGATTCTGGAGCGGCTCGAGCCTCGCGATGTCGTCGAAGAAC
This sequence comes from Gemmatimonadota bacterium, assembly GCA_039589955.1. GTDB lineage: Bacteria > Gemmatimonadota > Gemmatimonadetes > Longimicrobiales > Gaopeijiaceae > SZUA-318. Next base: position 7,170 of record JBDHGI010000036.1, on the reverse strand, counting down.
CAGGCGCAGGACGTGTCCATCCTGAGCACGTCTCGCTCCATCTCCATCAGCTCGATGATCCGGGACGCGACCGTCTCGTCCATGGGGACGGCGGCGTGTCGGTCGAGGTAGGCGACCCTGTCCTCCTCGCTTCCGTCCAGCAACGCGCCGTACTCGTCGCGGGCCCTCCAGGGATCTTCCAGCAGGATACGCCCCTCCTCCTCGAAGCGGGTGTTCAGCGCGTCGGCAAGCTCGGACAGAGCCGCCCGCAGGACCGCTCGCCACGCCTGCGACGTCGGGCTGAGCGGATCGCTCTTGCACCCGCAGTCCAGGCGCCAACGGTCCACTCCGTGGATGCAGGACCACGCGCTAGGGGCGACGATGGTGATCTCCTCGCGAGGCGGGTGACGGGCCAGGAACGACGCGAAGCTCTCGAGCCGGAGCTCCGGACTCGCCGCCACCGCATCCAGCGTCGCGGCCAGGGCCATGTCCCCCCACCTGTGATGATGCCCGAAGGTCTCCCCGTCGGTGGCGATGGCTACCAGGTCGTTTCGCTGTGATGCCTCGATCAACCGTCGTGTCCATCGAGCGGAGTCTCTCAGCAGCCTCCCGAACCCCACGTCGTGGGACAGGGAGCCGTCGTACACGAACACGGTGATGCTCCGCCCACCGGGCAGGGTCACCCTCCCGGGGAGGCCTCCTCGGGGGAGGGTCTCCACCTGCCGGGGCGCGAGCACCGTGAAGGCGATCCCCTCTTGGGCGAGAACCTCGAGCGTCTCGATGTCCACAGCCGTCTCGGGAAGCCACATGCCCAACGGGTCCCGCCGGAACCGGCGTTTGAAGTCGGCGATGCCCCAGCGCACCTCCGTGACCTTCTCCCTGCGAGAGGCCAGGGGGAGGATCACGTGATGATACGGCATGGCCATGGCCCCGCCGTGACCCGCCCGGGCGACGGCCGTTGCGTCGGCGTCGAGGAACGCCCGATAGGTGCCCGGCCTCTCACGCTCCATCCACCGGAGGAGCGTGGGGCCGGCGTCCCAGCTCATCCAGCTCAGCGCGTTTACCACGCGGCCGATCCGGCCCCGGCCGTCGAGGATGCGGGCAGCCACCACGGCGCGGTAGCACTCGTCGTGGATACGCTCGTTCCAGTCGTGATACGGAGCCGCCGACGGCTGCCGCGGCACTTCGTCGGTCCACGGGTTCTCCCGCGGCGGCTGATAGAAGTGTCCGTGGATGACGACCGAGCGAGGATTCATGGGTCGGGGTCGGGGTCGGGGTCGGGGTCAGCGCGAGAGCGCGCTCTGGCGGAGCTCGCCGGCCCGTCGGTACACGTCCTGGTAGCGGCGTACCCCGGCCCTCCAGGAGAAGTCCCGGGACATCGCCTCGCGAACGTGCTCCTCCCAGCTGTTCCGGCTCCGGTAGAGGTCGATGGCATACTGCACCGCCTCTTCGAGGGCCCAAGGCTGATATTCGTCGAAGAGGAAGCCCGTGATGCGGTCCTCCACCGTGTCGGCGAGCCCCCCCACCCTACGGGCCACCGGCAGCGCCCCGTACCGTTGCGACCGCATCTGCGTGAGGCCACAGGGCTCGTACAGCGACGGCATGAGCAGGAAGTCTGACCCGGCAAGGAGCTTGTGCTCCCTCTCCTCCGTAAACTCGAAGAACGCGGCGACCCGATCCGGGTGCTTCCCGGCGATGAGCCTCAGCGTATTCTCGTAGCGCTTTTCACCCTCGCCCAGGAAGATCCATTGGGCATCCGGACGGCCGAGCACCTTCGACGCGAACAGGATGTCGAACCCCTTCTGCTGGGCCAGCCGGGCGGTCATGCCGAAGACGGGGACGTCGGCGCGCACGGGCAACCCTACGTTGTCCTGGAGCCATGCCTTGCAGCGTTCCTTTCCGCACAGGTCGTCCGCCGAGAAGGGGGCCGCGATGCACGGGTCGCGGGTGGGATCCCACACCTCGTAGTCGATCCCGTTGAGGATCCCCACGAACCGGTCCTGGAGCACGTTGAACGTGTCGTGCAGCCCGAAGCCCCCCGTCCGGGTGCGAAGCTCACGGGCATGGGTGGGCGACACGGTGGTCACCATGTCGGAGAAGACCAGACCCCCCTTGAGGAGATTGACCTTCCCGTACCACTCCAGGTAGTCCATGTGCAGGAGCCCTCCGTCCAGGCCCAGCTCCATCAGGACATCCGGCCCGTAGTGGCCCTGGTACCCTGCGTTGTGCACCGTCAGGACCGACGACGTGGCATCGTAGTAGGGCTGGCCAGCCAGGACGGTGCGCAGGTAGACCGACGCCAGGGCCGTATGCCAGTCATGGGCGTGGAGGATGGCGTGGTTGGCGGAGATACGCGGCAACCACTCGAGCACGGCGCGGCAGAAGAACGCGAAGCGCACGTGGTTGTCGCCGTAGTCCCCGTGACCGTGACCATAGAGCCCGTCCCTCCCGAAGTAGCCGTCGTTCTCGATGAACAGGACCCGCGGATTCGCCGGTGCCTCGGGGTCGTGGTAGACCCGCGCCGTGTTCGCGTAGGGGCCCACCTGCACGGTGAAGGGCTCCCCGCATGGATGGAGGGACGGAAAACCCGCACGCACCGCCTTGTACAGCGGCATGAAGACGAGCTTCGCGCAGCCGGCGGCCGCCTGGTACCGGGCGATGCCCCGGACGGCCTCGGCGAGGCCGCCCGTGCGGGCGTACGGCCAGTACTCCGTGGCCAAGTGCACGACGGTCTCGTCGTGTTTCGGCCGGGGAAGGCCTTTGGCCGAGGGGAGCTGGAAGGAGTCCATGTTCACGTCGTCTTCTGGACTTGGGGCCACCTACGGTGCAACCTCAACATACCAGATCCTGGGCCACCCGCACGCCCGGCGCGCGGAGAGCCCCTCGTCGCCATTCATCCCGGACAGCGGAGTCGGCGTTTTCGTGCCCACACCATCTTCCCCCGGAGTATCTCCCGAGGTGGTCCAGGCTCTCAGCGAGGGCCGCTGCCGGGCTCCCTTCGACGTTCTCGGCCTCCATCCGGCTCCTGAGGGCGGATGGGTGGTGCGTGCCTTCGTCCCCTGGGCTCGGTCGGTGACGCTCGTGCGCGGGGACGCGTCCATCCCCATGAATGCCGTCGGCGGATCGGGTCTCTTCTCCCTCCTCGACGCCGAGGCGGACCAACCCTTTCCGTATCGGCTGTCCATGGAGGATCCGGACGGGCGCCACTGGGAGGTCGATGACCCGTACCGCTTTGAGCCCACCCTGGACGAGGCGAGAATCCACGCGTTCCTGGACGGCACCGAGAGGAGGATCCACGAGGTACTGGGCGCGTGCCCCGTGGAGCATCAGGGCGTGACGGGAACCCGCTTCGCTGTTTGGGCTCCTCACGCCCGAGCAGTGAACCTCATGGGAGACATGAACCACTGGGACGGCCGGTGCCACCCCATGCGCCCGCGAGGCGCCACGGGGGTCTGGGAGCTGTTCGTGCCGGGGGCCCGGGTCGGTGTGCGCTACAAGTACCAGATCGTCACGTCCACGGGGAAGCGCACCGAGCGGGCGGATCCCTGTGGACGCGCCGCGGAGCTCCGCCCCGCCACCGCGTCGGAGGTCTGGGACCCGCGGCAGTACCAGTGGGGCGACGAAGAGTGGATGCGGCGACGGGCCTCCTGGAACGCGGATGCGAGCCCCATGAGCGTCTACGAGGTGCACCTGGGCTCGTGGCGTCGCGAGGGGCACGGTGATGGTGACCGGCCCCACGGATGGCTCACCTACCGGGAGCTGGCGGACCGGCTCCTGCCTTACGTCTCGGAGCTGGGCTTCACCCACGTGGAGCTCCTTCCCGTGGTCGAGCACCCCCTGGACGAGAGCTGGGGGTACCAGCCCCTGGGATTCTTCGCCCCCACGTCGCGCTTTGGCGATCCCGACGACTTCCGGTACTTCGTGGACCAGGCCCATCGGCTCGAGCTCGGCGTGATCCTCGACTGGGTGCCAGGACACTTCCCCGGAGACTCACACGGCCTCGCCCGGTTCGATGGGACGACCCTGTACGAGCACGCGGACCCGAGGCAGGCCCATCACCCGGACTGGGGCACGCTGGTCTTCGACTATGGCAAGCCGGCCGTTGCCTCGTTCCTCATCTCCAGCGCCCTCCACTGGCTGGAGGACTACCACGTGGACGGGCTCAGGGTGGACGCCGTGGCGTCCATGCTCTACCTGGACTACTCCCGGAAGGAGGGGGCCTGGACGCCCAACGTGTTCGGCGGCCGCGAGAATCTGGACGCCGTGGCGTTCCTGAAGCGCCTCAACGACGCCGTGCACCAGGAGGTCCCGGGAGCCGTCATGATCGCGGAGGAGTCCACGTCCTGGCCGCGGGTCTCGCACGGCACGGACCGGGACGGGCTCGGCTTCGACCAGAAGTGGAACATGGGGTGGATGAACGACACCCTGGAGCTGATGGCGGCCGACCCGGTGTACCGGTCGCACAAGTACGACCGCCTCACCTTTTCCATGCTGTACGCCTTCAGCGAGCGGTTCATGCTTCCCCTGTCCCACGACGAGGTGGTCCACGGCAAGGGCTCGCTCCTCGGGAGGATGCCGGGACCCGACGACGAGAAGTTCGCGAACCTGAGGCTGCTCTACGGATATTTTTGGACCCATCCCGGGAAGAAGCTCCTCTTCATGGGGGGAGAGCTCGCGCAGTGGACCGAGTGGAGCGAGGCGACGGAGCTGGACTGGGCGCTCCAGTCATGGGACAGCCACGCCGGAGTCAGACGACTGGTGCGGGACCTCAACGCGCTGTACCGTAGCGAACCGGCCCTCCATGTCCGGGACTTCCATCCCGCGGGCTTCGAGTGGCTGGACTGTCACGACCCGAAGCAGACCACCCTCTCCTTCCTGCGCTGGGCTCCGGACTGGGACGACGTCGTCGCGGTGGCGGCGAACTTCACCCCCGTGCACCGAACCGACTTCCGCCTGCCGGCGCCGTGGCCCGGACGCTACCGGGTCGTGCTCAACACCGACGCACCGGTCTACGGGGGGTACGGGGCCATCGTCCCTCCGACCCTCGAGACCCGTCCGGGGGAGCTCCACGGAAGGGACCAGTACCTGGAGCTGCCTCTTCCCGGGCTCTCGGTGCTGATCCTGAAACCGGTCCGGGAGGGATAGGAGCGCCCGGTCGTCGTCGACGCCGACCGCGGTAAGGCGCTACTCCGGGTTGGCCGCCTGCGGAGTCGCCTGCCCGGAATCCTCCTGCTCCTCCTCGCCTCCCTCCCTTGCCTCGACGGCAGTCGCCGCGTCCGACGATTCCGGGAAGGGCCCGGCCATGCGGTCGTCGGTGGGTGGGTCGTCGCCCTCGGTGAGGCCCTGCACAGCCGGCACGTAGTACCACTCGACGTACTCCTTCACCATGCGTCGGGTCGTGAACTGCCGGCCGGCCACTCTCAGGGCCTCCTTCATCCGCATGACCCACGCCCTGGGAATCCCGTTCTCGTCGCGCTTGTAGTAGGCCGGCACGACCTCGCGGTCCAGGAGGTCGAAAAGGCTCGCGTGATCCGCGGCGTCGACCTCCTCCTCACTGCCCTCCGAGGTGGGAATGGCCCATCCGTTGCGGCCGTTGAAGCCCTCGGCCCACCATCCGTCCAGGGTGCTCAGCTGGGGCACACAGTTCAGGGCCGCCTTCATGCCGCTGGTGCCGGAGGCTTCCATGGGCACCCTGGGCAGGTTGAGCCACAGGTCGACGCCCTGCGCCAGTCGGTGGGCGACGTGCATGTCGTAGTCCTCGACGAAGGCGACACGGCCCTCGAAGCGCGCGTCACGCGACGCCCGCCAGACTCGCTGCAACGTTGCCTTGGCATCGTCGTCCGCTGGATGCGCCTTACCCGCGAACACGAGCTGGACAGGCCTCCGGGGATTCGTCAGGAGACGACGTAGCCGCTCCTCGTCACGGAAGAGCAGGTAGCCGCGCTTATACGTGGCGAACCGTCGTGCGAACCCGATGGTGAGGGGCTCCGGGCTCAAGAGCGTGCCCGCTCCGACGAGGTGGGCCGCCTCCTTCCAGAGCGTCCTCCACCGCTCGCGGGACTGCTCCCGGCAGAAGGCGAGGAGCGTCTTCTTCAGGACCTCGTGGGTACGCCAGACGAGCGCGTCGTCGAGCTCGAGAACTCGATCCCAGTCCTCGGCACTCGGCGGCGACTCGTCCCATCGCTCTCCGAAGACTCCCTCGAGGAGCTCCACCCATCGGTGGTTCGTCCAGCTCCCCAGGTGTACGCCGTTGGTGACGGACCCCACGGGCACGTGGGTGACCTCGCGTCCCGGCCACAGGGAAGTCCACAAGCGCTTGGTGACGCGCCCGTGGCGCTTGGAGACGCCGTTGACGTATCGGGCCAACCGGATGGCCGCGGCGGTCATGTGGAAGCGTCCCTGATCGAGCTCCGGATGCCTGCCGAGGCTGAGGAACGTGGCGCGGTCCATCCCCATTCTCTCGTAGTCCCCGCACACCGCATCCACGAGCTCCGGCGCGAACATGTCGTGTCCGGCGGGGACGGGCGTGTGGGTGGTGAACACGGAATGGGCACGCACCTTCTGCATCGCCGTGTCGAGGTCGAGTCCCTCGGCAAGATGCTCCCGCAGTCGCTCGACCATCATGAACGCCGCGTGGCCCTCGTTGGCGTGCCACCCCGACGGAGTCACGCCCAGCGCCCGAAGCACGCGCACGCCGCCGACGCCGAGGACCCACTCCTGCCTCAACCGGTGCTCCTTGCCGCCGGAGTACAGCTGGTACGTGAGCTCCCTGTCCTCGGGGTGGTTCTCCGGCAGGTTGGTGTCGAGGAGACAGAGCTGAACCCGCCCCACGTCCAGCCTCCAGGCGCCGACGTGGACGGGCCGGCCCGCGGTCTCGAGGACGGTGATGGAGTGCGATCGGTTCGGACCCGTGAGTCGCACCAGGGGCATGATGCGCGGATCGAAGATCTCGTCGCTGCCCTCCTGCCACCCGTCCAGGTTGAGCCTCTGGTCGAAGTACCCCTTGGAGTACAGGAGGCCCACGCCGATGAGGGGGACCCCGAGGTCCGAAGCGGCCTTGCAGTGGTCTCCTGCCAGGACCCCGAGACCGCCGGAGTAGATGGGAATGGAGTTGTGGAGGCCGAACTCCGCGCAGAAGTAGGCGATGGTACGCCCATCGAGCTCGCCGAAGGTCTCGGGATACCACCCGTG
>JBDHGI010000035.1:0-26894 GCA_039589955.1 Gemmatimonadota bacterium | reverse complement strand
GGCCGCCGTCGTTCCTCGCCGGGGATTGGCGCTTCGCAGAGGACCCCGCCGGCCTCAGGCAGGCGATCTACACCGGAAACGTCGTCGGTATGCCCTATTGGGGCCTCGTGGGCCTCAAGTACCGGGATATTGACGCGGTCGCCCGGTACATCATGGACTTCCTGCGGGTGAACTACGGGGAGCGGGGCTAGCGAGCTCCGCCACCGCTCCCGTCGTCGAGACCTGCGGCGGCCTTTTCCCGGGAAGGCCGCCGTCCGCATTTCCCGACCCGGGCCGCCTTCGGAGCCAACCTGCTGCTCGGCCCCAAATCCCACTGGAGATCTCCCATGCGCTCGATTCCCCTGCGCTCCGCATTCGTCCTCGCCCTGACCCTCGCCTCCCTCGCTCCGTGCGCTCCGGCCCAGGAGCTGCCAGTGGCGCGGCCCGAGGCCGTGGGTCTCTCCGGGGAGCGGCTCCAGCGCCTCTCCCGCGTACTCGACGGCTACGTCGACCGCGGCGAGCTGCCCGGTGGAGTGGCCCTGGTGGTGCGTCGCGGTCGGATGGCATACGCGCACGCGTTCGGAGATCTGGACAGAGAGGGGAACGTCGCCATGCCTCTCGACGCCATCTTCCGCATCGCGTCCCAGACCAAAGCCGTAGTGAGCGTGGCGATTCTCAAGCTGCAGGAAGAGGGGCTTCTCCTGATCTCCGACCCGGTGTCCCGGTACCTTCCCGCCTTTGCCGAGACCACGGTGGCGGTGGCCGACGGCGGAGACGGATACGATATCGAGCCGGCCCGGCGTCCCGTGACCATTCGTGACCTCCTGTCCCACACCGCCGGGATCGGATACGGAGGGGGGATCGCCCGAGACCGGTGGGCGGGAGCCGGAATCCAGGGGTGGTACCTCGCCCATCGGACCGAGCCGATCCTCGCCACAGTGGACCGGATGGCCTCGCTCCCCTTCGAGGCCCACCCGGGGGAGCGCTTCGTCTACGGGTACTCCACGGACATCCTGGGCGCCGTGGTGGAGGCCGTCTCCGGGACCCCGCTGGACGCTTTCCTCGCGTGGGAGATCTTCGAGCCCCTGGGCATGGAGGACACCCACTTCTACCTCCCCGCGGACAAGGCCCCTCGATTGGCAACCGTCTACGGTCGGAGTCAGGACGGAACGCTGGAGCGTGCACCGGGCGGCCAGGGAGGTGCGGCGCAGGGTGAGTACGTGCGGGGGCCACGTGTCAGCTTCTCCGGCGGTGCCGGGCTCCTGTCGACGGCCCGGGACTACGCCCGCTTCCTCCAGATGCTGCTGAACGGGGGAGAGTTGGACGGCAGACGGGTCCTCTCCCCGAAGACCGTTCAGCTCATGACCGTGAACCACACCGGGGACCTCTACGGTGAGCCCGGCGTCGGGTTCGGCCTGGGCTTCTCGGTGGTGGACGATCTCGGAGCCCGGGGCGTGCCGGGCTCCGTGGGTGAGTTCGGATGGGGTGGAGCGTACCACTCGGTCTATTGGGTCGACCCGACGGAGGAGCTCGTCGTCGTCTACTTCACCCAGGTGATTCCCGCAAACGGGCTGGACGATCACGCGAAGCTGAGAGCCCTGGTGTATCAGGCCATCGAGGGGTCGGACAAATAGACGGTAGAATCAGACATCGAGGCCCAGGATCCTGGCGGCGTTTCCACCTCGCACGCGCGTCCGGTCTTCCTCAGGTAGCTCCATGGCGTCGATGCTCGCGCTCATCCTCGACAGGCTTCCGATCATGTGGGGGTAGTCCGAGCCCGCCAACAGGTGGCGGGCTCCCGCGAACTCCCGGGCCAGGTGGAGGCACGACACGTCGAAGTTGACCGTGTCGTAATAGAACGCCCTTAGCTGCTCGCTGGGCGGCACGGTACAGCGCTCCCGACAGGCCGGGTAGGCCTCGAAGCCCCGGTCGAAGCGCTCCGCCATGTACGGTACGGCTCCACCCAGGTGAGCCAGCACCCAGGTGATCCCGGGGAAGCGCTCGACCACCCCGGCATACACCAGGGAGGCGGCCGCCAGCGTCGTGTCCATGAGAAAGCCGACCATGGGCATCAGCATGTACCTCTCCATCACCTCGACCCCCACGGGAAACGTGGGGTGGATGTACACCACGGCTCTCTTCCGATGCAGCGCGTCGAAGACCGGAAGGAAGCGATCGTCGGACAAGGGCACGCCGGAAGCGTTGGAGAGGAGCATGACCCCGGGTAGCTCGAGATCCGCCAGCACCCTTTCGGCCTCCTCGGCGGCCGCGTCCGGAGCGTTCATGGGAAGGGTGCCCAGCGCGGCGAAGCGTCCGTTCCATCGCTTCACATCCTCGGCGAAGGCATCGTTGACGATCCGGCACAGCTCCACCGCCCGGTCAGGCGTCTCGATGCTCGTCCCCGGGGCGGTGAAGGAAAGCACCTGCATGTCCACCCCGGCGTCATCCAACGCCTGGACCCGGTGCTCAAGGCTGCGATGCCCCGGCACGAGGACGTTGTAGTCGCCGGGCGAGTGGAGCACCGGGTTTCCGACGTCGTCGTCCGTGATTCGGAAGGCGCTCCCTCCCGAACGGATGGCGTCGAGGTAGGCGGGCGGGAAGTAGTGGTTGTGGAAGTCGATGATCATGGCTCGGAGAGGTCCCGGTGAAGGCCGCGCCGTCCCCAGATCAGGTACACCGGGAGACCCGCGAGCACCAGACCGAGCCCGGTCAGGCTCGAGCCGGGCTCCGCGACCACCTGGTGGGCCACGATGGCGAACGCGGACGTCGCGAAGACGAGGGGGATCCACGGGTATCCCCAGATGCTGTACTCTCGGCGGAGATCGGACCTGCGTCGGAGAAGAACCAGACCCACCGCCATGAGGCCGAAGAAGATCCACTCTGTGTAGATCACCCGGGTGAAGAGGGCTCGATACGTCCCCGTGGCCACGAGGACGCACGACCACACGGCCTGGAGGAGGATGGCGCGATGGGGAGTGTGGAACCGGGGGTGGACGGCCCCTACCCAGCGAAAGAGAAGGCCGTCCCGTGACAGTGCGAAGTATACGCGCGGACCTGCGAGCACGATCCCCGACAGAGCGCCGAAGGTCGAGAACATCACCAGGGCGGACATCACCGACCCGCCGCCCCGGCCGAAGACGGCGTCGGCGGCATCCGCGGCCACGCGGACGGACGAGGCGACCACGTCTGTGGGCAGCACGTGGAGGTACACCGCGTTCAGGGCGATGTACGACACCGTCACGATCAACGTCCCCAGCAGCAGGGCCCGGGGGATCGTCTTCCGTGGCTCCACCGTCTCCTCGGCGTTGTAGGTCACCATGTGCCAGCCCCCGAAGGCGAACAGCCCCGCCACCAGCGCCAGCCCGAAGTCCGCCGGTCCCCAGCCCCCGGGCGCCGACACGGCTGAGGACGCTACGGCGGCGGCGTGGGCCGACCCGCCGAACCCGAAGCCCAGGACGATGATGGCGGCGATGGCCAGGAGCTTCCCCGCCGTGAACGCCGTTTGGAGCACGCTCCCGTGCCGGACACCCACGTAATTGACCGCCGACAAGACCAGGACGGCGGCCATGGCCATGGCCTTGGTCGCAACGTCGTCCATGGGAAGGAAGAAGCCCGCATAACGGGCGAATATGGTCGCGATGGCGGCGATGATCCCGGTGTGCATGGTCCAGAACATGGCCCACGCCCACAGGAAGCCGAGCCAAGGACCGAAGGCCTCCCGGAGGAACGCGTACACGCCCCCGGACTCCGGGAAGGTGGAGGCGAGCTCGGCGGAAACCAGCGCGCCGAAGAGGGAGAGCACCCCGCACACCAGCCAAACACCGTAGATGCCGGCCGTCGTGGGGACCCTCCCTGTGATCTCCGAGGGCTGGACGAAGATTGAAGCGCCGATGATGGTCCCCACCACCATGGCGACAGCGTGGGGAAGGCGGATGGCTCGGGTCAGGGCAGATCGGTCCATGGGGCGGGAAGCGTGCAATGCCCGCCCCTCGAGCGCAACGAGCTTGCCCGCTGGCGGCCCCGCGGCCTACGCGGGCACCTCAGGACCCGGACCTCGATCTCGTCGGTGGCCAGGACGGCCCCGTGGTGGTGCCGGGGAGCTACGCGGCTCGGGATCAGTCCTCCAGGAGCGGGCGTTCCTTGCCGTCCCGGCTGTCTCTCACGCCCAGGGCTACGCCCGTGCCGATGCCCGCCCCGACGGCGATGGCGGTCCCCGCCCCGACGAGAGGAAGGACCGCGACGATGGGAGCCGCCACCACGGTGGCCGCCACACCGGCCCAGAGGCCCAGGAGAGGCTTCTCGACCAGGTTCGTGTAGCGCAGCCGCTTTCCTACGAACCTCCGCGACTTTATGTGCCCGTAGACGCCGACGACACCGGCGATTCCAGCACCCAACAGCTCGAACATGGTCTCCCCCCTGGGGGTCGTGAAATCAGGAGGCCCTCGAATCGGCCTCTACCCTCCCTACGATACGGGACCTCCGCGGGTTCCGCACACCGTCTGTGGCGTGCGGAGGCCTCCGGGAGCGGGCCGCCCACGGGTCGCAATTCGTCACGGCACCACGACTTCCTCCAGGGCCGCGTGGGCGGCGGCCAGCCGCGCGATGGGCACCCTGAAGGGGGAGCACGAGACGTAGTCCAGGCCCAGCGAGTGGCAGAGGGCGATGCTCGCCGGGTCTCCCCCGTGCTCGCCGCAGATGCCCACTTCCAGGTCCGGTCTCGCCTCCTTGCCCCTCTGCACCGCCCACGCCATGAGCTGCCCCACGCCGTCCGCATCGATGGTCTCGAAGGGATTTCGGGGAAGCACTCCGCGGCTCAGGTACTCCACCAGGAAGCCCTGCTCGGCGTCGTCCCGGGAGATGCCGAAGGTGGTCTGCGTCAGATCGTTGGTCCCGAAGGAGAAGAACTCGGCCTCCACCGCCAGCTCGGAGGCGGTCAGGGCGGCCCGGGGCACCTCGATCATCGTCCCGAAGTGATACGGCACCTCCACCCCCTGCTCGGTCATGACCGCCCTCGCCTCCGCCTCCAGCGCGGTACGCATCTCTCTGAGCTCTGCCACGTGGGCCACGAGCGGGATCATGACCTCGGGATGCACGTCCACTCCGTCCTTCGCGCATCGGCACGCGGCCTCGAACACCGCCCGGACCTGCATGCGGACCAGGCCGGGAATGAGCATGCCGAGGCGCACACCCCTCGTCCCCAGCATGGGGTTCTCTTCGCGTAGCGCCTCGACCCGATCGAGGAAGCGTTCCTTGACCCGGAGCTCGTCCAGGGCGCCGTCGATCTCCGAGAGCGTGTGGAAGTGCTGAAGCCGGACCTTCAGGTCGGCCATGTCCCGAATGAGCTCGTCGTGGGCCGGCAGGAACTCGTGGAGGGGGGGATCGATGAGCCGGATGATGACCGGAAGGCCGTCCATCGCCCGGAACAGACCGTCGAAGTCACCGCGCTGCAGGGGAAGAAGCGCCTTCAGGGCCGCCTCCCGCTCCGAGGGGTCGGACTCCATGATCATGCCCCTGAACAGAGGAAGCCGATCGGCCTCGAAGAACATGTGCTCCGTACGGCACAGTCCGATGCCCTGAGCCCCGTACTTCCGGGCCCGTTCTGCATCCCGCGGGTAGTCGGCGTTCGCCCGGACCCCCAGGGTCCGGAACCCGTCGGCCCACTCCAACAGGGACGCGAGGTAGGGATTGTCTAGGTCCGCCATGACCGTGGGAAGCTCTCCCTCGTAGACGACGCCACGCGTTCCGTCGAGGCTGACCCAGTCCCCTTCCTTCAGGACGACATCGCCGACCTGTAGCTCGCGAGCCACGAGATCGATGTCCATGGCGGAGACGCCGACCACCGCGGGCTTTCCGAACTGCCTGGCGACCAGGGCCGCGTGGCTCGTCCGGCCTCCCCTGCTCGTGAGGATTCCCTTGGCGGCGAGCATCCCGTGGACGTCGTCGGGCTTCGTGTCGGGGCGGACCAGAACCACGGACCTGCCGTCGTCTCCCGCCAGGCGCACGGCCGTGTCGGCATCGAAGACCAGCTGGCCCACGGCTGCCCCCGGCGAGACTGCCAACCCCTGGGCCAGGGGCTCCAGGCCCGCCGTCCGACCTGGGTCCAGCTTCGGGTGGAGGAAGGCATCCACCTGCTCGGGAGACACGCGGCGTACGGCCTCGTCCCGCGTGATGAGTCCCTCGTTTGCCATGTCCACGGCGATGCGGACCTCGGCTTCGGCGGTACGCTTGCTGTCCCGGGTCTGCAGGAGCCAGAGCTTGCCCCGCTCGATGGTGAACTCCATGTCCTGCATGTTGCGGTAGTGCGCCTCGAGCTTGCGGGCGATGTCCACGAGCTCGTCGAAGAGAGCCGGCGCTCGCTTCTGGAGCTCTTCGATGGGGTCGGTGGCGCGGATTCCTGCCACGACGTCCTCGCCCTGGGCGCCTTCCAGGTAGTCTCCCTCGAGGACCGGCTCTCCCGTCGTCCCGTCCCGGGACATGCACACGCCGGTGGACGAGCCCTCGCCGAGGTTGCCGAAGACCATGGTCTGGACGTTGACGGCGGTTCCCAGGTCGTGGGGGATGCCCGCGGCGTTCCGGTAGTCGATGGCCCGCTTGCCGTTCCACGAGCGGAACACGGCCTCCGTGGCACGACGCAGCTGCTCCCGGGGGTCAGCAGGGAAGTCGTCGCCCGAGAACGTCCGGATCACGCCCCTGTACGCTTCGATCACCGCGAGCCAGTCGTCCGCGTCCAGTCCCGCGTCCGCCGTCACCCCCGCCTCGGAGCGGCGCCGGTCCAGGACGTCCTCGAAATGGTGGTCAGGGATGTTGAGAACGACGCTACCGAACATGTGCAGGAGGCGACGGTAGAGGTCGTGCGCGAAGCGGGCGTCGCCGGTGGTGCGGGCGAGCCCGGCCGTGATCTCGTCGTTCAGCCCCAGGTTGAGGACCGTGTCCATCATCCCCGGCATGGAGAACTTGGCGCCCGACCGGCACGAGAGCAGGAGGGGATTCTCCGGATCCCCGAATCGCTTCCCCGTGGCCTCCTCGAGCGCGGACAGCGCCTCCATCTCCTGTTCCCAGAATCCTTCGGGGAATGACCCCCCGGCTGCCAGATACGCGTTGCACGCCTCGGTGGTCGCCGTGAAGCCCGGAGGAACGGGGACCCCCAGCCGAGTCATGTCGGCGAGGTTTGCCCCTTTCCCACCCAGCAGAGCCCGGACGTCGTCCCAGCTACCCCCGACGGCGGCCTCTGCCTGGTCCAACTCTGAGAACAGATAGATGAGTTTTTGCACTTGAGCCTCCGAAACGTGAACAGAGCAGGTTCGGCAACCCGAAACTGAGGCCGGTGACTCCTCCACGGGAGTCGGGAAAGTCCCCTCGGCCACGCGGGGAAATGCCGTCTTCGAGGACCGAGCTCGTCGCCGTCAGTCCAGAGCCACCGTCCGGCCGTCCTGAGCCACCTCCACGTCGATGCCGAGTCGGTGTTCCGTCTCCTTGCGCAGGGCCTCCGCCTCGTGGGGTTCCCCGTGGACGAGATGGATGCGTCGCGGTGGGCGGGGCATTCCTTCGATCCAATCCAGTAGCTCGCTGCGGTCGGCGTGGGCGGAGAGCCCGGGCACCGTACCAACCTCGGCACGGACAGTCACGTTCCTCCCGTGGATCTTCACGTGGGGCTTCCTCCGCAGAAGGTCGGCTCCCCGGGTGCCCTCCGCCTGATGTCCCGTGAGGAGGAGGGTGTTGCGACGATCCGGCGCGAAAGTCCTGAGGTGGTGGAGGATGCGCCCGCCGGTCAGCATGCCGGCCCCGGCGATGATCACCATGGGCCCCATCCGCGAGCCCACCCGCTTCGACTCTCCCACGGAGCGGGTGTAAGACGCTACGGTGAACGCGCGGGCACACTCCTGTGCCGTCAGCCGGTGATACGGGTCGTGCTTCAGGTACAGCTCGGTGACGTCGATGGCCATGGGGCTGTCCAGGAACACCGGTACCCGCGTGGCCCCGCCCGAGGAGAAGATCCTCCAGAGGGCGTAGATCACCAGCTGGGCCCGGCCCACGGCGAAGGAGGGGATCATGAGCACTCCACCCCTGCGCAGGGTCCTCTTGAGCACCAGGGTCAGCGCGTCCACCGGGTCGATGAGCGGATGCTCCGTGCCACCGTACGTGGATTCCATGACTACCCAGTCCGCCTCCGGCGGAGGCTCCGGTGCCGGAATCAGGAGGTCCTCCGGCCTTCCCAGGTCGCCCGAGAACAGCACCGACCCTCCGTCGGCTTCGATCCGGGCGGAGGCGGCTCCGAGGATGTGGCCGGCCTGCGTATACCGGAGGGTCACGCCACCCAGATCGACGTCCTCGTGAAGCGGGTGGGGTCGAAGCAGCGGGACCACCTCTCTCGCGTCGGCCTCGGTGTAGAGCGGCTCCGGGTGTGGATGCCTGGAGAAGCCCTTCTTCCGTGCGTAGCGAGCGTCCTCTTCCTGGAGGTGACCCGCGTCGGACAGCAGGATCTCCGTGAGATCCGCGGTAGGCCCGGTGCAATGAATCGGCCCACGGAAGCCCTGCTTGACCAGGGCCGGGAGGTATCCCGTGTGATCCAGATGGGCGTGCGTCAGCACCACTGCGTCCAACGATCGGGCGTCGAAGGGGAGCGGCTCCCGGTTTCTGAGACGTAGCGCTTTCAGGCCCTGGAAGAGGCCGCAGTCCACCAGAATCTGCTTCGAGCCCACCACCAGCAGATGGCGGGAGCCCGTCACCGTGCCCGCTGCGCCGAGGAAGGAGAGCCTCAAACCCGACCTCCCTCCGACCCCGCCTCGGCCGGAGCGCCCGTTGGCTCCACGGCTCCGGGATCCTCTTCGTGGGCCCCCGTCGCCTTGAGCACCCTGGCCGCGTGCTCCGGGACGTCGGCGAGCTGCACGTCAACGCCGGCGCGGGTAAGGTGCTCCAGTAGCTCCGCCAGGACGTATGCCCCCGTGAGGTCGATGCGGCCGAGCCCGCCGCAGTTGATGACCACCCGGTTCACGTTCGGCTGACGGCCGAGGTGGGCGAGGATCTCGTCGTCGAGGGCTGGAGCCGACCCGAACCAGAGGACGCCCTGGGGCTCGATGTGGAGGGTGTCGCCCTCCCGCCGCGAGGTGACGTCGGGCCTGAGCTCCCGCCACAGGTGAATCGCTCCGGCCAGGAGCATCCCCAGCAGGACCGCCTCCTCAACGTGGGGCGTCAGGGCCAGCGTCAGGACGAAGGTCGTCCACCCCACGAGGGCCTGCGGCCGGGACAGGCCCCACAGCTGGATCAGGCCCCGGGGACGGAAGAGGGAGTACACGGCGGCGATGACGATGCCCGCCAGCACGGCGGTGGGCAGCGGGGCCAGAAGGTCCGCAAAGGGAAGGAAGAGGAGCACGGACGCACCGGTCACCAGGCCGCTCCACCGACTTCCGGCCCCGGCGAGTCGGTTCAGGCTCGAGCGGGAGAACGACCCGCCCACCGGGAAGCCTCCGGTCAGCCCTGCAGCGAGGTTCGCCACACCCTGGCTGAGGAACTCGCGACTCGCGTCCCAGTGCTCACGGTCCTCCGACGCGAACATCCGCGAGATGGACGCCGCCTCGGCGAAGCCTACCAGGGCGATGACGGCTCCCGGCAGGACGAGGACCGGCAGATAGCTCCAGGGCAGGCTCGCCGTCAGCGGAGGAAGCCCTACGGGCACGTCCCCCACCACGGACCCCGGGTAGTCGGTGAGAACCGAATACGCCATGCCCCCGGCAACGGCCAGCAGCACTCCGGGGACGACAGGGTGCAGCTTCCGGCCTCCCAGGATCAAGAGCACCGTCACGGAGGCGAGCCCCACCGCCGTCCATTCCCAGGTTCCGGGATGGGCGACCGCCCAGATGCCTCGGGCCAGGACCGTCCCCGCCGGAGCGTCGCTGCCCAGGGCTCCGGGAATCTGCGAAGCCAGGATCAGGATGGCCGCCGCCGCCGTGAACCCCGCCATGAGCGGTCGCGACATGAGATAGGACACCCATCCCGCCTTCAGGAGGCCCACGGCCACCCGGACGACCCCCACCACCAAGGCCAGGAGCGCCGCCAAACCCACGAACTGGGGCGATCCCAGCTCCGCAAAGGGCACCAACGCGCCCAGGGTGAGGAGGGCCGTGAGCGCCACCGGACCCGTCTGGAGGTAGGGAGAGGAGGCGAAGAGCGCCGCGAGGATCGGCGCCAGCGACGCGGCATACAGGCCGTGGTGAGCCGGAAGTCCTGCCAGCTCGGCGTAGGCCATGGATTGGGGAATGAGGACGAGAGCGACGCTGACTCCCGCGAGGGCGTCTCTGGCCGAAAACCGATGCTCGGGGACTGGCTTCAGAGCCGTCATGAAGAAGTAGGTTGTTGGATCACGGAAGACGGGTCGGCACCCGGCACGGACGGTGGGACCCTGTCCCCGAGCTCGCCGAGGAGCTCGGCGGTGGCCGCCGCACGTTCGGCCCAGAACCGTGCCACGACGCCGAGGTCGGCCTCGGCTCGGAGGTGGTCCTCGGCGTCCCGCTCCGCTCGCGACGCCAGCCCGTGCAGCACCGCCCGGGGCTCCAGGCCCAGGAGGTGCTCCAGGACGTAGCGGCGCTCCCCCATCCTCAAGCCCAGCTCCAGGTCCCGGGCCAGGGCCACGAGGTCCGCTCGCGTCAGGATGAAGCCCGCCCGCACCGGGGCCAGCAGGCTGTCGAGGAAGGAGCTTCCCCCGTAGGTCCTGGGGTCGGCGAGACCAGGCGCGTCCCGGAGATGGACGGGAAGGGCGTCGGGCCTGCCCTCCTCCTGCATCCTGTCCATCAGGGCCTCCCGGAGAAGGGCGGCCCACCGGCCGTAGGCTCCCCCGTCCAGCTCACCGACGCGGGAGAGGTAGACGAAGCACCACGAAGCCAGGTGTTCGTGGAGAAGGGCCGCCGCGGCCCTTCGTGCGAGCCGTGACGGCGCCCCCTGGCCTTGCGCCGCTTCCGCCGACAGTCCGGCATAGAGGCCCAGGAGGGCACCGAGGTGGTCCGGCTCGCTGGGAGGCGTCCGCCCAACGGCGCTCCAGAATCCCCCGATGCGGCTCCGGGCCTCCCCACCCATCATCCCCTCGGGGCCCAGATAGACGGAGCCGTAGGGATAGAGCTGGAAGAGGAAGATCTTGGCGTAGAGAGCCTGATCGGGCACGGGGGCCAGGTCGAGCGCCTCTGCTACCGCCACGTGCTCGGGTCCCGGTGGCTCGGACATCACGGCCAGAGCCCGGATCAGCTCCACCGGAGCCGCCTCCCCTCCTCGGAGGTCCGCCGCAGCTTCCTCCATCCCCGACCTAGGAGGCTGTAGTCGCTGAAGTCGGGAGCGTGTACGCCGCCCGCTCGGGGCGTACGGGACGGAGCATCCACCACGGCCTTCGGGTGCCGTCGGGCGAGTGGCGATCGGCTGGCCGGGTCTTCTCCAACCACTTCCGGTAGACGGCGAACGAGCGGGCGGTGTCCACCGACACGTCTCCGTGACGGTCGCCGGGCTCCGCAGGCCGGACGCGCACCGCCTGATGCCAGCAGTGCATTCCCGAAACCGGGTCCGGATGGACGCCGTGGGTGAGGTTCTGATGTACGCCCAGATCCGTCCACCACATTCGCAGGGTATCGGGGTCCGCCGACGCGAACGGGCGTCCACCGGTCTGCACCCTCACGCCCCACTCGGAGCCCTCGCGGTCCAAACGCACGGTGGACATGCCCATGCGTTGGCCCTCCTGGCCCTCGGGCCTCCATCGTCCCATGTGGTGAGAGCAAGCGGCCACTCCGGGCCGGATGCCCTCGGTGATCCACGCCTTGGCCACGAAATACCCGGTGTCGGTCTCCACGCGAACCAGGTCTCCCGTGCTGCGGATCTGCAGGCGTGCGGCGTCCGTCGGATGGATCCAGAGCGGGTTGGTGTGGGCGATCTCATCCAGCCACTTCGCGTTGGCGCTGCGAGTGTGGATCTGAACCGGCACCCGGAACGTCGTGATCAGAGGCATCTGATCACGGTCGAGGTTCTGTGGATGGATGTGGCTCTTGACGTAGGTGGGCACGGCCAGCTCCGGCCACCCCCAGTCATGCAGCGTGCGGGACCAGAATTCCAGCCGCCCGGAAGGCGTGGGCCAGCCTCGCAGGATCTCCCCGTCGATGCGCACACCCACGCGTCTCCGTCCCTCGGCGTCAGGATCGATCTTCGTCCCCCCCGGGGCCTTGGGGCTGGGCGGAGCGGGGGCGCGGGTGTAGACCCGCCCGGCGCTGTCCACGTGGACGTCCTCGAGCTCCGAGTCCGGGACCGGGTCCTCGTATACCTGCCCCACCTTCTTGGCCACCTCGAAGGCACCGTAGCGCCGCATGTACTCCAGCGGCGAGAGGCCCTCCGCGGCGGCGGCCTCGGGCAGCCCCGGCACGGAGTTCTCGAAGATCCACCCGTAGAACTCGTCCACGGTCATCTTCTCCCCCGGACGCTTTACCGATTCGAAGAACTCGCGGATGCCGAGGGACCCGTCCGGATCGACGCGCCAGGTGAGCTCGATCCAGAACTCGTTCTCTTCCCAGACCTCGCCGGGATTCACCTGACGGGTGTCGGTGATCTCCTCGCCCAAGCGCTCCCGTGCCGCGCGGAGCACCGGCTGCCGGAAGCCGATCCACTGGCCGTCGTATTGCTCGTACGACGTCAGGTCATGGCGCTCCGACGAGTGCCCCATGGGCAGAACGTAGTCCGCGAAGTACGCCGTCTCGTTCCACGTGGGCGTCAGCGCGGCGTGCAGCCCGACCTGACGCTCATCCGTGAGCATCTCCACCCAGCTGAACCCGTCGGGGTTGGTCCACACCGGGTTGTAGACGCGGGTGAAGTAGACGTCGACGTGCCCGCCCTGGTCCCTCATGAGGTGGGGCATGAGGAACGACATCTCCATGAGGGCCAGAGGATACTCCTTGGGCCACTCCACCTCGTTCCACTGCTTCGGATGCTGGTGCGGAAGCCGGGGCGGCCGGGGCACGAACTTGTTCCAGGAGTTCGGGAAGGTCCCGCCCTCAGTGGCCAGCGCGCCCTGAAGGGCACAGAGGAAGATCATGGTCCGGGCGACCTGCCATCCTCCCAGGTTCCCCGAGCCAGCGCTCCTCCAGTTGTACGTCGCCAGCCGCGTCCCCGCCCCGGCGATGACCTCCGCCACGTCCCGCAATGTCCTCGCATCGATGCCCGACTCCGCGGACGCGAACTCGAACGTGTACTCTTCGTATGCCTGCCTCAGGACCACCTCGAAGTCCTCGAAGCTGGCGGAGGACGACCCCTTCGCGACCTCCATGTACTCCTGCCAGTTCCACCACCGCCGGACGAATTCCCGGTTGTAGCGACCCTCCCTTATCATCCAGCTTGCCACGGCCAGGAAGATGGCGGGCTCGGAGCCGGGATAGGGCGCGAGCCAATGGTCGGCATGGGTCGCGGTGTTGGAGAGGCGCGTGTCCAGCACGACGAGCTTCGCGCCGTTCTCCTTCCCCTCCATGATCCGCTGGGCATGTGGGTTGAAGTAGTGTCCGGTCTCCAGGTGGCTGCTTACGAGGAGGATGACCTTGGCGTTGGCGTGGTCGGGGCTGGGCCGGTCCATGCCCATCCACCAGTGGTGCCCGGCGCGGGAACCACTGGAGCACACGTTGGTGTGGGAATTGTGGCCGTCCACGCCCCAGGCGGCGAGCATCCGCGTCGTGTATCCGTCCTCCCCGGGCCGCCCCACATGGTACATGACCTCGTTGTGCCGGTTCTCCTCGATGGCCTTCCGGATCCGGTCAGCGATGTCGTCGAGGGCCTCGTCCCAGGTCACGCGCTCCCACCTTCCCTCGCCTCTCGCACCTGCCCGCCTGAGCGGATACAGAATGCGGTCCGGGTCGGTGACCTGGTTGAGGGTGGCGGGACCCTTGCCGCAGTTCCGGCCCCTCGATCCCGGATGCTCGGGGTTGCCCTCGAACTTGCGCACCTCGAGGCTCTCCCGATCCACGTAGGCGAGCAGACCGCACGCGGATTCGCAGTTGAAGCAGGTGGTGGGGACCAGCATGTACCGCTTCTCCACCCGCCGGGGCCAGGCCCTGGAATCGAGCTCCACCCAGTCGTTCCACCGCTCCTTGGGAGGGAATGCGGCCAGGTGGATCCGACTGGATCCTGGATAGAACGTCTCACCCCTGCCCTCGACCTCGGAGCGGGCGGCGGAGACGCGACGGTTCAGCTCGTTGAGGTTCATCGTTGAGTCGGGTCGTTACGCCAGCGGGACCGACTGGCCCGCCTGGACATAGGCGTGCTCGAAGAGAAGGAGGCCCACCAGCGCCGCGGCGCCCCCACCGGCGGGCGTCGCGCCGACCAGGGCCAGGGCCGCCACCGAGAGGGTCAAACCACCCCAGAAGAAACCGGCGTAGCGACCTCGCATCATGTTCCTTGCCGCCAACGCCGCGTGAGCCGTGGGATGGCCCATGGTGGCCTCGCTCAGCGCCAGGGCCAGGTGCAGCACCAGGGCCAGCCCGAAGAACCCTACGAGGGGGCCCCCCAGGTCCGGGTCGGGATTCACCAGGAGCAGGAGTCCACCGCCGGCCAGGAACGCCTGGACCGCCAGATGGGCCGGCAGCAGGGGGCTCTGCCAGAGATCCCTGGCCCGGGCTTGAGCGAAGAGGTACGCGGTATACACCGCCGCCATGAGAGCGAGGGGGCCTCCGACCCACGCGAGCAGCGGTGTCAGATCCGCCCTGCCTGCCATCGTCATCGCCAGGTGGGCCGCCAGGAGCGCACCGTAGCCCGAGATGACGAATCCTCCTCGTACGAGCCAGCTTCGGGGCTGTGGCTTGAGCAGGACCATCCAGAACCGCTCGGGATGCTCCAGGTCCCACACCAGGATCAGGCCGGTGGCGACGAGTCCGGCCATGCCGATGACCGGGACATACCATCCCCACAGCGCCGACGTCCAGGGAAGAAGGCCGAGGACCGCCAGCAGGAGCGGCATGAGGTAGCCTCCCGCCGCGATGGATTTCGTGAACGTATAGAGGCTTACCCGCCAGTCCCACGGAGCCCTGTGAGGGATGTCGTAGCTGAGCACCGCGGCGGCCGAGCTGTTCCAGGGTCCCGGATGCCCGGAGGGGACCTGGTGAGGCACCGATCCCTGCTCGCTCCACAGGTAGAGCCCGCCGTCGGGGCGACGAGCCGCCAGCGGATCCAGCGTGACTTGATGGGCGCCCCTGTAGTAGAGCTTGGGCCGGGTCTCCTTCTCCGGCCTCCTCACCGCGACTGCATCGCGGTGGATGATCTCGCTGACGGCCGACAGGGGATCGTTCATGTCACCGACCATCAGCGCCTGCGTGGGACACACCACGACGCACGCCGGCTCGAGGCCGACATCGAGGCGATGGGCGCAGAAGTTGCACTTTTCGGCTGAGTGGTCCTCGGGGTTGATGAAGATGGCGTCGTAGGGGCACGCCGCGATACACGCCTTGCACCCGATACAGATGGACTTGTCGAAGTCGACGATCCCGTCGGGTCTCTGGTGCATCGCCGCCGTCGGACAGGACGCCACGCACGGCGGATCTGCGCATTGGTTGCAGCGCGTGACCTGAAACGAGCGACGGGCCTGTGGGAAGGCACCCGTGTCCACGTATTTCACGTACGTCCGCGTGACCGAAAGCGGCACCTGGTTCTCGGACTTGCAGGCCGTCGTGCAGGCGTGACAACCGATGCATCGGGTATGGTCGACGACCTTTGCCCAGGCTGCGGAAGCCTCCGGGAACGCGACCTCGGTGGAGAGCATGACCACGGACTCGGGGTTCGATGGGGGAGGGACACGTGGAAACTATCGCCCCGAGGCCGCTCTCGCACGATGACGCCAGGGGGTCTCGGCGGCCTGCCCGTCGGTCCACAGCCATGCGCTTTCGACGGTATCGGGGGTTTCCCCACAGATCGCCGTCGACGGCCCTGCCATATTTGAAACACATGGTTGCAACAATGTTTCAGGAGCCCTCATGACCCGGGTGAACGACATCTCCGCAGGCGATGCTTCCGCCCTCGACGCCGTCGCAGACCTCGCCGGCCTTGCGTACTTCCAGGTGGATGCCGACCGAAACGTGGTGGCCATCAGTCCGGCCATGGAACGCCTCACGGGCTTCCAGGCCCACGAGGTGTTGGGGCGCTCGTGCCTCAACCTCAACCGGTGCGAGGAGTGCCTCAAGGCGTGCGGTGTCTTCCGCCACGGGGCTCTGCACGATGTCCGGCTCAAGCTCTTCCGTGCGGACGGCACGGACGTGGAGGTCCTGAAGTCGGGGCGTGTCTTCCGTGACGACGAAGGCAACATCACCGGAGCCGTCGAGGTGGTTCAGCCCGTCGACGAGGCCGCGGCCCGGCCGAGACCGCAGGGTCCCCCTCCCCAGGTGGA
This sequence comes from Gemmatimonadota bacterium, assembly GCA_039589955.1. Lineage (GTDB taxonomy): Bacteria > Gemmatimonadota > Gemmatimonadetes > Longimicrobiales > Gaopeijiaceae > SZUA-318. Next base: position 10,534 of record JBDHGI010000035.1, on the reverse strand, counting down.
CATGATGCTGAAGGGCCTCGGTCGGCTCTTCCTGGTGGTGGACGCGGACTTTCGCGTTGTGGCCCACGGCACGTCCGTCGCAGAGCTGACCAACATCCCCGGGGAGCGGTTCTCGGGGATGCCTCTGGAGGACCTGCTGGGAACCGAGCTCTTCGGAGGGAGATCGACCTTCCGGGCGGCGGTGGAGTCGGGCGACAGGATGGAGGGCTGGGCAGCCCGTCTCAAGGGAGCCGACGGGTCGATAATCCCCGTCTCGGTCACCATCGGCCAGATGGACCCCACGGAATCGTGTGGCGGGCTGGGCGGGCGGTACGTGCTGATGATGCGCCCGGAGGAGGACCTCGCCTCACGCTCGGAGTTCCACGGCATGGTGTCCCACTCCCCGGCCATGCAGAGGATCTTCCGACTGGTGGAGCTCCTCAGGGACAACGACTCGACGGTTCTCGTCACGGGTGAGAGCGGCACGGGAAAGGAGCTCATCGCCCGGGCCCTCCACGCCACTTCCCACAGGCGGGACGGTCCCTTCGTGGCGGTGAACTGCGCGGCGATTCCTCCGGAGCTCCTGGAGAGCGAGCTCTTCGGCCACGTCAGGGGCGCGTTCACCGGTGCCGTGAAGGACCGGGCCGGCCGGTTCGAGCTGGCCGACGGCGGTACGCTCTTCCTCGACGAGATCGGGGATCTTGCGCTGTCGCTCCAGGCGAAGATCCTGCGCTTCCTCCAGGAACGGACCTTCGAGCGGGTGGGCGATTCCCGCACCCGAACCGTGGACGTCCGGGTCATCGCGGCCACCCACGTGAATCTGGTGCACGCCGTCTCGGAGCGGCGCTTCCGCGAGGACCTCTACTACCGCCTACGGGTGGTGCCCCTCCACATCCCCCCCCTCCGGGAGCGGCGCGAAGATCTCGAGCTGCTCATCCGACACCTCCTCCAGGAGATCGGCCGCGAACGAGGTCGAGCCCTACGGCTGGCTCCCCCGGCGAGTCGCGCCCTCCTCACCTATCCCTGGCCGGGGAACGTCCGGGAGCTGAAGAACGCCCTCGAATACGCCAACGCGGTCTGCGAGGGCCAGACCATCCACGTGTCCGACCTCCCACGTGAGATCGGGCTGCCGTCGACAGGCGGGGAGGCCTTCAGCGCCGCGCCGCCCCCGGCTACCGACCCGCCGGGCCAGATCACAGCGCCTGTCGAGCCGAACCTCGCCTCCCCGTCAGTCCACGCGCACTCACCGGCGGAGCCCCGTGAGCCCCACGAGGCGCGTCGGATCCGCGCCGCACTGGAGCAGGCCCAGTACCGAAGGGCCGAGGCGGCCTCTCTGCTGGGGATGAGCCGCACGACCCTCTGGCGGAAGATGCGCGAGCACGGGATCTGAGCCCCGGTCTGCGCACCGTCGAGGCGAGGAGTAGCCGATCCGCCCCCCCGGGCGAACCATACTGTTTCATCTGTTCCAAAATGTTGAACCAATATGTTTCTCGCGAGGCGGCAGCGAGCCGGGACCCGGAGGCATCCTCAGGCGTAACTCTTTCTTGGATAACGGTTTACGTTCATCGTATCCAGAACTGGCATCGGCCCTGCCATGGTAAGCGTCCGAAACGGCGGTGATGCGAGCGACGCCGTGCACCAAGCAAAGGGACGCGGAATCCATGAAGAACCTGGTAATCCTCGGAGGGGGCACCGCCGGCACGATGATGTCGGCCAAGCTGCGGCGAGCCCTCGATCCCGAGGAGTGGTCAATCACGGTGGTGGACCAGGATGACCGGCATATCTATCAACCCGGGCTGCTCTTCATCCCGTTCGGCATCTACCGGACGCACGACGTGGTGAAGCCTCGCGCACGCTACGTCCCGTCCGGTGTCGACCTGGTGCTCTCGGCCATCGACGTCATCGACCACGACAACGACTCGGTCCGGCTGGCCGACGGCTCCGAGCTGAGGTACGACTTCCTCATCATCGCCACGGGAAGCCGGATCGTCCCCCACGAGATGGAGGGACTCACCGGTCCTGGCTGGCACAAGAACACCTTCGACTTCTACACCCTCGAAGGCGCGGAGCAGCTGTTCTACGCGCTGGAGCGGTTCGAGGAGGGGCGCCTGGTCTTGAACGTGGCGGAAATGCCCATCAAGTGCCCGGTGGCTCCCCTCGAGTTCCTCTTCCTCGCCGACTGGTTCTTCCATCAGAAGGGCATCCGTGATCAGATCGAGCTGGTTTACGCGACACCGCTCGACGGCGCGTTCACCAAGCCTCGCGCCTCGGCCCTGCTGGGTGGATTGCTGGAGGAGAAGAACATCAAGGTCGAGTCCGTCTTCAACGCCTCGGAAGTCGACGGCGAGAGACGGATCCTGTCGAGCTGGGACGGTCGGGAGCTACGCTACGATCTACTGGTGACCATTCCCACGAACATGGGCAGTGAAGCCATCGAGCGCTCGGGATTGGGCGACGAGCTCGGGTTCATTCCCACGGACCCGAACACGCTGCGGTCCAAGGACCTGAAGAACGTATTCATCCTCGGGGATGCCACGGACCTGCCCTCGTCGAAGGCAGGGTCCGTAGCCCATTTCCAGGGCGACATCCTCGAGAAGAACATCCTGCGCGCCATCGATGGTCGCCAATTGTGCGCCGACTTCGACGGGCACGCCAACTGCTTCATCGAAACGGGCTTCGGCAAGGCCGTCCTCATCGACTTCAACTACGACACGGAGCCGCTACCAGGACGGTTCCCTCTTCCGGGGATCGGCCCCCTCAGCCTTCTGGGCGAGAGCGAGGCGAATCACTGGGGGAAGATGGCCTTCCGCTGGGTCTACTGGAACCAGCTGCTCGCCGGGCGTGAGCTGCCGTTCGTCGACTCGAACATGTCCCTGCTGGGCAAGTGGAGCTGACCATGACCGTTGCCGACGTGATGGACCTGGACGCCAGGCCGGACAACGCCTCCCAGATCCTGGAAGAGCTGAGGGACATCGGCCGGAAGCTGGATCGGATGGAACGGATCATCGACGCGGTCACCTACCGGCTCGAGAGCCTCGAGGACATGCGGGAGGACCTGTGGCCGATGGTGCAGGGAGCCTCCCACCAGCTCTCCGTGAAGCTCCACGAGCTGGAGGAGAGGGGCGCGGTCGGATTCGCCAGAGAGGCCGTGAAGGTAGGGGAGCGCATCGCCACCTCGTTCAACGAAGAGGACGTCCGGCTGCTCGGCGAGAACGTGGTTCACATTCTGCAGACCGTGCGGAACCTCACCCAGCCAGAGGTTCTCCAGATCGCCGATCGGGCGGCGGTGGCCGTCCAGGAGAGCGAGGCCCAGCCCGCGAAGAGGCTCGGCCTCTGGAAGGCCCTCCGGGATCCCGAGATCCGTCGGGGCATGAACCTGATGCTGACCGTGCTCCGCGAGATGGGGCACGAATCGAACGCAAAGAACCGGGCGGTCGTAGCCGCCGAACCTGTCGCTGAATAGGGAGAAGGGACATGAGCACCGTATTGCTGGCCGGACAGAACATCGAGGTGGACAAGGAGGGATTCCTCCTCAACCCGGATCAATGGACCCCCGAAGTCGCCGCTGACCTCGCTGCCCAGAACGGCATCGAGCTCACCGACAAGCACTGGCAAGTCATCGACTTCTGTCGGCGCAGCGCCGTCGACAAGGGTGCCTCGCCCACCGTGCGCGGGATCACGAAAGGCACCGGCATCTCCACCAAGGAGATGTACCAGCTCTTCCCGAAGGGACCCGGCATCCTGTCCGCCAAGATCGCCGGTCTCTCCAAGCCGAAAGGGTGCATCTGACCATGACCGCCACGCTAGAGCAGGAAATGCAGGACCAGGCCGCCGAGCAGGAAGTGGCCCGGAGGGTCGCCATCATCTGCTCCAAGGGCAGCCTCGACATGGCCTACCCCGGACTCATCATGGCGAACGCAGCCCGCATGATGGGCATGGAGGCCATGATCTTCTTCACCTTCTGGGGCATGGACATCATCAACAAGAAGAAGTCGGACAAGCTGCACGCCGGCATGTTGGGGAATCCGTCCAGCCCCATGCCCCACTCGATCATGGGGCTCCCGGGGATGGAGGCGCTGGCCACCAAGATGATGGTCAAGAAGATGGACGAGCTCGACATCCCTCACGTTCCGGAGATGCTGGAGATCCTCGAGGACGCCGGAGCCGAGCTGTACGCGTGCCAGCTCGCCATGGAGATGTTCGACCTGGAGATGGAGGACCTGGTACCTCAGGTGAAGGAGAGCCTCACGGCCATGGACTTCTGGGAGAAGGCCGAAGGCGCCCAGGTGGTCTTCATCTGACGAGACGATTCGAGCCATGCGGGCCACCGAGACCGGGGGCGGAGCTGCCCCCATATCCGCCCCCTTCTCCCCTGGGCCTCGCGCCTCCGGACTCGTGGCTCTGGCTCTCCTGCTGTCTCTCCCCTTCCCAATCGTCCCCACCGACGGATCCGTCGCCGCGCAAACGGCGCCGGCGTGGAGCTTCGAGGACGACGCCTTCGCCGAGCTCTGGTTCCACGGAATGGCGGTGGTGGGCGTAGGCGTGGACCTCGCCTACTACCATGTCTTCGAGAACGAGATCTCCGGCCCGATGTTCGGACCGACTGGCCCCATCGCGGGCTCGAGCGTCAGCAGCAAGATGTACGAGGACTCGTTCATCATGACCTTCTCCTTCACGCCCGACGGCATGTAGGAGACCCAGGCCATCCCGTCGCGGAGGTTCTTCGTGTCGGGTTGGACGGACCCGGAGACGGGTCCCCCCGCCTTCAGGAGTGTTGGCAGGGATAGCGAGAGGCCCCGGACGTCGCGAGACGTCCGGGGCCTCCGTGCCGCTCGGGCAGTCCGGCCATCACCCTGAGGGGGATCCGTCCTGCCCCGGCCCGTAGGCCGCCAGTCCCTCGACGAGCCAACGCGCGAGATGGCTCCGGTCACGGACTCCTTCGGCCCCCGAGCCGTACACGGCCCGGAGAACTCGGTCCAGGGCTTCTTCCAGTCGGGCCTGGGTCTCGGGGTCCCGCCCGGCCGCCTCGATGACCGGGTCGGCCGAGACTCGTTGCCCGCGGGCAGGCTCATAGGAGATCTGTCCCTCCACATCGGAGAGCTGCCGGTCGAGGGACAGCGCAGCGTCCGCCAGCTCGATGACGCGGCGATAGTGTCCGGCACGCTCACGTGAGGTGGCCCCGAAGTCGTCGAGCGCCGCGGCCATCCGCAGGGAAAGCACCGGCCCGCTCATCCCCGCTCTGCCCGCAGCCTCCAGGTAGGCCTCCCGGTACAGGCGGGCCTCCTCCGCCCGGGCGGTCTCGACGTAGGAGCGGTAGCGCTCCCAAAAGGAGCGGACCTCGGGGTAGGCGGGGGGATCGGCCAGGTACCAGCCCTCCAGCCAGGCCTCGGGCACCTGTCCGAACTCGAAGGTGCCCCGGAGATCGTCCACGGCCTCGAGGAATCCCACATAGGCGGTGGCCCGGATCTGCCCTTCGGACGTGGATACGGACCGGGGCGGGCCGTCGACTGCATCGGGAGCCGCGTCCGCCGAGTCGGCGCGGAACGCGGGCCCGGCGACCGCCACGGATGCCGCCAGCGCGACCACGGGAAGCACGAACACCAGTACCCAATTCGGTCTCTTCCGACTCGGTCGGGAAAGCGGTGGCGAGCCACGCGACGGACCACGGTCGTGGGGAGGGGGAAGAGGCCGGGATACGGAGGTCCGGCGAGGGCCTCGCCCCCGGCCGGGCTGCAGCACGACGGTGGATTCGGCGCCGGGCACCCTGACCGCGCTTTCATGAAAGACGAGGGGCTCATGCTCCTGGTCCTTCTCCCTCTCTTCCTCCAACTCCGCGATGAGACTCTCGGTCGCTTCTTCCGTCGACTGGGGATGCGCCTCCAGGATGTCGAACGACGGCAGGTCCGACGCTTCGCCCTCGGGGCGCGCCTGCTCGACGCCTCCCTCCTCGGAGGTGCCCGACCCCTCGACGGACTCGGTGGCCTGCCGTACCAGCGAATGGGTCCGGGCCGGTGCCCACTCTCCCGTGACGGAGTCGAAGACCAGATCCTCGGGGCGCACTTCCCCCTTGCGGATCATCTCGACGAGGGCCTCCAGGGCCTCGATCTGGATCTCCCGCCCGTCCCTGGTCTTCACGCGGAATCTACCGTTCATCTCCCCCCGCTTCCGGCTCACGGCACTCTAATCGGCTCAATATCAGTATTGCTCCCGCTGGACAGGCGGCACAAGCAATTCCCTCCGCGGTGCGCCGTCCGAGCGCCCGTGATGTCAACCGTCCTGATTCCCGATCTCTCGGCGCACCTGCCGCACCTGCTCCACCAGCGCCGTGCTGAACATCTCCCCGTGGCGATCGAACCAGGCGGCCCAGGAGGGAGTTCGCAGGTGCTCCCTCAATGTGCTCCGGTAGCTCTCCCACATCTGGTCGTCCAGAGCTCCCACGCGATGCTGATAGACGAGGTTGCCGAAATGCCGGTAGACGGCGGTCATGTAGGCATCCCAACGGACCCGCTCCGCTGGAGTGAGGCCGTCGGGGTCCACCTCCGCCCGGTGCAGGAAGGCCGCGAACTCCGAGTCCCGGAACGAGTGCTCCAGAAGCCGGATGCTGTTTTGCACCATGGCGTTGAAGGAGGCGGCCCGCACCGACGTGGTGTTGTGGCTCATCTGCCGAGCCAGATAGATGAGGGAGATGACGACGCCGATGGCGCCTACGAACTCGCCCAGATTCCCTAGGGCCTGCAACGTGGACATGTGGAATGACCGAGGGGCAGTTGAACGCCCGGAACGTCAGTCGTCCGGAGCAAGCCTTGAAAGATACCGCACGTTCGCCGCGAGTCGAGTCCTCCCCGAGAGGGCGTCTCCGCCGGAGGCGGGGCCATCCGTGAGGTGCCTCAGCGCAGCAGTTCGTCCAGGAGGAAGAAGTCGGTGAGGAGCGCCCGCAAGTGGATGCTGGCGTTGAGGTTGTCGACGAGCTGCGAGCTCACCGCCGGCTGTGCTCCCACGAGGCGGAGCGCGGCATGACACGCCGCGGCGTCGCGCTCGACCGCGTCGACGAAGTCTCCCCACGCTTCCACGGGCTCCAGCCCCTGCGCCTTCACGAGCTCCCGAAAGCAGGCCCCGATACCGTCCACAGCCTCGGTGGCTCGTGCGAGGGAGCTCCGGAGCTGGCCCCCCGATTTCGACGCCCGGTCGTCAGCAACGCCCTGGGCGGCGTAGGCGAGGAAGAACTCGTACGCCTCCTCCAACGCCTCCACGCGAGCTCGGATATCCTCCCCGAGGGCCATGGTCTACTTCACGACCCAGCGGTCGGGGTCGTGGTGCGTCAGGTAGCGGTCGCGGCTGATCCAGCCCCGGATCATGGACCAGGTGATCCATCGCTTCTCGGGGCGGATCGCGAAGTACACGTGGGCCGCGACCAGGCCGATCAGCGCGACCCCGGAGAGGCCGTGGACGACGTAGAGCACGCCCCAAGTGCCGTCGGAGAGAAGATAGGGGTTGCCGCTCCAGAAGGGGGTGTCGATGCGGATCATCATGAGCACCCCGGTCACCACCGCCGCGATCGTCACCAGCACGACCACGTGGTGGTAGAGCTTGTGGTCGGCCGGGTACTTGCCGGAGCGGGGCCCCGGCCGGGCCCTGGGATCCAGGGCGTGTCTCAGCTCGGCCAATCCCTCCCGAAGGTCCCTCGCGCCGAAGCCCATGGACCAGAAATCCTGCCAAACCATCGAATGGACCACGTGGTAGAGCACCGCGACCAGCAGGACGAGACCCGCGATCCAGTGGACGGTCACCCACGGGAACTGGAGGCCCAGCACCGGCACGAAGGCCGTGACGAGGAGCGCGATCATGGCCACCGACATGGTCCAGTGGAACGTCCGGGCAGCGACGGAGTGTCGCTGGATGCGCTCCGGCAGATCCCCCGCGCCCGGTCCGCCGAGCGCCTCTGCCTCCCCCTCGGCGCCCTCACCAGTCCCGACCCCGCGAGTGCGCGCGGCGACCCAGAGGGGGTGGATCACGACGAAGGCCACCGACAGGAAGACGGCCAGCCAGACGAGGTCCCATCCGACCCCGATGAGGACTTCCTGTCCCCAGGGGTTGGGCCCCCTTCGGAGAATCTCCATCAGGCGACGCTCCTCACCGCGCGGCGGACCAGATTCCGCATGAGGGGGACCTTGTATCCGTTGTGTCGGAGGGGCCTGGCACCCTCGACGGCCATCTCTCCCGCCGCCAGGGCGGTCTCCTCGCCCGTCACGGCCCCCGCGAGGGCCTGCTCCACCCGGTGGAGGCGCACGGGATAGGGGGCCACACCGTTCACCGCGAGGCGCGCCTCCTGGATGCGGCCACCGGTAGTCCGGAAGGCCCCCGCTACCGAGACCAGGGCGAAGTCCCACGACCCGCGATCCTGGACCTTCTCGTAGTGGAAGTGGGCCCCGGCCCACGCTGACGGGATGTGGACCTTGGTCAGCAGGTCCCTGGGCCTCAGCACCGTCATGCGCGTGATGTCCATGGCCGGGCCCACGAAGTAGTCCTCGGCATCGACGGTCCGCTCACGGCCGCCGCTCCGCACGGTCACCACAGCGTCGAGAGCCAGCAGGGCCGGAGCGGTGTCCGAGGGGTTCACCGCGACGCATCGGCTGGCGCCCATGATGCAGTGCTCGCGATTCATGGCCTGCGGCGCCGATGCGTAGCAGGTGTTCCCACCAGCCCGATAGCAGGGCCAACCGCTTCGGTAGTACCAGCAGCGTGTATCCTGAGAGATGTTGCCCCCCAGCGTGCCCTGGTTACGGATCTGCGGTGTGGCCACGTGGCGGGCGGCGTCGGCGAGCACCGCGTAGTCCGACCGGAGGGCGTCGTGACGCTCCACCTCGGTAAGCGTGGTGAGGGCTCCGATATCGAGGCCTTGCGCCGTCTCCCGGATCCCGCGGAGCTCGGAGACGCCGCTCAGATCCACCACGACCCTCGGACGCTTGATCCGGTCCTTGAACCAGTCCATGGAATCGAGTCCACCCGCCAGGGCCCACGCATCCGCCCCGTGCTCGTCCATGAGCTCGGCCGCAGCGTCCACCGAGGTGGGCTGGAAGAGCTCGAACGCGGGCATCATGTCACGAATGGTCGCCATGTCTCGCCCTCCTCAGCCGACGTGGGTGGCGGTGCGGCTGAAGGGGGGCTCGAGGCCCTCCAGCTCCGCGAGAATGATGTCCGGTGTCAGAGGCGTCCGGCACAGGCAGCGGCCGCCCAGGGCGTCGGCCACCGCCGACGCGATGGCCGCCGCTCCCGCGCCCACCGGTGGCTCACCGATTCCCTTGGCCCCTACCGGCGTCTGAGGGTCGGGGATGCCCACGGCGCCCCAGCTCATCTCCAGGGGAACGTCCAGGATGCCGGGAGGACGGGCAGTGTACAGCCGCTTGGCGAGGGGCACGCCCCACTTGGGGTCGAACACCCATCGCTGGCTCATGGCCATACCCATGCCCTGGATGGACCCGCCGAGGATCTGCGCCCCCAGGCTCCGGGGATGCACGACCGTCCCACAGTCGGCGTAGCCCGTGTATTCCGTCACGTCGACGATGCCCGTCTCCACGTCCAGCTCCACCACGGCGAATCCCGCCACCCAGGAGTACACGCCGCCGTCGCCCCCGTAGTTATCCCGGGCCACACCCATGAGCCCCTGACCCGCCAGGCCCCCGGCTGCGGCCACCGTCTCGGCGTGGATGTCCTCGGGCAGCACGTGACCGTCGTATGTGCCTCCAAGCTCGATCGCGCGCTCTGCCACCTGGCCGAAGCTCATCCCTCGGCTCTGGTTCGACCGGTGATAGACGCGTCCGCCGTCCAGAACGTAGTCCCCGGGGGCGCCTCCGAGAGTGCCGGCGGCGATCTCCTGGATCTTGCGCCTCGCGTCGGTGGCGGCGGCGTGGTTCGCCCGGGTGTGGGCGTGGGTGGTCTGGCTCCCTGCCTGTACCGAGCTCCGCGGCAAGCCCCGGGAGCTGTCACCCCAGACGATCTCCACCTGGTCCCAGTCGAGGCCGAGGATCTCGGCGGCGGGCCGTGCCGTGTCGGCGATCGAGTGGGTGCCCAGGTTCCCGATGCCCTGGTGGACCTGCAGCTTTCCGTCCGGCCGCAGGAGCAAGAGGCCGTCGTATCCTCTCGACCCGGCCGTGTACGGGGACAACCCGATCCCGACCCCTGTGACCTTGGTCCCGTTCCTCCGCCCCGAAAGGACCTTCTTCTCCTCCCACCCGAAGGCCTCGCCATCCTGCGCCAGGGCCTCGACGGCGTGCACGCTGGTGAGTCCCATGTCCCGCGGTCCGAAGCGCACGTCGGGACGGGGGGCGTTCAGCTTGCGGATCTCCAGACGGTCCATCCCCAGCTCCCGAGCCCCCTTGTCCAGAATTGGCTCCAGCATGGAGATGATCTGCGCGCCACCCGGTCCCCGCTGAGCCGACTTCGGGGGAGTGTTGGTGAAGACCGACACCGACCTCACGCGAACGTTGTCGGGCTGATAGGTGAGATCCGCGACCACCCCTGCCGTACCGTTGTCCCCGGATCCGTAGGCCCCTCCTTC
>JBDHGI010000034.1:0-43475 GCA_039589955.1 Gemmatimonadota bacterium | reverse complement strand
GGGGAGGAGCGGGCTCCCCCCGAACCCGGAGCGGGTGCGCGACGGCCGCGGCGGTGACGCCGGTAACGAAGCCTCGGCGGGAAAGGGTCATGGCGTTCGGTCTAGTAGGCTGAGATCCCCGTGATGGCCTGACCGAGGATCAGGGAGTGGATGTCGTGCGTTCCCTCGTAGGTGTACACCGACTCCAGGTTCGCCATGTGTCGCATGGAATGGTACTCGACCAGGATGCCGTTGGCACCCAGCAGCCTACGCGCTTCGCGGGCGATGTCACACGCCATGTCCACGTTGGCCCGCTTCGCCATGGAGACCTGGAAGGGCGTCATGGTCCCTTCGTCCTTCAAGCGACCCAGGCGGTACGCCAGCAGTTGACCCTGGGTGATCTTCGTCAGCATCTCGGCCAGGCGGACCTGCTGGATCTGCTTGCCCGCGATGGGCCCGTCGAACATGACCCTCTCCTTGGCGTACGACAAAGCCTCGTGCATGCACGCCATGGCGGCGCCCACGGCGCCCCACGCGATGCCGTAGCGGGCCTGGGTGAGGCACATGAGGGGGTGCTTCAGCCCCCCTGTGCTCTCGGGCATGTAGGCGTCCTCCGGCAGGTGAACGTCCTCCAGCACGAGCTCGCTCGTGTCCGAAGCCAGCAGGCTCAGCTTGCCCTTCTGGTCCCTTGCGCTGAAGCCCGGCGTGTCGGTGGGCACCACGAACCCCCGGATGGACTTCGGGTCCCCCTGCTCACCCGTCTGGGCCCATACGACGGCGACGTCGGCCTGGGAGCCGTTGGTGATCCACATCTTGGCTCCGTTGAGGACCCACCCGTCGGAGGTCTTCTCGGCCCGGGTGATCATCCCCGCGGGGTTCGAGCCGTAGTCGGGCTCCGTCAGGCCGAAGCATCCGATGGCCTCGCCCGAGGCCAGCCGGGGCAGCCAGGTGCGCCGGTGGTCCTCCGACCCGAAGGCGAAGATGGGGTACATGACCAGGGCCCCCTGCACGGAGGCGAAGGAGCGGATCCCCGAATCCCCCCGCTCGAGCTCCTGCATGATCAGCCCGTAGGCCACGTTGTTGAGCTCGGCGCAGCCGTACTTCTCCGGCAGGTTCGCGCCCAGGACACCGAGCTCACCCAGCTCGGGGACGAGCTCCCTGGGAAAGCGCCGGTCGATGTAGGCGTCGCCGATCAGGGGCATGAGACGGTCGTCCACCCAGGCTCGGATGGTGTCCCGGACCATGCGCTCCTCCTCGGAGAGGAGGGACTCGATATCGTAGAAGTCGAAGCCTTCGAACCTGGCCATCGTGTGGACCTTTCTGGAGGGCAGCACGCGGGCCGGGGCCCGCCGATCCGGTCAATCTAGCGCGGGTCGTCCCCGGGGGGAGGCCCCGGAGGGGCGGCGTCCATGGCGTGGGTGTTCCGGAAGCGCATGATGCCGTAGCTCAGCTCCCTGCCCACCTTAGACGCGATCCACACGCCCGCCACGACGGTGGCGATCCAACCCCCGATGACCAGGTCCGTCGGTCGGATGGCGATCCACACGTACGCGGCCACGCCGGCCCCGAAGGCCAGCCCGATGGCCCACCCCCACCATCCGGCGCGGTTCCGGGCGATGCGCCGGCACCGGTCGCACCACATCAGGCGGTCGACTTCCATGAGGTCGCGCCGCTCCAGGCACCGCACGCAGGTCACCTCATCGGGATACCGGTCGCGCCAGGTGGGACGGTCGGCCACGGGTCACTCCCCCCGGTCCAGGGCCCGGACCAACGCATCGGTGAACTCCCGGGTCGGGGCGCGGCCTCCCATGTCGACGGTGCGGACCTCACCCCGGCTCACGACCGTGTCGACGGCGCCACGGATTCGGTCGGCGGTGACGTCCTGGCCCACGTGGTCGAGGAGCATGCACGCCGACAGGAGAAGGCTCGTGGGGTTGGCGACTCCCTGGCCCGCGATGTCCGGCGCCGAGCCGTGGACCGCTTCGAACATGGCCGCGTCGTCACCGATATTGCCGGCGGGAGCGAAGCCAAGCCCTCCCACGAGGCCCGCCATCAGGTCGGACAGGATGTCGCCGAACATGTTCTCCATCACCAGGACGTCGAAGCGGTGGGGATCGAGGACCAGCTGCATGGCGGTGGCGTCGATGATGCGGTCCTCCCACTGGATGGTGGGGAATTCCTTGGCCACCTCGTGGGCCACGTCCAGAAAGAGACCCTGCGTATACTTCAGGATGTTGGCCTTGTGGGCCAGCGTCACCTTCCTCCTTCCTTCCCGCCGGGCGTACTCGAAGGCGTACCGGCTGATGCGCTCGGCGCCGAAACGGGTGATGATCATCACGGACTCGGCAGCTGCGCGGGGATCTCCTTCCATCCCGATGAAGTGCTCCACCCCCACGTAGAGCCCCTCGGTGTTCTCCCGTATCAGGACGAGATCGATGTCCTCGTAGCGGCCGCCGGGCATGATGGTGCGCACAGGGCGGACGTTGGCGTACAGATCGAACTCCTTCCGCAGGGCGACGTTGATGGACCGGAAGCCCGTGCCCGAGGGCGTGGTGAGGGGGCCCTTCAGCACGACCCGGTGCTCCCGGACCGAGTCCAGGGTCTCCCGCGGGAGCGGATCGTTCACCAGCTCCAGCGCGGTGACGCCGGCGAGCCGCTCGTCGTAGTCGAGATCGGCTCCGGCCGCCCGGAGCACCGAGAGCGTGGCGGCGGTCACTTCCGGCCCGATGCCGTCACCGGGGATCACCGTGATGGTCTGGGGCATGCGTCGGCCGTGTCGGATCGGGGTCCCACGTCAGCGTGAGGTGTACCGCGGGTTGTACTCGAACTCCGTATGCTCCTCTCCCCAACGCACGAGGTCCTCGAGCAGGCTCGGGTGCTCGGTGCCCTGCAGCCGCGCCTTACCGGCGATGTTCATGGATCGCCTCCACAGGACCCCCGTGAGCTCCGTGCGGGGGAGGAGCGCCCTCGCCACCTCGGGGCCACCCCGGATCCGGGTCATCACGCGCACGCCCGCCACTCCGGGGTAGTCCTCCAGGAGCTGGTGTGTCTCCTCGCTGAAGAGGAGGACGTAGGGGCCCACCTTGGCCCACAGGCTGCCACCCCGTCGGAGCTGCGCCGTCGGCTGATGGGCGATGAGCTCGACGACGTTGCCGCTGACGCGCGCCTCCAACCCGCCCTGGTAGGTGTAGTACGCCGCAGCCTCGTCGGGCGTCGGAAGCGTCAGGTCCTGGGCTTGCGGACACCCGGCGGACGCCAGGGCCACCGCCAGGATCAGACCCTTGTTGCCAGGCCACCGTCGACCCATGCAGTCCCCCTCACGACTCGTCACGCCCGGCTCCCCCGCCCTGTCCCCCTCATCCGGCGGCGTACCACAGCAACGTCCGGGCCATTCGGTCCACGACCGACGCCAGCGCCCGGGGGTCGTCCAGCGGATGCGGGCTCCCCTCGGTCACGCCGAACCAGAGGACACGGCCTGTGCGCACGTCGACGAGGGACATCGAGAGGCGGACCCTCGGATCCTCGGCGCCCTCCGTGGCCGTCCACGCTCGCACGGGGATCAGGGCAACCTCGGCATCCACGAACTCTGACAACCGCCGGAGATCGCCGTAGAGGGGGTCGCCGATCCTCCGCACCTCCGCCATCGTGAACACGCCCACGGGGAGCGATCGGACCCTGAGGTTGGAGCCCGGGGAGCGATCCACCACCTGCTGAAGCTCCGGGGGCATGATCCAGGTCACCCCGGCGCCCCGACCCCTCAGGCCGAACGCCACCTCGGCGTCGAGATCGCCGGGGACACCGAGGTTCTCCTGCACGGGCAGCACCATCACCCGGCGGCCTCGAAGATCCGGAGGCGTGCCCCGCTGCTCCCCGGGCTCCGGCGGAGACGCGGTCCCCGCGCAACCGGCCAGCCCCATCACGAAGAGCGCGGTCAGCACCGCGCTCCTCCATGGGTGATCGACGGGTCCGTTCAAGGCCATCTCCAGGCTCGATGACTCGGGTCGGCGCAAGGGCCACGAAAGGTAGGAAAAGGACCGCCGGCATTGAACCTCGGCGCTCCGGCGGGCGAGGGGGCCGTCAGGAGCCCTCGTCGTCCTTCCCCTCGGAGGAGTCCGGCGAGGCGGCCCTCTCGAGCCGGAGCGCGGAGGAGTTCACGCAGTACCGGATCCCCGTGGGGCGGGGACCGTCGGTGAACACGTGTCCCAGATGACCGTCGCACACCGCACACATGACCTCGGTCCTCACCATGAAGTGACTGCGGTCCACCTCGCTCCGGAGGTTCGAGGGGTCGAGGGCGTCCCAGAACGACGGCCAGCCGCTGCCCGAGTCGTACTTCGCCGAGGAGGAGAACAGGGGAGTCCCGCAACCGCGGCAGCGGTAGATGCCCCTCGCCTTCTCGCTCCAATACGCGCCCGAGAACGCCGGCTCCGTGCCCTTCTCACGAAGGATGCCGTACTCCTCATCGCTCAGGATCCGCCGCCACTCCTCATCCGACTTCTCGACCTTGTCGTCCACCTGGCACCTCCCTCGTGGCCCTCCTTTCTGCCTCGCTGTGTGCCCCGTGCTACACTCCCTCACCGCCCGCGTTTCCCTCGGTCAGCGGTGCCGCGCCCGTCCGGGTCGGTTGACAGAGAGCGGCCCGTTGCGCCGATTGCCTTCCCCGACTTCCACGGTACCTCAACCTGAACGGCCATGGGCTCCCTGGTTCGCCACACCCGCTGGGACGACCTTCCCCGAGAGAGGGTCACCGACCACATCTCCCGCCGCCTCATCACCGGTAAACGGATGATGATCGCCCATGTATACCTGGACAAGGGCGCCATCGTCCCCACGCACCAGCACGAGAACGAACAGCTCACCTACATCCTGGAGGGGGCTCTGCGCTTCTGGATCGGCGCCGAGGACGATCCCGACCGGGAGGAGCTGGTCGTGAGGGCGGGAGAGGTCCTGTACATCCCCTCCAACGTGCCTCACAGGGCCGAAGCCCTCGAGGACACGTTCGACGTCGACGTCTTCGATCCGCCCCGCCAGGACTGGCTGGACGGGACGGACTCCTACTTCCACCGGAAGTAGCCGTGGAACTCGGACTGAAGGGGAAGGCGGCGTTGGTCTGTGGAGCCAGCCGGGGCCTCGGTTGGGCCATCGCCCGGGCGCTGGCCGCCGAGGGAGCGTCGGTGGCCATCAACTCCCGATCCCCGGAGAAGCTGACGGAAGCCGCCCGGAGAATCGCCGACTCCACGGGCGCGGACGTCGTGGCGGCTCCGGGGGATCTGTCGGACCCCCGCGCGGTGAAGACGGTGGTCGCCGGCGCGCGAAGCGCCTGTGGACCCCTCGACATCCTCGTCACCAACACCGGAGGGCCTCCCTCGGGCCCCTTCGAGGACCACGGGGAGGAGGACTGGCGGCGCGCCATCGCCCAGAACCTCGAGAGCGTCGTGAACCTCGTGCGGGAGGTGCTCCCCGACATGAAGGATCGGGGCTGGGGGCGGATCGTGAACGTCACCTCCATCTCCGTGAAGCAGCCGGTGGGCGGGCTGATCCTGTCCAACGCCCTGCGGGCCGGCGTCACGGGGTTCGCCAAGACCATCGCCAACGAGGCCGCGCCCTTCGGCGTGACCGTGAACAACGTGCTGCCCGGCTTCACCCGGACCGAGCGCCTCGAGCAGCTCGCCGAGGCGGCGGCAGGCCGCTCCGGAAGGAGCGTGACGGAGATCTACCAGGACTGGGAGCGCGAGATTCCCGCCGGCCGCCTGGCCGAGCCCGACGAGCTGGCGGGGCTGGCGGCGTTTCTCTGCTCGGAGCGGGCGGCGTATATCACGGGACAGTCCGTCGCCGTGGACGGCGGCTGGATCAAGGGACTCTTCTAGGGACGACCGGCCGCGAGGCCCGGAGGAAAGAGGCATGGGCACATCAGCGTTGGTGGCGTCGGACTGGATCTGGAAGGACGGCGAGTTCATTCCGTGGAAGGACGCACGGATCCACATCCTGACCGTGGCGGTCCAGTTCGGGTCCTCGGTCTTCGAGGGCATCCGTGTCTACGACACTCCCTCGGGCCCGGCCATCTTCCGCCTCCGGGAGCATATCCGCCGCCTTCACGATTCATGCAGGATCTACCGCATGCCCCTGTCCCACGACGAGGCGGCCCTGGCGGAGGCCTGCAAGGAGACCGTTCGGAAGAACGGCCTGAGCGACGGCTACATCCGCCCGATGGTCCTGTGGGGCTATGGGTCGGCGGGGATGAACCCCGTGGATAGCCCGCTGGAGACCTACATCGCCGCCTGGCCTTGGGGAGCGTATCTGGGCGAGGACGCCCTGGCCGAAGGCGTTGACGTGTGCGTGTCCTCCTGGACTCGCGCCCATCCGAACACCTACCCGGTCCAGGCCAAGGCCGCGGGCCACTACGTGAACGCGCAGCTCATCAAGATGGAGGCGGTGGTCAACGGCTACGTGGAGGGCATCGCTCTGGGCCCCAACGGCCTGGTGAGCGAGGGGAGCGGGCAGAATCTGTTCCTGGTGAGGGAGGGTATGATCATCACGCCCTTCCTCGACGGGACGTCGCTCTCGGGAATCACCCGAGACGCGGTCATCGCCATCGCCGGAGACCTGGGCTATGCCATCCGGGAGCAGGACGTGCCCCGGGAGAGCGTCTATACCGCCGACGAGCTCTTCTTCACCGGGACCGCGTCGGAGGTGACCCCCATCCGCAGCGTCGATCGGATCCCCATCGGGTCCGGCAAGGCTGGCCCCGTCACCCTGGACATCCAGCGACGGTTCATGGCGACCGCGAAGGGGGAGATCGAGGACACCCGGGGGTGGCTCACGCCCGTGGGCGGCTGACCTACCAGTCGGGGCTCTCCGCCTCCTCGAGCTTTCTCAGCTCCTCGGCCAGCCGCGCCTGGTCCGCCTCGGAGAGCTCCTGGACCGGGGCGACCTCCTGTCTTCGGCCGGCTCCGCCACGGATGACCAGACCCACCATCATGCCCGCCGTCACGATGGCCATGGCCGGCAGCAGGTAGCCCAGGAGGTTGAACCCCTCCGCCGGAGGCGCCATCAGGACCGTCGGACCGAACTCCGCGACGAAGCTGGCTTCGATGGCCTCGACACTCATGCCGGCCTCCAGATCGCGGCGGATCCGTGCCGACCACGCCGGCGACGTTCCGCACTGCATCTGGTACTGGCACGAGTGGACGTCCAGGCCGCACCCGCAGTCACACTTCAGCCGGGATTCCACGTACAGGTACTTCTCGCCGAGCTCTCCCTCGTGGTAATGGCCTTCGCTCTGCTGGATCTGGGCCAGCACGGCGGCCGTGGCACCCGGGGAGGCGGTGGCCGACGCCAGCACGGCGGCAGTCAGATGGGCGAGAATCGGGGCAGTCGTCACGATCGTTCCTCGTGGTTCGGTTCGTCGTCCAGCGTCACCAAGCTAACGCATTCCACCCCGAATCAGTGCCCGCGGGCCCCGGCGTCCGGGTTCCGGGGGTCGGCGGCGCCAACACGATCGCCGGTTCGTGGATCGATCATGATGGAATGGGCGAGACCCTGCCGCCCACCCATGGAGACCTCGTGCCCCAGCTCGCGGAGCCCGGCCACCGTGGACTCCTCGACGCCTTCGTTCTCGATGCGAATCCGGTCCGGAAGCCACTGATGGTGTATGCGGGGCGCGCTCACCGCCTCCTGGATGCCCATGCCGAAGTCCACCACGTTGACGATCACCTGAAGCACGGTGTTGATGATGGTCCGCCCACCGGGACTGCCCACCACGGCCACGAGCTCTCCATCCCTGGAGACGATGCTCGGCGTCATGGACGAGAGCATCCGCTGACCCGGTCGTGCCAGGTTGGCCCGGGTCCCGATGAGACCCCGCTCGTTGGTGAGGTTGGGGCCCGCGTTGAAGTCGCCCATCTCGTTGTTCAGAAGGAAGCCGGCTCCGGGGACCACGATCCCCGACCCGTACCCGGCCTCCAGCGTGTACGTCACCGAGACGGCCATGCCGTCGGCGTCCACGACCGAGTAATGGGTGGTCTCGGGGCTCTCGTCCCCTTGGGTCACGTCCGCCGCCGCCGACACGGACGCCCGGGCCGGATCGATGCCCTCCCGGAGCTCCCGCGCGTGGTCCTTGCCGGTCAGGTAGTGAACGGGGACGTCCACGTGGTCCACGTCCGCCAGGTACTGGGCGCGGTCGCGGAAGGCCCGGCGCATGGCCTCGGCCAGGACGTGGAGGTACGGCGTCGTGTTGTGGCCGAGCGAAGCCAGGTCGTATCCCTCCAGCACGTTGAGCATCGTCACGAGAGCGACGCCTCCGGAGCTGGGCGGGGGCATGCTGACGATGTCGTAGCCCCGGTAGGTCCCCCGCACGGGCGTCCGCTCCCTCGCCTGGTACAGCTCCAGATCGGCTTCGGTGATGAGACCCCCGCCTGCTCGCATCTCGTCGGCGAGGAGACGGGCGGTCTCGCCGCGGTAGAAGCCGTCCCGGCCGTCCCGCTCGATGCGCCGGAGGGTCCGCGCCAGATCCGGCTGCCGGAGGATCTCTCCCGCCTCGTAGGGGACGCCGTCCCTGGAGAATGCGGCCACCGTGGCGGGGTATTGGCTCCTGCGCTCGATGAGGGACCGCAGTCCCCCGGCCAGTCTCTCCGTCACCTCGAAGCCGTCCTCGGCCAGCGACACCGCCGGCGTGACCAGGCGCTCCCAGCTCACCGACCCGTACAGCCGGTGGGCCTTGTCGAAGCCCGCCACCGTGCCCGGCACGCCCACCGCCTTGTGGGAGTAGTGGTGGATCTGGGAGGAGTACTCCCCGTTCTCGTCCAGCCACATCTCGGGGGACGCGGCCAGGGGGGCCCGCTCCCGGAAATCCAATGCCGTCGTGGTGCCATTGGGGAAGCGGATGACCATGAAGCCCCCACCCCCGATGTTCCCGGCGGACGGATGGGTCACGGCCAGCGCGAAGCCCGTGGCGATGGCCGCGTCCACGGCGTTGCCGCCTGCGGAAAGAACGTCCCGGCCCACCTCGCTGGCGAGCCAGTGCTCCGAGACCACCATGCCCCCCCGGGCGCGCACGCCCTCTACGGGCTGAGCGACTCCCACGGCAGGCGTGGCCAGGAGGACCGAAGATGCGGCTAGAGCCACACGGCGGAGAGAGACGGCGGACATCGGAAGCCTCAGGGGTTCGGGTCGTGCTGAAGGGATGGGAAGATCCACCGAACGGGCGGCTCGCGCCAGCGGTGATTGCACGCTCGGCGCCGGTGCCTACCTTACCCCGCGCCACTCCGAACCGTGACCGATATCCTGCCGCGAGGCCCCGATCCCATGACTCTGAAGCGACGTGAATTCCTGAAGAAGGCCTCCGTGGGTGCCGCAGGAGCCGCCACGCTCACCGGGTGCGCCGGCGGGGAGACCGGCTCCGAGCCGCAGGGCACTTCGGGGGCGACGGGCCCCCGTGTCAGCTGGCGTCTGGCCACCAGCTTCCCTCGGAGCCTGGACATCATCCACGGCTCCGGCGAGAGAATCGCCGAGCGCGTCGAGGCCCTCACCGGCGGTAGCTTCACGATCCGCGTGTACGCGGCAGGGGAGATCGTCCCGGCGCTGCAAGTCATGGACGCGGTCCAGCAGGGCACCGTCCAATGCGGCGTGTCCCCGGGGTACTACTACATCGGCAAGAACCCCGCCCTCGCCTTCGATTCGTCGGTGCCCTTCGGCTTGAGCACCCGGCAGCAGATCGCCTGGTTCTATCACGGTGGAGGCCTGGACGTCCTCAACTCCATCTACGCGGACTTCGGCATCGTCTCGTTCCCCGCCGTGTCCACCGGTGGGCAGATGGGTGGGTGGTTCCGTGAGCCGGTGGGCTCGCTCTCGGAGCTGAGCGGCCTGCGCATGCGCATTCCGGGCATCGGGGGCGAGATCATGGCCCGCCTGGGGGTGGCGGTGCAGGTCCTGGGAGGCGGAGACATCTACCCTGCCCTGGAGCGCGGCGCCATCGACGCCACGGAGTGGGTCGGACCCTACGACGACGAGAAGCTGGGCTTCCATCAGATCGCCGAGAACTACTACTATCCGGGTTGGTGGGAGCCGGGCCTCACCGGATCCCTCCTCGTGAGCCTGAACGCCTACAACCAGCTTCCCCCGGCCTACCAGGAAGCGCTCCACAGCGCGTGCGCCGAGACCATCTCACACAGCCTGGCGGCGTACGACGCCTCAAACCCCCTGGCGCTCCGCAGGTTGGTCCGGGACAACGGCGTGATGCTCCGGCAGTACTCGACGGAGATCATGGAGGCGGCCTGGCGGGAGGCCAACGCCTACCTCGAGGAGCAGGCCGCTGACGAGGCTTCCTTCCGCACCGTCTACGACAACTGGAAGGAGTTCCGTGCCCAGGCGTTCCCCTACTCCGCCGGGAACGAGCTGGCCTACGCGAACTTCGCCTTCCCCCGCATCGGCACGGCGGACATGAGGGGCTGAGGCGCCGCGAGACCCCGCCATGCCTGCCTCGCGTCCGGGGCGGAGGCTCGCCTTCGTCTCCCTGCTCGTGCTCGCCACCTGCGGCGACGCGGGCGAGCCCGGTCCCCCGACCGGACCCGATACCGTGCTCCTGGACGGTGACTTCGCCGAGTGGACTCGCGCGCGACGGGTGGTGGACGACCCGGCCGACGCGCCGGAGGCCGCCCTCGACATCCGGTCGATACAGGGTCTGGACGAGGCGCCCTGGCTCTTCCTGGCCCTCGATCTCGGCCGGGAGGTCACCGTCCAGAGGCTGCCGGGAACCCTCCACCTCCTGGTGGACGCCGACGACGAGTCTTCCACCGGCGAGGAGCTCCACGGCATGCCAGGCGTCGACATCGTCCTCGAGCTTTCCCCCGGTGGGACGGCGGCCGGACGAGGATCGGGCTTGTCCCTCACTGCCCTGGGCGGGGACGACGCTCCCGCCGGCGTGACCAGCCACGCTCTGGGCGTCACCGCGGCGCCAACGTGGTCCGCCTCCCGGTTCGAGCTGCGGATGTCGCGTCTGGGCGGATCAGGCTTCCCCGCGCTGGGCGGCGAGGTCCGACTCAAGGCGGTGTACACGGAGGGCGGGCGGGTGGCCGACGAGACGGACGTGGGCTCCTACCGGTTCCGGACCGAGCCCCATGCCCCGCCACCCGGCGCGCCGGCGCACCGGCTGACCCGTCGTGAGGACGCACTGCGCGTCGTGCAGTGGAACGTGGCGAGTCGCTCCTTCGACATCAATCGGGAGTCCTTCGCCCGCGTCCTGGCGGTGCTTGCCCCCGACGTGGTGCTGTTGGACGAGGCGCCCGCGGGCACCACCACGGAATCGGTGGGGGCCTTCTTCGACCTCCGGCCGCTGGCGGACCTTGGTGAGTGGCGCTTCGAGGTGGGCCGGACCGGCGGGCGCCAGCGGACGGTGGTGGCCGCCCGGAACCGGGACGTCCGCCCCGCCGAGACCCTGCAGACCGTGCGCTACCCCCCGGGAGCGTTTGACACGCTCGCCACTCAGGTGCCGGAGTCCTTCCGTCGGCTCCTGGAGACGGAGCAGGCACGGGGCCTGTCCGCGACCGGGGCGTGGGTCGCCGTGGAGGGAACCGACGTGCTGTTCGTGCCCGTGGATCTGCAGAGCGCGGGATGGGCGGGCAGTCCGCAGGACCTGCTCCGCGACCTCCAGGCCCGGACCCTGCGAAACCGGGTGGACGAGGAGCGGCGCGTCTATGAAGGCCCCGTGGTCATCGGAGGCGACCTGAACCTGGTGGGCTCGCGGAAGCCCTTGTCCACGCTGGTCCAGGGACTCGACACCGACGGCTCCGACCTCCGGCCCGTGGACGCCGTGCGCCTGGGCGAGGGCACGCTGGCCACCTGGCGCAACCCCGAGGCGCCTTTCGCCCCCGGGCGCCTCGATTTCCTCCTCGTGCCCGCCGGGGCCGTGGAGGTGGTCGACGCCTTCGTCTTCACCACCGAGGACCTGAGCCCCGATGCCCTGCGGAGCCTCGGTCTCGAGGTCACCGACTCTCGGGTATCGGACCACCTCCCCGTCGTGGTGGATCTCCGTCTCCGCTAGTACCCCATTCCACCGTGCATGTCGCGGCCGTTCACGACGTGCTTGACGCCGCGCCCGCCCAGCATCACGAAGCGCACGTCCCGGGTCACCGAGATGTCCTCCAGCGGATCCCCGGGGACCGCGACGATGTCGGCCAGCATGCCCGGCTCGAGGGAGCCCAGGTCGTCGCGCCCCAGCAGGTCCGCCGCGTGGATCGTGGCGGTCCGCAGGGCCTCCAGGGGGCTCATGCCCAGCTTCACGTAGATCTCGAACTCCCCTGCGTTCCGGCCGTGGGGGTAGACGCCGGCGTCCGTGCCGAACGCGATGGGGACGCCCGCGGCGATGGCGCGCTCCAGGCTTCTCCGCATCCCCGGCATGATCTGCTCGGCTTTGCCGCGCACCAGGGGAGGTAGCTGGTCGAGGGGAATCTCGTCGGCCAGGTAGGTGGTGGGCACCAGGTAGGTGCCCCGCTCCTTCATCTCCTGGATGATGACGTCGGTGAGCATGGAGCCGTGCTCGATGGACGCGACGCCGGCCCGCACGGCGGCGAGGATGCCGTCGGGTCCGTGGGCGTGGGCGGCCACCTTGATCCCGTGACGGGCCGCCTCGTCGACCATGGCCTTGAGCTCCTCGTAGGAGTACTGCTGGGCTCCCACGGGACCCTCCATGGAGAGGACGCCGGCGGTGGCGCAGGTCTTGATGACCTGGGCGCCGTGCTTGATCTGGTACCGAACCGCCTTGAGGACCTCGTCGACACCGTCGGCCACACCCGTCTCGATGCCACCCTCGAGGATGCCCGGCGCGAAGCCCGTCACGTCGCAGTGCCCGCCGGTGATGCCCAGCGGATGACGGGAAGGAACGATCCGGGGCGCGACCACGTCTCCCCGCTCCACCGCCTTGCCCAGGGCTACCGTGGCGTCACCCCCGAAGTCACGAACCGTGGTGAAGCCCGCGCGCACCGTGACGGCGCCGTACTTCACCGCGCCGAGGGTGGCATCGGCCAGCGTCTGCGTGACCGGGGCGGTGAAGGAGTTGGCTCCGATCTGGCTGACCAGGTGGGTGTGGGCGTCGATGAATCCGGGCAGGAGCGTCACGTCGCCGAGGTCCATGACGTGGGCGCCCTCGGGGGTGGCTGCGGGGTTCACCTCGGTGATGCGGTCACCCTCGACCACGACGGTGGCGTCCTCGTGCATGCGTCCGGAGCGGACGTCCAGCAGGCGGGCGGCCCTGATGACCACGGGCCGATGCTCGCCGCCCATGCCCATGCCACCCACCTCCTGGGCA
Organism: Gemmatimonadota bacterium; assembly: GCA_039589955.1. Classification (GTDB taxonomy): domain Bacteria; phylum Gemmatimonadota; class Gemmatimonadetes; order Longimicrobiales; family Gaopeijiaceae; genus SZUA-318. Next base: position 30,196 of record JBDHGI010000034.1, on the reverse strand, counting down.
GTGAGGGGAGCGGCGGCCAGGGCGAGCGCGACAGCGAGACGGATGGCGTGTTTCATGGTCCTCGTCGGATGGGGTTCACGAAGGGGCGCCAATTGACGGGCACCCCGCTTCCGGCGCAACCTGCTTCCATGAGAACCGTGCTCCTGCTGACCATGGCCTTGATGGGTCCGATCCAGGATCGGGACGCCGCGCTGAACAAGGCCCTCGAGGCCTGGGTGGCCATGTGGAACAGCTACGACCTGAACGAGGTCGACCGCCTCTTCGTGGCCGACGAGGCCGTGACCTACTTCTCGTCGGAGTACCCGGGGCTGGTCCAGGGCATCGAAGCCTTGCGGGAGCACCACCGCGGCTTCGGCTTCCGACCCGGCGGCGCGCCCACGGGCGCCCGCCTCTGGCTGGAGGACGTGGAGATGCGGTGGGACGGGGCCGCTGCGGTGGTCCTGGCCCAGTGGCTCTTCGCCCGGGCCGAGTCCGACGATCCGCCCCAACGGGGCCCGGTGACCTTCGTCTTCGTGGCGCGAGGGGACGGCTACCGCATCCTCCACGCCCATTTCGCCAACGCGCCGGAGGGGTAGGGGAGCTACCCCGCGTGCTCTCGGAGTCGATCCCGAGGGAGCCGCTCAGCCACCGAGACGCGCGACACCCTCCCTGGCCTGCCCGGCGTACGGGTGTCCATCGTCGGCGCCGGCGAAGACGTCCGCGGCCCGCCCATAGGCCCGCAGGGCGCCGGCATCGTCGCCCAGGCGCTCACGGACCGTGCCGATCCGGATCTGGGCGTACCCCTCCCCCAGCCCGGAGGCCAGCCCCTCCAGCGTCTCCAGGGCGCGCCTGGGGGATTCCTGGCCCTGGAGCTCCGCCAGATGCCATCGGATGTAGTAGCCCATGGAGCCATCCAGCCGGAGCGCGGCACCCGAGAGCTTCTCCACCGCGTCCCCTTCGTCCCCCTCGTGCTCGAGGATCCAGAACGCCTCCAGGGCGTCGGCGATGGCGTCGTGCTGGCGGGCGTGGGATCCGCTGCCTTCCTCGTCGAAACGGATGGCCAGCCCGCGATTCCGGTCCACCCACGCCTGCCAAACCGTCTGGTCCCCGGCGAAGGCGGCCGCCGCACCCACCATGAACATGCACGCCGCCCCAGCATCCTCACGGTCGGGGCAGACGTCCAGATCGTCCAGCGCGACCTGGAGCGTTCCCGGGAGCGGGAGCCCGAGGTGCAGCAGGTCGGTGGCCAGCGAGACCTTCACGAAGGGACTCACCGCCGGATCGGTGACCTCGGCAGCAGCAGCCACCAGCTTGCCCCGACCCACGTAGATGGATGCGATGTTGCTCAGGAATACGGGGTACCCGGAAGCGGCGTAGGCGGCCCTGGCGACCTCCACCGAAGCCTCCGGGTCGTTCAGCGCCCTCCAGGGCATCTCTCGGAACGTGCGCACGAGGATATCCTCCGGCACGGTGTCAAGCCCGGCCAGGGCTGCCGCGCGCGCCGCCTCGTCTCCCCCGAAGAGGTCCACCCCCAGGGACAGGTGGGGACTGGCGATGCCCGGAGCCAGGTCGTCGTACGTAGCCAGGGCTTCCCTTGCGTCCAACCCCCGTCCCTGTCCCACAAGCGCTTCGATGTAGTGGATGTAGTAGGGCGTGAAGGTGGGATCCAGGCTCACGGCCTTCTCGAACACCTCCAGCTCGTCGGCCTCGGTGGACAGCCCCGCCGGCGTGCCCACGTGGCGGTAGAACTCGCCCAGCGTGTGCCACCCCTCCGGGTCGTCGGGATACTTGCTGACGATCTCCCGGAGGTCGCCCAGGGCCGAGAGGTCGCCCTCGTCCAGGGCCCGCTCCGCCGCCACCATGAGGGTCCGCTCCCGAATCGGGAGTCGATCCGCCAGCTCCACCACCCGGCGCGAGGCCTTGCCCCCTTCCTCGCTGTTGATGTTCTCCATCCACCCGTAGCTGTCGGAGAGCCGGCGCCAGGCCATGGCGAAAGTGGAGTCGGCGTCCACGGCCCGCTCGAAGGCTGCCGCCGCGGTGGGGAAGTCCGACTGGCGGAAGGCGGCCTCGCCATCCAGGTAGGCCCGCAACGCGTCGAGGGACGTGGTGGTGATGCCCGCGGTCCGCGGGGCCTGCATGAGCTGCTGGCCCGTGGAGGCGAGGAGCTCCCGGGTGAGCTCCACCGTCAGACGGCCCACCACCGCCAGGACGCTATCCGCCGACCCCTCCACATACGTCTGGGTGACCTTGTCCCCGGAGGCGAGGTCGTACACGTCGGCGTTGAGGCGCACGTCGCCTGAGCTGCCAACCATGGATCCCACCAGACCGAAGCGGGCACCGGTGTTGCCGGCAACGGTCAGGGAGGTTTCCAGGTCGGGCGTCTCCTCGTCCCCCACCCGTTCCCGCCACCGGGCCATGACGGTCCGGGCGTCGATGGTGCGGTATCCGCCCATCCCGTCGAGGTTGGCGGACAGCACGTCCACCATGCCTTCCCGCCACAGGTTCAGCTCCTCGCCTCCGGTGACGTGGAAGGGCACCACGGCGATGCCGGTGGCGGCCTCGTCGGCCCCGGCTTCCGTGGGTCCGATCAGCCCGGCTCCACCCGTGGCCACCACGTAGAGGCCCGCCGCCCCGAAGAGGAGCGACAGGGCCACGGCACCGCCGAGGATCGCCCGACCCCACGTGAGATGGGGGATCCTCCCCGACAGGAGGCTCGCCACGGCGTCTCCGGGAGCCACCTGCCAATCCGAGGGGACCTGACCCGCTTCCTCGGCCGCCTTGGTGGACGGCAGAGATTGGATCCAGGCCGTGGCCAGCACCACGACGAGCCCGATGACCAGGAGCAGCACCGCCACTGGCCCGACCCAGTCGGGCAGGGACAACAGCCCCACGAGGGTGTCCACCATCTGGAGGACGACCCAGGACGCCCCGAGATAGACGAAGAGGACCTGGACGATGCGGGCGTGCTTCAGGCGGTCGAGGAGGCTTGGGGCAGTCATGGGCTTGGAGCCTGTCCGAGTAATCCAGTAGGCCGCGTTGGGGACGCCACGGCCACAGAGGGGGGTCGCGGTCCCATAGGTCGTCTTTCCTCCTCGCCGTAGCTACGGCTACGACTCGTCGTCTCTCCTACTCTGAAACTCGCGAGCCCCCTGCGCGCGGCCCACTGGATTACTCGAACAGGCTCCTAGTCCGTCTCCAGGGCTCGCCAACAATACCATGCGGCGGCGCTGCGCCACGGCCGGAAGGCGTCACCCAGCGGCACCATCTCCTTCTGGCTCGGCGCCTCGCCGAGTCCACAGATCCTCGCATACCCCGAACGGACCCCGAGGTCTCCCACCGGCCATACGTCGGGACGCCGCAGGGCGAACATGAGGAACATGTCCGCCGTCCACGGACCGATGCCCCTCACCGTGGTCAGGCGCTCCGACACCTCCTCGTCGTCCAGCCACTCCAGCTCGTCGAGTCCGAGCGACGGCGCCCTGGCCGCCAGGTCCCGGATGGCGGCGAGCTTGCCACGGGACAGACCCGCAGCCCGCAGGAGCGCATCGGACGCCCGGGAGATGGAGCGCGGGGTCACCGTTCCCCCTACCGCGTCGACGAAGCGCCCGTGGATGGTGGCCGCGGCGGCACCGGCGAGCTGCTGGTAGACGATGGACCGCACCAGGTAGGGGAAGTGCGGCTCGGTGACCCGCGGGAGCCTGGGCCAGCCGATCTTCCTCACCCACGGACCCAGATGGGGGACCTCCGCGAGCGCCGTGAACGCCGCCTTGGGCCTGAGCGTCGAGGGCTTGCGGCGGCGGGCGGCGCTCACTCTACCCCCAGCCGGAGCGTGAGCCACTGTCCCGTGAAGCGGGCCGGGTCCACGCCTTGGACGCGTGCAGTCCTGCGCTCACCGGCCTGGAACCAGACCACCCGCACGCTTACGGTCGAGACCCACGTCGGAATCCCGAAGTGGACCGGCCCGGCGCCCTGGGAGGCGTACCCTCCGCCCGTGTCCATCAGCCGGCTCGTGGTGAAGCCGCCCGGGGCGGCGGCGTCTCCGCCGTCGGCCTCCACGGTGACCACTGCGCCGGCTCGGGTCCAGCGTCCCTCGGCGTCGAGGACGGCCACCTGCAGGGAGCGGCCGCTCCGTCGCGCCGGCATCTCGGTCCGATAGACGTAATGGGTGCCGTCCGGCTCGTGGTTGTTGGCAAGGGCCAGGTCCAGGTCCCCGTCGATGTCCAGGTCCGCCCACGCGACCCCGTGGCTGGCGCCGCGCTCGAGGACGATCTCCGGCGTCACTTCCTCGAAGTCTCCCTGATGGTTGCGGAAGAGCCGGTCCGGCACCTCGGCCACCCCCGACAAGTACGCCCCCACGTACAGATCGACCCAACCGTCGTTGTCCCAATCCCCCCAGGCGGCAGCAACGGAGTGATGATCGCCTGCCAGGGGAGTCCCGGGGGCCACGTTGACGAACGTTCCGGCTCCCCGGTTCTGCCAGAGGACGTCGGGGCCGTAGGATGCGACGAACAGGTCCAGATCTCCGTCGTTGTCGTAGTCGGCCACGGCGACCCCGACGCTCCCCCGCTCCTCCGTGCGCCCGGGCTGGCTCATACCCAGCTCGGCGGCCACGTCAACAAAGGTCCCGTCCCCGAGGTTCCGATAGAGGGCGTCCTCGTCGCCGTTCTGGTTCGCCAGGAAGAGGTCCAGATCCGCGTCCCCGTCCATGTCGAACCAGGCCGCGCCCACCGTGCGCCGGAGATCGCCCAACCCTGTCTCGTCCGTCACGTCCGTGAAGCCTTCCCCCTCGTTCCGATACAGGCGGTTGGCCTGCTCGCGAAAGGCCACGAAGAGATCCAGGTCGCCGTCCCCGTCGTAGTCCACGAAAGAGGGCTGTCGAGTGTTGCCTGAGCGGGCGACGCCGACCTCCGGGGCAACGTCGACGAACCTCCCTCCGTCGTTCCGATAGAGGCGGTTGGGTGTCTCGGGATCGAGGCGGAAGCCGACGTACAGGTCCGGATCGCCGTCCGCGTCGTAGTCCCCCCACGCGGCAGCCCGGGTCTCCGCCTCGTCGGCGAGGCCGACCACGGCCGCCACGTCCACGAACGTCCCTCTCCGGTTCTCGTAGAGGCGGTTGGCCCGGCCTCGGAAGCCCACGAAGAGATCCAGATCACCGTCCCCGTCGTAGTCGGCCCACGCCAGCGGCTGGGCACCGTGCTCGGCGAACGGTCCCTCCTGGTGCCGCACCAGCGTCGGCAGGCCCGTTCCCTCCTCGGCCACGTCTCCGACACAACTTATCAGCAGGAAGACGCAGCAGGGTCCGACCAGGGCTCGGTAGAGGTTCATCAGAAAAGGCTCGGCAACGTCGGCGTGGCGGGATGGGCGAAGTAGATGATGGCTCCGAGCACGACGAGCTGGATGGCGATGAACGGAACCACTCCCCGGTAGATCGAGGTGGTGGGGATCCTGTCCGGCGTCACGCCCCGGAGATAGAACAGGCTGAAGCCGAACGGGGGGGTCAGGAAGGAGGTCTGGAGGTTCATCGCGAGGACGATGCCCAGGACAGTGAGATCGATCTGCAGCATCTGCGCCGGCACGACGATGAGTGGCACGATGATGAAGGCGATCTCGAAGAAGTCGATGAAGAAGCCCAGGATGAACACCACCACGTTCACCACGAGAAGGAAGCCCAGGGCCCCTCCGGGCACCGCGGTGAGGGCGTCGGCGATCCAGATGTCTCCGTCCAGGCCCCGGAAGACCAGCGCGAAGGCGGTGGACCCGATGAGAAGGAAGATGACCATGATGGTCAACCGGCTGGTCTCCTCCATGGCCGCCTGGAGCGTCTTGAGGGAGAGCTGTCGGTTGAGCGCCGCGAGGAGCATCGCGCCCACGGCGCCGAGCGCTCCCGCCTCCGTCGGTGTGGCGACGCCCGCGAAGATGCTCCCCAGCACCACCACGATGAGGAAGAGAGGCGGCACGAGCGACACCACGACCCGACGGAGCAGGTCGATGCCGTGCGAGCGGGCGTCCTCGCTCAGGGCAGGCGCCACCTCCTTCCTGACGAGGGACAGGCCGAACACGTAGACGGCGTAGGTTCCCGTGAGGATCAGCCCCGGCAGGAGGGCCGCGCTGAAGAGGTCGCCTACCGAGACCCCCATCTGGTCGCCCAGGACGATGAGCACGATGGATGGAGGGATGATCTGGCCCAGGGTGCCGGAAGCCGAGATGACGCCCAGGCTGAAGTCCTCCTGATACCGGTTGCGCAACATGACTGGCAGGGAGATCAGTCCCATGGCGGTCACGCTGGCGCCCACCACACCCGTGGCCGCGGCGAGGAGGGCCCCGACGAAGATGACCCCCAACGCCAACCCACCCCGGAAGCGTCCGAAGAGCGCTCCGATGGTCTCCAGGAGCTGCTCCGCCAAGCGGCTCTTCTCGAGCACCGTCCCCATGAAGATGAAGAACGGCACCGCAAGCAGCGTGTAGTTGGACATCGTCCCGAACGTGCGCTCGGGCAGGGCGTAGAGGAGGACGAGGTCGAATGGACCCGCCGCCGAGCCCAGGACGGCGAAGAGGAGGGCGGTCCCCCCGAGCGCGAAGGCCACGGGGTACCCGCTGAAGATCATCAGGAGAGCCCCGAAGAACATGGCGGGTCCCCAGAGCCCGCTCACAGGTGGCCTCCGTGAAGGTGGTCGCCGGCGTCGCCTGCGACCTCGTCTTCGGGCAGCTCCCCGCGAATGATCCCCACCTGCTTCACCACCTGGCTGACGCCCTGCAGGACCAGAAGGGCGAAGCCCACCAGGATGACCGCCTTGATGGGGTAGCGGGCCAGCCCCCCCGGATCCGGCGAGACCTCACGGACGGCCCACGAGTTGCGTACCGCCGGCCACGACACCCACAGCATCAGCAACGAGAACGGGAGGAGGAACAGGGCCGTGCCCGCCAGATCGATCCAGGCGCGCGCCTTTCTTCCCAGTCGCTCGTAGAGAACGTCCACGCGGACGTGCACGTCGTGATTGAGCCCGTATGCGGCTCCCAGCAGGAAGATCAAGGAGAAGAAATACCACTGGAGATCCAGGTACGCGTTTGAGCTCAGCGCCACGCCCGTGTAGCGGGTCAGGTATCGCGCGATGGCGTTGAAGGCACCGACCAGCACCATGATCAGGGCCAACCACCGTATCGCTGCCCCGATACGGTCGTTGAGGGCGTCGATGAGTCCGGACAGGCGTCTCAGGAGTCGCATCCGCGGAGAATGTGGAATGGGCGGCGCGACAGCAACGGCGGGCGGTATGCGCTCAAAGGAGGTAGCCGCCGTCCACGGGCAGCACCGCTCCGGTGATGTGACGGGCCGCCTCGGAGACGAGGAACAGCACGGCCATGGCCACGTCCTGGGGGTCGCCCAGACGGCCGAGGGACGACTGCTCCCGAGCCCGATCCAGAATCTCCGACGGCACCCCGGCGGTGAGCCGCGTCGTTCGGATGTAGCCCGGCGCCACCGCGTTCACATTGATGTTCCTGGGACCCAGCTCGACCGCCGCGCTGCGGGTCAGAGCGATGAGACCCGCCTTGGAGGCGGAGTAGTTGGAGATCCCGAACTCGGCCCGCAGACCGTGCACCGACGCGATGTTGACGATCTTGCCGTACTCCCTGATCCGCATGTAAGGCGCTACAGCGCGGATGAAGAAGAACGCCCCGTCCAGGTTCGTACGGACGACCGCCTCCCACTCGTGGTCCTCCATGTGCCACAAGGCTCCGTCCATCCCGATGCCGGCGTTGTTCACGAGGACGTGGATCCCGCCGAGCTTCTCGTGCACCTCGTCCACGAAGGACTTCACGTCCTTGGAGTCCCGCACGTCGCAGGCTCTGAAATGGATGCGCACCTCGGCCTGCCTGAGCTCCCGTGCCATGTCCTGGGCGGCCCGCCTCGACGACGCCCCGTCGTCCAGGAAGCAGAACCCGATGTGGGCTCCGCACCGCGCCAGCTCCAGGGCGATGGCCCGGCCAATGCCGGTGGACCCGCCGGTCACGATGGCCACCCTGCCCCTGAGGTTACCGATGTCCAGGGAGGCCTTGGGCTGGGTTTCGGTGATCACCTCGTCCAGGAGGGCTTCCACCACCTGGCTCATGGCTCGGGGCCTGAGCTGAGGGAGCAGCTCGGCCCCGTTGCTGCCCGGATCTTCCGTGCGCGCGTCCGGTGCGTCGGGTGGGTGATCTGACATCGGGGAAGACTAGAGCCGCCAGGTGGGGTCCGCAACGGAACGTGCGCGCGGATTCCTGACTGACCGGACTCGCTTTCCGACGGCCCGGCCTCCGGTCTCGGGCGAGTGAATCCGCCCTCAAGGCAGCGCGTCGTCCTCGTCCGAGCCGCGCCCCCTGCGCTCCTCCGCGTGGTGCTTGATGGTGCGTCCCTCCACGAGGAAGACCACGTCCTCCGAGATGTTGGTGGCCAGATCGGCAACGCGCTCCAGGTTCTGCGACACCAGCAGAAGCTCCAGCGCCCCTCCGATGCGCTTGGGGTCCTCCAGCATGTGGGTGACCAGGATCCGGAACATGGATTTGCGCAGATCGTCCACCTTGTCGTCCGTGATGCACACCATGCGCGCGGTGCCGGCGTTGCGCGTCACGTAGGCCGCGAGCGAATCCGCGAGCATCTCGCGGGTGATCTCCACCATCTCCGAGAGCTCGCGGATCTCGGGAAGCGGCTGGGTGTCCACCAGGCGCCTGGCTGCCTTGGCGATGTTGACCGCGTGATCCCCCACGCGCTCGAGGTCGTTCGACACCTTGTTGATGGCGATGAGCTGCCGCAGCACGCTCGCCATGGGCTGCTGGAGCGCCAGGAGCTCCATGACCCTCTCGTCGATCTCCACCTCGAGCTGGTCGATGTGGTCATCCTCCGCCTCGATACGAGCTGCCACTGCGGGGTCCCGACGAAGCACCGCGTTGGCGGCCTCCCCCACCAGCCGCTCGACGATCCCGGCCATCTCCAGAAGAGTCTCCTGCAAGGACTCCAACTCGTCCTGGAAGCGTCTGCGCCCCTGCTGGTCCGCGCTCATCCGAATCTCCCGGTCACGTAGGCCTCGGTCCGCTCCTCCCTGGGAGTGGTGAAGATCGTCCCCGTTGGCCCGTACTCGACGAGCTCCCCCATGTAGAGGAACGCCGTGAAGTCCGAGATGCGAGCCGCCTGCTGCATGTTGTGGGTCACGATGACGATGGTGTAGTCCTTCTTCAGCTGCAGGATGAGCTCCTCGATCTTCTGGGTGGCGATGGGATCCAGCGCCGACGCGGGCTCGTCCATGAGGACGATCTCCGGCCGCACCGCCAGCGTCCGGGCGATGCACAGCCGCTGCTGCTGCCCGCCGGACAGCGCGTACGCCGAATCACCGAGGCGGTCGTGGACCTCGTCCCAGAGCGCCGCCTGACGGAGGGACTCCTCCACCAGCACGCCCATGTCGCCCCTGTATCCGTTCACCTTCGGCCCGAACGCCGTGTTGTCGTAGATGGACTTGGGGAATGGGTTGGGCTTCTGGAAGACCATCCCGATGCGCCGCCGCACCTCGACAGGATCCACGTGGGCGCCGTAGAGGTTCTGTCCGTGGAAGTCCACTTCTCCCTCCACCCTGGCACCCGGCACCAGATCGTTCATGCGGTTGAAGCAGCGCAGCAGCGTGCTCTTCCCGCATCCCGACGGCCCGATGAGGGCCACGACCCGGTTGGGCGGGATGATCAGGTCGATGCTCCTGACCGCCTGCTTCTCTCCGTAGTAGACGGATACCCCCCGGGCCTCGAGGGCGGGGCGGGCGCCGCCGGTATCGATATCGTAGGTGGTGGCCATGGTCAGCGGCTTCAGTGATGCTTCCGGAAGCGATTGCGGAGGATGATGGCCGTCGCGTTCATGGTGAGCAGCAGGATCAGGAGGACCAGGATGCCCGCCGCCGCGAGCTGATGGAACTCCTCCTGAGGTCGCGAGATCCAGTTGTAGATCTGCAGGGGCAGGACGGTGAACTGATCCATGACCCCGCTCGGAGTGAACGCGAGGAATCCGACCGCGCCCACCATGATGAGGGGCGCCGTCTCCCCCACGGCCCGGGACAGCGCCAAGATCGTGCCGGTGAGGATCCCCGGCATGGCCATGGGAAGGACCTGGAGGCTCACCACCTGCCACCGGGTGGCTCCCAGGCCGTACGCTGCTTCCCGGAGGGAGCGGGGGACCGCCCGGATGGCCTCCTGCGAGGCCATGATGATCACGGGTAGGATCAGGATCGAGAGGGTCAGCGCACCCGAGAGGATGGACCGCTGCAGCGCCAGAGCCCGCACGAAGAGCGTCAGCCCCAGCATCCCGTACACGATGGACGGGACGCCGGCAAGATTGGCGATGTTCAGCTGGATCAGCCGCGTCACCCAGGACTTCGGGGCGTACTCCTCCAGGTAGATGGCCGCCGCCACCGAAACCGGGAACGCGATCACCGCGGTGAGGCCGAGGATCCACACCGACCCCACCAGGGCCGCCTTCACGCCGGCCCTCTCGGGAAAGCGCGAGGCGAAGCTCGTCAGGAAGTCCACGCTCAAGCGATGCGATCCGTCCATGATCACGTCGGTGAGCAGGACAGCCAACGCCACCACCCCCACCAGGGTGGCGGCGGCGCACAGGGTGGCGAACAGGGCACCAGCGACGCGCCGACGCCGGTCGCGTCCGCGGCCCGACATCCCCAGAGGGGCGCGCGTCTGGCTCACTGGTACTCCTCCCGGAACCGGGACAGGACCCACTGGCTCAGGACGTTCATGCCCAGGGTGATGAGGAAGAGGGTCATGCCCACGGCGTACAGGGTCTTGTACTCGATGGTCCCGTGGGGGGTGTCACCGAGGCTCGCCTGGACGATGTACGCCGTCATCGTCTCGATGGACTCCAGGGGGTTGAGGGTGAGGTTCGGGAGGGCGCCCGCCGCGATGGTCACCGCCATGGTCTCGCCGATGGCCCTGGAGATGGCCAGGATGAACGAGGCGATCACCCCGGAGAGCGCCGCTGGAACCACGACGCGGGTGCTCACCTCGAGCTTGGTGGCCCCCAGGCCGTAGGCCCCCTCCCGGAGTGCCGCGGGGACCGCACGGAGCGCGTCCTCGGACAGGGAGGCCACGGTGGGAATGATCATGACCCCGACCACGATGCTGGCCGAGGCCGCGTTGAAGACATCGGTCTCGGGAAACGCGCTCCGGATCAGGGGCGTGATGAACGTGAGGGCGAAATAGCCGTAGACGACCGTCGGGATCCCGGCGAGGATCTCCAGCATGGGCTTGAGGACCGCCCGGAGCCGGACACCCGCGTACTCGCTCAGGAAGATCGCCGTGAGGAGGCCCACGGGAACCGCCATTACCGCCGCCCCCACCGCCACCATGAACGAGCCCGCTGCCAGCGGCAGGATCCCGAAGTTCTTCTCGACGTAGAGGGGCGTCCACTGCGTGTTGGTGAGGAACTCCACGATGGAGACCTCGGCGAAGAACCCCAGGGTCTCCCGGAGCAGAACGGCGACGATCCCGACCGTGATCAGGGTGGAGATCGCAGCACACAGAAAGAGGATCAGGACGATGACCTGCTCCTTCAGGCTGCGATGTCTCTTGAACGAGAGGGCCGCCGGGCCGGAAGTTGCCGGCCCCGCGGCGAGCTGCACCTCACTCATGGAGTGGCCGGACAGCGCTTAGTGGGAGGCGCCGGCAGCCGAGGCCACCGCGGCGAGACCCTGTTGATACTGTTCCGCCGAAAGGGCGTGGTACCCCGTGGCCGGGACCAGCGCCGCCGCGCTCCGGAGCATGAAGTCCACGTACGCCTCGACCTCGGGCCGGGCGAGAGCGCTGTGCTTCACGTACACGAAAAGTGGCCGCGCGAGAGGCGAATACGTCCCGTCCTCGATGGTCTGGTCGGAGGGAGCGACGCAGCCGTCGCCGCCGTCGACCGCCACGAGACGGAGCCGCTGCGCGTTCTCGGCGTAGTAGGCGTACCCGAAGTAACCCAGCGCGTACTCGTCGCCGGCGATCCCCTGGACCAGGATGTTGTCGTCCTCCGAGGCCTGGAAGTCCGGTCGGATCGCGCCCGTCTCTCCCATGATGGTCTCGGTGAAGTAGTCGAAGGTCCCCGAGTCGGCCCCCGGTCCGTAGAGCCGGATCTCCTCGGTGGGCCATTCCGAGCGCACGTCGCGCCAGGTCCGCACTGACGAGCCAGGCTCCCAGATGCTCCGGAGCTCGTCCACGGTGAGGCACTGGGCGAACGTGTTCCCGGGATTCGCCAACACGGAGAGGCCATCCCACGCCACGGGCAGCTCCGTGAACTGGATCCGGGCAGCCGCGCAGGCCTCGACTTCACTTTCCTTGATGGGGCGTGATGCGTTCGAGATGTCGGTCTCGCCGGCACAGAAGCGCTTGAAGCCGCCTCCCGAGCCCGAGAATCCTACGGATACGCGGACCTCGGGGTTGGCGATCTGGAACTCCTCGGCCACCGCCTCAGCGATAGGGAAGACCGTGCTGGATCCGTCGAGCTCCACGGCGCCCGTCAGCCCGGCGGCGCCCATGTCGGAGCCGCCGTTGCCGGCGTCACCGCCGCAGGCTGCCATGGCGAACGCCACGGTCAGGATTGCCGACAGGCTCTTGCCTTTGCGCATGTTTCGAAAGCCTCACGTTGAAGTCGTTCGATGGTATGCTCAAAGATGTCAGGCCGTCGGAGTCGGAACCGTGACGGGAATGTAACGAGACGGTAACGCCGCCCGGTGCCGGCGCGTCCCAAAGACCGGATGGCCCGACGGCAGGCAGTGACGAGCTACGGTCCGGGAAGCGTGAACCTGATGGTAGTGCCCCGTCCCAGCTCGCTCTCAGCCTCCGCCTCGCCTCCCATGGCGCCGACCAGGTGGCGCACGATCGCCAATCCCAGACCCGTACCCCCGACATCTCTCGCCCTGGAGCTGTCGGCCCGGTAGAAACGCTCGAACACCCGCGGGAGGGCCCTGGAGGGAATCCCCTCGCCGTCGTCCGAGACCTCGATCTGCACGGACCCGTCGTCCAGCGCCCGGACACCGACGTGGATCTGCCCGCCGTCCCCCGTATGGCGCAGGGCGTTCTCGAGGAGGTTCCGGAAGATCTGCTCGAGCCCCTGTCGGTCCGCGCGGGCCGCGGCGTCGCCCTCGGTCTCGAAGGTGATGCCGCGCTCCTCGGCCTCGTGGGCGTATCCGACCCACGCCTCCCGGGCCGCCTCGGCGACGGCTACGGACTCGGTCTGCGCGACCCAACCTCCCGACTCGAGGCGAGACAGGTCCAGGAGGTCATCGACCAGCCGCTGAAGGCGCAGTGTATTCGCGCGAATCGACTGGAGAAAGCCACGGCGGAGCTCCTCCGGCGGATCGCCTTCGAGTAGCGTCTCCGCGAATCCCCGTACCGAGGTCAACGGGGTCTTGAGCTCGTGGGAGGCATTGGCGACGAAATCCCGGCGCACCTGCTCGAGCCTTCGGATCTCCGACACGTCGAGGAAGGTGGTCACGGCTCCACCCAGATCCAGGGTCCGGGACGACACCAGCAAGTGTCTGTGGCCGACGTGGATCTCCTGGGCCTCGATGGTGCTGACCACCGACTCCTCGAGCACCCGCCGCAGGTCGGGATGCCGTACCAGGGTCCCGATCGGTGCGAAGGGGGGGAACTCCGGCAGCCCGAGGAGGGCCTTTGCCGCCCGGTTCATCCGGAGAACGCGGGCGTCATCCGTGAGAGCGACGACCCCCTCGGCCATGCAGTCGATGAGGGCCTGCATCTCGTCACGCTCCCGACCGAGCTCCGAGAGGCGTCCCTGCAGCTCGTCCGTGAGACGATTGAAGGCCACCGCCAGATCGTCGAGCTCGGGCACACCGATGCGACGCGGCGCCCGCTCCTCGAAGTCCCCTCTGGTGAGCTTGCGCGCCTGCTCGGCCAGTTGGATCAGAGGCCGGCTCAGCGCCCGACTGGCGAGGTATGCGACAGCCAGAGCCATGAGCATGGCCAGGAGGCCGCTTAGCGCGACGGCCCGCTGGGCACGGTGGACGGCTCTCTGGACGTCCGTGAGGGGCGCGGCGAGACGCAGGACGATGGGCACGCCGTCGAGGGTCGCCACCCGGGCACCGTAGAGGAGTGGGTCGGAAATGGTCGTCGACGTGCGCTCGGCGAATGTGACCTCACCGGCCAACGCCCCCCGGACCTCGGGCCTGTCGGCGTGGTTCTCCACCTGGGGGAGACGGTCGCGGGACACGTAGGAATCTCCCAACACCACTCCGTCCGCGGAGATGAGGGACGTGCGGTACCCCACCAGGGTCGTGAGCTCCCGCGCGAGCGAGTCGGGATCGGCCTCGCCGGCGTCGCTGAGGATCCAGGCGCCCAGTGCGAGTTGGCGCTCGAGCTCCTCACGGAACGTGCCCGTCAGCTCCCGGCGCAAGCCGGATCCCACCATGGCCACCGTGAGCAGGGCGTTGAGCCCGACGATCCCGGCAATGCCGGCAAACAGGCGGTGATGGATCCGAAAGCCCATGACGGTCCGGGGGCTCGAGAGCGAGCTAGTGGAGAGGGGCGCTGACGGCGCCCCTCTCCCCGGCAAGATGGCTTCGCGCCGCCTCGCCGGCCACGGCGCACCCCATCAGAAGTACAGGAAGGCCTGCAACTTGAAGGAATACTCCGTGTCGCCGGTCTGAGGCGAGAAGACGTCGACGTTGAATCCGATCTTGTTCTTGCCCTGCACGTAGAGCATGAGACCGGGCGTGAAGATCACGGCACCGTCGTCGGCACCGTCCCCGTTCGGATCCGCGAAGCTCAGGCGCACCAGGGGCTCGACGCCGGCGAAGCGCGGGTTGTCGATGGGCGCATAGTAGCTGACCACGCCCTGATAGGTCGTGAACGATACGGGCTCGTCGCTCGCATCCAGGACCCGCCAGTTGTCCCCGGTCGCTACCGCCGCCTGGACGTGCAGGCCGTCACGCCATCCCCCGAACTCGACGTCGGCACCGAACGCAGGAGCGTACGCAGTCTCTTCGTTGGGGTCCAGATAGTCGTGTACGCCCACCTGTCCCGAGACCGTGACGTCGTCGCTCACGCCGAAGCTCAGGCGTCCTGAGTAGGACTTGGCGTCGTTCTCGTCGGAGGTGTTGATCCCGGTCCCGTTGGTCACGGTACCCTGGAAGGAGACGCTCCCACCGGAGATCTCCACCTTGACACCCTGGTCGCGGCCGGCGAAGGCCAGCTTTTCGGTGAGCCGGGAGTAGGAGCAGGCTCCGCTCACGCCGGCACATCCCGACACGCCCTCCACCCTCCCGTCCCTCTCGATGATGGAGAGATCCGTCGAGCTGGACAGCTCGAACAGGTCGAAGGCGCGCTTGAACTGCCCCATGGACACCCGGAAGCCGTCGGAGAAGTTGAACCGGACATACGCGTCCTGCAGCTGCGTCTCGCCGCCGGCGAAGTCGGGCTGCACCCGGGCGCTGAAGAAATCCGTGACGCTGATGTCGGCGATGAGCCGGACCCGGCGGAAGAAGAAATCGCTCTCCGCCGCCTCAACCGAGGAGGCCGAGTACTGGGAGTGGAGTCGCCCGCCGATGCGGATGCTCGCGTCGCGGGCGGAGATCTCCTGTGCTGAGGCCTGACTGGGTGCGAGGCTCAGGGCCGCACCCGTGAGAGCGATGAGAAGTCGTCGCATGGTGCCTTTCCTGTGATGAAGATGGGTCGGGGGACGAGGCCCCCGGCACCTCTATAGTTGTCGTGGCGTGCCCCATCTTCAACGCGATGCCGGGCGAAGACGGGCCTCTTCACCGCCCCGTTACGGGTCCGTTACCCGTTCGAGTCAGAACCGTCGTGGAACCCGCCCTGGACCGGGCTTCGGAACGGACGTCAGACGAAGCTCTCGGGCACCTTCAGACGGTACCCGAAGCCCCGGACGGTCTCGATCCACTCACCCACCTCACCGAGCTTGCCGCGCAGCCGGCGCACGTGCATGTCCACGGTGCGCGTCTGGATGCGTTCCGACACGTGGGACTCCACATCCCAGGCGTGCTCCAGGAGCTGCTGGCGGCTCTGCGTCCTCCCCCTGCGCTCCATGAGCGCCTGGAGCAGCCGGAACTCGGTTGGCGTCAAATCCAGCTCCTCACCGTTCAGGGAGGCCTGGTGGGCCCCCACGTCCATGCGCAGGGGACCTGCCCGGAGAACACGCCCTCCTGGCGTCAAGCCCGCCTCCGTGACCCTCCTGAGGATGGCCTGCACCCGCAGCACGAGCTCGCGCGGGCTGAACGGCTTGGTGAGGTAGTCGTCGGCGCCCATCTCGAAGCCCGCGATGCGATCCTCCTGCTCCCTCTTGGCCGTCAGCACCAGCACGGGTATGCTCGCCGTTCCTGGCTCGTCCTTCAGGCGCCTCAGGATCTCGTCACCTCCGATGCCGGGAAGCATGCGGTCGAGGACGAGGAGGTCGGGCATGTCCCGCCCCAACGCCTGGAGAGCTTCCTGACCCGTGCCGGCGGTCTCCACCCGGTATCCCTCCCGGGTGAGCTGATAGGCGATGAGGGCCGCGATGTCGGGCTCGTCCTCGACGACCAGGATTCTGGGCACGGCGGCAGACTTCGAGTGGGATTCCATGATGCTCTTCACGAGTGCGGCGTTCATCGAACATGGTGCTCCGGCTCCGCCACATCCAGCGGACGCCTGGACTCCCGTCCGGTCAACCGCCGCGGCAGAGCGCGTCGAGCTCTTCCTGGCTGAGCGTGCGATCGGTGTGCTTCGCGGCCTGGAAGATCCGGCCGGTCAGCGCTTCGTCGGAGGGATCGTAGCCGTGGCTCTTCAGCCAGTACTTGACGTTCGAGAGTCCCGACATGGGACCGATCTCGATGACCTGCGCCCGGCCCACCATGGAGGCCGGCACGCTGGAGTAGATCCGGTCGGCGAGCCATGCGTCGCCCTTCTGCTCCGCCTTGATGATGGCCGCGGCGTGTACGCCGGTTCCCGTCCGGAAGGCGTCGGCTCCGACGATCGGCTGCGAGGCGGGCACGGGCAGCTGATAGAGCTCGGCGACGAGTCGGCAGAACTCGGGAAGCACGGTGAGATCCGCGTCGTGGATGCCGAGGAGCTTCAGGTTCACGAGGAGCAGCTCCATCTCGGTGTTCCCCGACCGCTCGCCGATGCCCAGGGCGGTGCCGTGCACCCGCGTCGCCCCCGCCTGGATGGCCGCCATCGCGTTGGCCAGCCCGAAGCCCCGATCCCGGTGCCCGTGCCAGTCCACCTCCACGTCCTCTCCGGACGGCGCCACGATCTCCTCGAGGACGAACCGCACCAGGGCCCGCGCTCCCGAAGGAGTGGCGTGCCCCACCGTGTCCGCGATGCACAGACGCTTGGCGCCCCACTCGATGGCACTGCCGTACAGGGCCCTCAGCACCTCCGGGCGGGCCCGGGTGGTGTCCTCGGTGACCATCATCACCGGCAGGCCTTCCCTGACCGCGAACGTGACTGCCTCCTCCGACGTGGCCAGCATTCGGTCCAGGCTCCATCCCTCGGCGTACTGACGGATGGGGGAGCTCCCGATGAACGTGCACACCTCGATGGGGATGCCCACCGACTGGGAGATCTCCGCCACCGGTCGTACGTCGGCTACCACGGTGCGAGCCGCGCAGTTGGCCTTCACGGACAGCTTCGCATCCCGGATCTCCCGGGCAAGAGCCGTCACCGCCTCCACTGCCCGGGGTCCCGCACCCGGCAGGCCGATGTCCGCCGTGTGGACCCCGAGGCGATCCATCAGGTGCAGCAGTCGGATCTTGTCCTCGATGGGCGGATCCACCACGGACGGGTTCTGCAGCCCGTCCCGCAGGGTCTCGTCGTCCAGCTCCACCCGCTCCACCGTCGTCCAATCGAAGGCACGCTCCGACCGGTTCCAATCGTGTATCAGCTCCAGCTCGTCCAAAGATCGCCCCCCGCGCCTGCGGCATCGCACCGCTCATGAATCAGAGCTCGTGAGCCCGCTTCGGGGCCTTCCGGTCGGAGGAAGATGGGGCCCGGCCCAGCCCGCCGCGAGGGCAGGGCACGGCGCCGGAGGGGCGGACGCGGCTCAGCGGCGCGTGGGCCGTCATCATCGGCTCCCGGTGAAGATCATGGCGGCCTCCGAACGTCGGGGGGCTCCGGGGTAGGACCGAAAGCCTGGCACCCGTCATGGCTCGATGGTCAGTCCCTCCATGCTAGAGGACGGTCGTCACGGTCCTGGGCACAGCGCTGTAACGAAGTCGTAACAACAGCGGGAAGGCCGTTAGATTCGTCCAGAACACGAGCCGGTCGCCGTGGGTCGGAGTTTGCGAGGTACTGCGGCGGTCCGGCTCCGAGCGTCCACGCAACTGAGTCCGGAGAGGTCGGAACCGTGTCCGCCGCCCTCGAAAGCACTTCGGCCGATGCCCCGGCGCTGTCGTCCCGCCCCGGAGACACGTCCCTCGCGGAGGCCCTGCTGGCCTCGCATCCGCTCCGCGCGGTGCGCAGCCACCTGCTGGCCACCGACGAGACGACCCTGGCCCACCAGACGGAGCTCACCCAGATCCCGGCCCCGCCCTTCGGCGAAGAGGAGCGGGCCCGGCGCATGGCCGAGCTGCTGTCGGATTGCGGGGCCGTCGAAGTGCGCTTCGACCGAGAGGGAAACGTGGTGGCCAGGTACCCCGATCCGGGCCCGGTGCAAGGGCCGCCGGTGGTGGTGGCCGCCCATCTCGACACCGTGTTTCCTGCGGGGACCGACGTCTCGGTGACGCGGGAGGGAGACCTCCTCCGGGGGCCGGGCATCAGCGACGACGGGCGCGGCCTGGCCGCCGTCCTGGCGCTGTGTCGGTCTCTGGTGCGCGCCGAGGCCTCCCTCGAGCGCCCACTCCTCCTCGCGGCCACCGTCGGGGAGGAGGGCCTGGGAGATCTCCGTGGCACCCGCTACTTGTTCTCTCCCGAGGGAGTGGGACACGGCGCCGCGGCGTTCCTTTCCCTGGACGGGGCCGGAAACCGCGGCATCGTCCACCGGGGCGTGGGATCCCGGCGCATCCGCCTCGAGCTTACGGGGCCGGGAGGGCACTCGTGGTCCGACTGGGGAAGGGCGAACCCCATCCACGCCCTGGCCCGGGTTCTGGCCTCTCTTCAGGAGCTGCCCCTGCCGGAGGGCGCCACTCTGTCGGTGGGGCGGATCGCCGGCGGCGAGAGCGTCAACGCAATCCCTCGCTCCGCCTGGGCCGAGTTGGAGATCCGCAGCGGGGACGAGGCGGTGCTGTCCGGCCTCGAATCCCGAGCCCTCGCCTCGGGCCGTGCCGCGGTGGATCAGGCGAACGACGAGCGGGCGGGCGGCTCCTCTCCGCTCTCCCTCCACGAGCACGTCATCGGCTCCCGCCCGGCTGGCTCGACAGCGGAGGATTCACCACTGGTCAGGGCGGCGGTGGCCGCTACCTACGCCCTGGGAGACGTGCCGGTGCCACTGCTCTCGTCCACCGACGCGAACGTCCCGATGGCCCGTGGCGTCCCGGCGGTGACCCTCGGCGCCGGAGGCGACGCCGGGAACGCGCACACGGTGGACGAGTGGTACCGGAACGTCCGGGGGCCTCAGGGCATCGTGCGCGCTGCCCTGACCCTTCTGACCTTGGAGCGGCTCGGATCCCCGGAAGGAGAGGGGTGAACGCTCAGTCCCCCGCCACCACCGAGTGATCCGTGACCAGCAGGCTGCCGGCGACGCCGCGGACCACGGCGTGCCCCCCCACGATGGAGTCGTGGAGGCGGGCGCCGTGCAGCGACGCGCCAGGTCCTACGACGGTATGCTGCAGCGCACAGTCTTCGGCGTGGACGCCCACCTCGAGAGTCACGTTGGGGCCGATCCTGCCACCCCGGACCACGACGCCTTCCTCCAGGCGCACGGGCTCCACGATCTCTGCGCCTTCCACGGAAGCCGACGGGTGCACTCCACCCCGTCCGACCTCGAGGAGGTGGGCGTTGGTCTCGAGCAAGGTCTCGGGCTTCCCGGCGTCCCACCATCCCTCCACCGGAGCCGTACGGATCCTGGATCCCTGATCCACCATGTACTGGAAGGCGTCGGTGAGGTACCGCTCTCCGCCGGGGCCCGGCGGCTGGGCCAGGGTGTCGTGGATCCCCTCGAAGAGCAGCTCGTGATCCCTGATGTAGTAGAGGCCGATGTTCGCGAGCTTCGAGACCGGCTCCCGGGGCTTCTCGACGATCCGGGCCATGGTCCCGTCCTCTCTGGTGATGATGACCCCGTAGCGCTGGTAGTCCTCCACCTCCTTGGCCCAGATGATGCCGCCATACTCCTGCCCGAGGGTCTTCACCTCCTGATAGTCCACCTCCATCACGGCGTCCGGGAACATGATGAGCACGTCCTCGTCGATGAAGGGCTCGGCCAGTGCGATGGCCCCCGCGGTACCGTCCTGGACCTCCTGCAGGACGTAGTGCGCTTCGATGTCGGGGTATTGCTCACCTATCCAGACCTCGATGGCATCACGGAGATAGCCGACGACCAGGACGAACTCCCTGATGCCCAGCGCCACCAGGTCGTCCAGGATGTAGCTGAGAACCGGCTTTCCGGCGACCTTGAGGAGCGGCTTGGGGGTATGGTGCGTGTGCGGCCGGAGTCGCGTACCCTTCCCGGCCAGGGGGATGATGGCTTTCATTCTCTCTCGGTGTCGGGGGCGTTGTCGGCGCGAACTATATCCGAAGCCCCGGGCCACTGTAAAGCGACGGTTCCTCGTTCGCGGAAAGGAGGATGAGGTGTACCAGACCACCAGCAGGCTCACGCCCCTTCTTCTCGTGCTGTCGGCCTGCGGCGGCCACGGAGTCGCGGCGCAGTCCCCGCCGCGGCCCGCGTCCGACGACCTGGCACGCCCCTACGTCTACGAGCTGGCCCCCGAGCAGGTCGCCGGTCAGGAGTCCGCGCAGGAGCCCGCCTTCATCGAGGTCACGGGCCAGGGCGCGGTGCCCGTGGCCCCCGACCGGGCCCAGACGGACTTCGCGGTGGAGACCCGGGCGGACAACGCGGGGGAAGCCTCCTCGGCCAACGCGGAATCCATGTCCCGGGTCGTTGGCGCGCTCCGTGCGCTCGCCCTGCCCGGGCTGACCATCGAGACCTTCGGGTACACCCTCCGTCCGGAGTACGCCTATCCCACGGTAAACGGCGTGCGTACCCGCGTCATCGAGGGGTACACCGCCCTGAATCACGTCCGTGTGGCCGTGGACGACGTCGCCGCCGCGGGACGGATCATCGACGCGGCCATCGGGGCCGGAGCCAACCGGGTGGCCTCCCTGGCGTTTCTGGCGACGGACCCCGCCGAGGCACGCCAGAGGGCCCTGACCCAGGCGGTGAGCCAGGCGAGGCAGGAGGCCGAGACCATCGCGAGGGCCCTCGGGCGGGAGCTCGGTGCGCCCCTGGAGGTGCGGGGAGGTGCCCAGACGCCAACGCCCCGTCGGGACATGGGCCCCCAGGCGTTCGAGATGGCCGCCCGGGCCGTGGAGACGCCCATCGAGGCCGGCGAGCAGACCGTCCGGGCCTCCGTCACCATACGGTTCCTCCTTGGACGTCCCCTGGGGGGGCGTTGAGCGGCCCAGGGGAGGAAGCGGGCGGCACCGGTGCCGCCACCGACCCTCGGTCCAGCGACCCGAAGCTCCGGGGCCGGACCTACGCCATACCCTTCGAGAAGGTGTGGACCAGAGCGCTCCACCTGGCGGGAGGCGGCATCCCGCGATGGCACGTCCTCAGGGCGGACGATCGGCCCGGCGTCATCCTGGCAGTCTCCAAGTCGGCCCTCCGGAGGCACCCCTCCGACGTCCGCATCACCGTCGGTCTGGACGCCAATGGCCAGACTCGGGTGGACCTGAGGGCGCGGACCCGTGACGGCAAAGGTGGCCTGCGCCGCAACGTGCGGTGCATAGACACGTTCCTCCGGCATCTGGACCTGCAGCTCGAGGCACGCCAGGGGCTGATCCTGGACGACGCCAATCCATCCCACTGGAGAGACTGAGCCGAGCCCGTGAATCGCCCTACCCATCCAGGTCGGCTCTCCGCCGCCGGCCTCCTCGCCGTTCTCCTAGCCGTCGGCTGCGGAGCCCCGGAGGCGGAGCCGACGGGGAGGCCCGAGGCGAGCGAGAGCCAGCCCACCCAGGGAAACTTCCACGGCCGTATCTACGAACGGAGCTTCGTGTTCACGACTCTGACCGGAGACAGCGCCTTCGTGGTCCCCTGGCTGATGAGCGCTCGGACCCGACCTGGGGGGGTGGACCGGACCGCCCGGGGATGGCTCGCCCGCGGCGATACGTGGGAGCCGTTCTACGACGAGGGCTGGGAGACTCCTCCATCGAGGGCCCCGTGGAGGATCCTTCCCCACCGGAGCCTCCGTCTGGTGGTGGGAGAGGCCGATGCGGTGGCAGGGATCCTCTTCTCGGAGGGCCCCAGGCAGCTTGAGCTGGAGCTGTCCTCCCTCCGCGGGGAGTGGACGGGCGGCCGAGGACAGGTGTTCAGGGTGCTGGAAGCTGCCCTCTACCTCTCCGACCAGCGGATCCGGGGGATGGCCCTGGACATGTCCCGGGGCTTCGGTCCCGACGAGAGCCCCCATCGCGACTGGGCCTTTCTCGTCTCCGGCGACTCCCTCCAGCTGATTCTCGAGCGTGCCCCCGAACAGGCCGCCACCGGGGATGCAGCGCCGTTCGACGTGTGGGGACAGCTGGCGTCCAGCGATCTCGCCTGGCCGAAGCTGACCCTGACGCCGGCGGAGGTCCGTGCCTTCCAGCCCGCACGGCAGGACGTGCCCGTATCCTGGCGTATCACCGCCGAGGGCGGCGCACCGGTCGGCGATCTTCAGGTTTCCGCGGCCCAGATCCGAGCGGGCGAAGGATCCGGTCCGGTCCTGCCGGTGGATGCCTTGTTCCTGGTCTCCGGGACCCTCACGATCGAGGGCCGGGACTACTCCATCCGTGGCCTCTTCCGTCATACGGACCCGTGAACGACGAGATCCTGCGCATTGTCCTCACCATCGGGTTCGGGGCCCTGGCCGGGGGCCTGACCAACACGGTGGCCATCTGGATGCTCTTCCATCCATACGAGCCGCCAAGGTTCGGCCGCTGGCGGATCGGCTTCTTCCAGGGTGCGGTCCCGAAGAACCAGCCACGACTCGCCGCCGCCATCGGACGCACGGTGGGCAACCGACTCCTCACTCCGGAGGACCTCGCCGAGACCTTCCGGGATGTCGAGTTCCGGCAGGCCTTCGACCACCGGCTCGGGCTGTTCCTCGACGAGCTCCTGCGACGGGAGCGGGGCTCACTCCGGGATCTGGTGCCCCCGCCGCTCTTGGAGGAGCTCGAGCCCGTCCTCGACGAATCCATCGAGCTCGGGCTGGCCAAGCTGGGCGAGTATCTGCAGTCGGAGCGGTTCGAGGAGTCCATGCGCCGGCGTGCGGACCGGTTGGTGGAAGCGGTCGCCGACGAGCCCATCGGAGGAATCCTCACGCCGGCCCGGGGCGCGGCGGTGGAGGCCGCCGTCCAGGACTGGCTCCGCAGCGCCGTGGAGAGCGAGGACTTCCAGACGGCCGTGGACGACTACCTCGAGCGGGCATCCCGGCGCCTTCTGGCGCCGGGGCGCACCTTCGAGGAGATCCTGCCACTGGGGCTCGTGGGCGCCGTCGAAAAGGCAATCCAGGGCTATCTCCCCCTGGCCATCGAGCGGCTGGGCAAGCTCCTGGAGGACCAGGGCGCCCGGGCTCGGTTCGAGGCGACCATCCACGACCTTCTCCACCGATTCCTGAGAGACCTGCGGTTCCATCAGCGAGTGGTGGCCCGCCTCGTGATGACCGAGGAGACGGTGGACAAGGTGCTGGACACCATCGAGGCCGAGGGAGCCGAGAGGCTCTCGGAGATCCTGCGGGATCCGGCCGTCCAGGAGGCCATGGCCCGGGGCGTGAACGAGGCCATCGTCGACTTCCTGAGGCGCCCGGTCGCTTCGGTTCTCGGCACGCCAGAAGACCCCAGCGTGGCCGATGCCCGGGATACCCTCGCCTCCTGGGTGGTGAACATGGCCCGAGACGAGGCCACGAGGGGTTTCCTGGTGGAGAAGCTACACGTCGCGCTGGAAAAGGCGGGCGCGCGCACCTGGGGGGAGGTGCTGGAGCGTGTCCCCCCGGAGCGATTCGCCGAGTGGCTCGTGACGGCGGCCCGCAGCGACGCAGCGAAGACGGCCTATCGGGAGGGGGCGCGCCGTCTGGCGTCGGCTCTCCTGGACCGCCCCATCGGGACCCCGTCCCGGTGGCTGCCCGAGCGTGCCCCTGAGCGCATCGAAGAGGCGCTGGGCGATCCCATCTGGGAGTGGCTTCAGACCCAGGTGCCGGACGTCGTCGAGCGGATCGACGTCGCACGGAGGGTGGAGCAGAAGGTCCTCGACTTCCCGACTCCCCGCATGGAGGAGCTGGTGCGGAAGGTCACGGACCGCGAGCTCCGGCTCATCGTCCGCCTCGGCTACGTTCTGGGCGCATTCATCGGCATCGTGCTCGTGGCGGTCAACGCGCTCTTCGCCTAGGCGTCTTCGTCGGGCGACTCCAGGCGGAACCCTCGACGAGCCTGCGGCCGGCGGGACCTGGCCGGCGCCTTGCGCTGCATCCACGCGAACGGAGTGAAGTGCCGCTTCACCTTCCGCGTCCGGCCCAGCCCCGAGTCCATGGTGCGCTCGAGGTCCTGGGTGCTCTGGGAGTAACGACCGGGGAGGCCGAGCCAGATCCCCACCGCCAGGGCCAGCACGGCGCCAACGATCTTCAATACGAGCATGTCGCGTCCCCTTCTCACCCGCCTGCGGTCACCCCTGGATGTACCAAACGGGACGCGTCCCGTTCCTCGGGCAGGTGCGCCGCGGGCCCGCTCCTTACCGCCCTGCGGCCCTCCTCGGGTACCGGGGCCGCTACGCCCTGCCGATGGACTCCAGGAAGAGGAGCACCAGGCCGACGGACAGGATGATGGCGACGGCGTTGGTCCCCACCGCCACCATGGCCACCACGGTCCAGAACATGGCGTGGGTGAAGAGATAGCCTCCGGGCACCAGCTCAAGCATGGGGTAGTCCGTCCGTCAACGGTTTCGAGGGTCGAGAGAATATGCGGGCCCCGATGAGCCTTGTCACCCCCGGCCGGAGCGACGGGAGGCGGGTGGTCAACCGCCGTCCGCGCCTCCCGCGTCGCCCGACTCCATGCGCTTCCGGGCCTCGGCCAGATACCCGGGCTCGAGACGAAGCAGGTTGGAGATCTTGCGCATCAGGTAGTCCTCCTTGTTCGCCAGATCTCCGTCGGAGTAGACGAGGCCCCACATGATCTCGGCCAGGACCATCTTCTGGCCGAGGGAGTAGTTGTCGGCCACCAGGTTGGTGAACTGCCAGAGGTCGACGGCTTCCTCGCGGGCCTCCTCGGCCAGCCTCAGCAGCCTCTCGGCCTGCCCGGCGCCCAGGCCGAACTGCCTCCGAATCGCCGACTCCAGGTGCTGGCGCTCGTCGTCCGTGAACTCGCTGTCGGCGTGTGCCAGCTCGAGGAGCAGGGCGCACGCGGCGAGGCGGATGTCCCCCTTCGCCTCGTTGGCATCTCCTTGGGATGGGGGTGACATCGACGTGCGGAAGAAGTTCTTGATCGACTCCAGCATGGTTCCCCTCTCTCCGTCGTGCGCGTCCATGTGCGGTTCCGCCGTGGGGGACCGATGCCTCTCCGCACCAACCCCCACGGCGAGCGGGCCGATCAATCTAGCGCGGAACCCCCTCAGAGCTCCACGCTGCGAATCCTCCTCACACCCGCCCACAGGGGCACGAAGATGGCAACGAGGGTCAGCGCCAAGGCCCCCGTGACACCCAGCACGAGGGGCATGATCCCCGCCTCGGTCCCCTCAACGCTCGCCTGGGTCATCAAGTATGCATACACGGGCCACGCCTCCAGGATCACCACGCCGGCGAGGTAGGTGACCGCCGCCATCATGAACAGGAGACCTCCGAACGACGTGGGGATCTCCGCGACGTTCTCGGTCTCGTAGTTGGGATACAGCGCTCCCAGACCCAGGGCCAGCGCGGTCAGCGCGAAGGTCACCCCGATCATGGTGAGGGTGGTGAGGACGAGTAGGAACGTCGATGCCTTCAGCACGAGGTTGGTGAGGACGATGAGGGGAAGCGCCACCAGGAGGAGGGGCACTGTTCCCACCCAGTACTTGGCCCAGAACAGCCTCCTCACGTCCAGGGGCGACGATCGGAGCAGCCACAGCGTGCGACCCTCGAGAGACATGGCCGGGAAGACGAAGCGAGCCGCGATGGCGGCGACGACGAACCCTGCCAGCCCGAGGTTGAGGAAGGACACCACGTTGATGAGCAGGTAGGAGACCCGTTCCCCGGTGTACAGAGGAAGCACCGTGATGTTGTATACGTAGACCGCCACCAGCACACCCAGCAGGATCAGCTGGGACCACTGGGTGCTGTCGCGGAAGAACACCCGCACCTCCTTCGCCACGAGCTCCCTGGTCTGCGGCTCGGCGGGAGAGAGGAGGCGCTCGAGCAGCCTCGAGCGGGTGCGGCCTTCCTTCCTCTCGGCCCCTTCCTGGGCCCGGGTGAAGCCCACGTGGTAGAACCTCGCGTGGAGCCAAGCCCCCATCACGACGAAGGCGGCCGCCGTGCTCCACAGGAAGAGCAGGGGGAACCACTCGAACGTCCCGTTCAGATGGCCGAGCAGCGCGTCGGCCGTCCACTCGCTGGGTAGCCAGGGCGACGTCGGGGTCCGCAACACCGCCATGAAGTCCACAAGGTCCCGGAACTCCTCGGGGCGGACGAGGCGCTCCGGTCGCAGGAACCGAAACAAGGCCACCACGCCCGCCGCCGCGAACAGTCCGATCAGGGCCAGCAGGTCCCTGGTCCTGCGAGCGGGGAACACATTGACGAGCATGAGTGTGACCGCCGAGCCCAGCACGCCGGGAATGACCAGAAACGGCACCAGCACGCCCACCGCCAAGACGTAGTACACGGGTCCGGCGGCATAGACCACCCCGTACGCGGCCAGAATGGGCACGGCGAGGAGCGCCACCATCCAGGAGGAACCCACCAGGGTCTCGACGAGCCGGGCTCCGTACAGCGTGACCGAGTCCACGGGGGACGCCATGACCAGCTCGAGGTCGTCCGACAGGAAGAAGGTGGACAACGCCGTGATCACGTTGGAGAGCACCAGGATCATGAGGAACGTGAGGAATGCCAGACCCAGCAGCTTACCAGCGAGGAGGTGCCCGATGCCCTGCGTGCCCCGGAAGTAGAGCAGCATCCGGTAGATCACCGCGAAGATCATCGCCCAGAAGAGGAAGCCGACGGAGCCGAGCAGCAGGCCCTTCACCAGCCGGCCTTCGTCGGCTCGGGCGCGGTTGAGCCTGGCTCGAACCTTGGGACGGAGGAGCCAGGGGACCCCCGGGCTCGTACCCGCCGTGGCGGGCCTCACGACTCGATGGCCTCGCGAAGGCCGTGGATGACGTCTGCCATGGCCTCCTCACCCGTGACCTTCAGGAAGATCTCCTCGAGGTGGGCTCCGCCTGCCTCGGCCTGGGCCCGCAGCTCATCCATGGTACCCAGCGCGATGATCTGGCCTCGATTGATGATGGCGATGCGGTCACACAGGGCTTCGGCGACCTCGAGGGTGTGGGTGGAGAGAAAGACCGCCCCACCCTGGTCCGCGTATGCGCGCAGCAGGTCCTTGAGCAGCTTGGCCGCCCGGGGGTCGAGGCCGACCATGGGCTCGTCCACCACGATCAGCTCGGGTTGATGGATGAGCGCGGAGCTGATGAGCAGCTTCTGCCGCATGCCGTGACTGTAGCTCTCGACCAGCTCGTCCTTCCAGTCCGTGAGGTGGAAGAGCTCGAGGAGCTTCTCGGCACGGGCCTCCGTCGCCGGACCTCCCCGTCCCCACAGCCCGGAGACGTACCGAAGGAACTCCCCTCCGGAGAGCTTCTCGTAGAGGAAGGGACGATCGGGGATGTACCCGACCTTCGCCTTGGCCGTCTCGGGCGCCTCTCCCAGATCCACGCCACCGATGACCACCCTTCCCCGGGTGGGCCGCAGCACGCCCGCGACCATGCGAATGGTGGTGGTCTTGCCCGCGCCGTTGGGGCCCAGGAAGCCGAAGATCTCCCCACGCCGGACGTCCAGATCCAGGTCGCGCACGGCGGTGAAGCCACCGTATTCCTTCCGCAGGCCACGGAGCTGGAGCATCTCCCGCGCTGGCTCGCGGGGTGCCTCTCCTTCGGGTAGGCCCAGGGTGTCGTTCACGGAGCATTCCCTCTCGTCGGATTGGAGTGCCTCGGCCGGATGCGACGGGCCGAGATCATAGCACCTCGATGTCGAGATTCCCGATCAACCGGATGATCTCCACCTGCTGGGCCAGGCCACCCACCACGAAGCGTATGTGGGCTGCATCGGCCGGAGACTGCCCGAACGTCGGGTCCACCGCCACCCAATCGCCCAGCCAGACCTCGGGCCACGCGTGGTAGTAGAACGCGTCGTTCACGTACACGAGCCCCACGGCGGTGCGGGCCGGCAGGCCCAGCGCCCGGGCCAAGGCAACGTAGAGCACCGTGTGCTCGTTGCAGTCACCCTGGCGGGTCTCCAAGACCTGAACGGCGTTCGGCACCGAGAAGGTGATGCTCTTCTCCAGCATGCCGTAGACCGTGGCCGTAAGTGAGCGCGCCACCCGCTTTGGATCCTGCCGCCAGGAGGCCCGACGGGCCGTCGTCCGCTGGGCGAAGTCGATGATGCGCTCGTCGTCGCTCTGGATGAGGGGCTCCGGCTCGAGGGCCTCCCTCAGGTCCATGCGCGGGTAGGGAAGGCGGTATCCGGGATCGAGCCGGTCCCAGAGCTCCCGGCGTACGATGAGCGTGTCCCCCCGAAGGCGCTGCCTGCCCCCGTCCAGCTCGAAGCCCGCCAGGTCGACTCCCGAGAGCCGGAACCTCAGCTCGGCGATCTCTTCCACTTCCTCCAAAGCGACGTTGCTCTGGACCGCGGTGCTCAGGATCACGTCGGCTTCCCCCCCGGCCGACCCTCGGAGCCGGGCATCCTCCTGGGACTGGCGCGCCAGCTCGTACTCGGTCTTCTCCATGGTGAAGCCGAGGGGGCTCGATGCCCGGATGACCCGACCGTCCTCGTCCACCCAGCTCTCCACCTGCACCCCGCCGAAGACCTCGGAGATCCTCCAAGCCGGAATCGAGTCGTAGTGGGCAGGCGACCACCGGCCCGTGGCCGGGTCCAGAGACGCGCTGTCCGGCACGACCAGCGTGTCGTGCTCCATGACCCGAACCTCGACGGGGCGGGTGCCGAGGGAGGTCGGATCGAACACCGGCAGGCGCACGCGCCGACCCACCTCCAACTCTCCTCCCATGGCCACCTGGATGGGCACGACCGACGAGAATACCGGCGGCTGGGACAGCCGGAAGCTCAGATTCTGCTCACTACCGGCGGATCGGATGGCGACCGAAAGGGTGGTGTCCGCGCTGACCGTGCCCGAGGCCTCGAATCGGCCCACCTCGCTGTCCAACGAGAAGCTGAATGACTCCATGAGGAGCGCGGGGCTCAGCTTGACCCGGGTCCGGACCACGGCGACCCCGGTCTGCCCGAGGGCCGGAAGCTCGAGGGTCATCAGGTCATCGAGCTCGAATCCGTCCGGGAGGGTGTCGAGCCGGGACGTGGACTGCCCCACGGTCCGATCCCCCATGCTGAGCGTGTAGAAGCTCACGCCGGGAGCGAGGGACAGGGCGGCCTCGGCTAGCCGTGCGAGCTCGGGCTGGAAGTACTCCCGTCGGACCTGCCAGCCCACCATCCCCAGCCAGACCGCCAGCAAGGCCCACCCCAGGATCCTCCTGCCCAAAGGCCCTCCTCGGTGTCGGATCGGACGTGTCAGCGCCGAGCCTCCGGATTCCCCCACCGGGGAGCCGGGGCTAGTTGCGCATCGGGAAGCGCTCGCGGGTCAACTCCCCCACGATGCGCCCGAACAGATCTGCCTCGTACTGGCCGCGGACCACCAGCGTCAGGTTCAGGGGAGGATGGCCCGAATCGAGGTGATCGACCAGCACGTCCACCTGGGCTCGGGCCGCGGACTCGGCGTCCATGCGGCCAGCGCCCATTCCCATGGCGGGGAGGCTGAGGGAGGTGAGTCCCCACTCGGTGGCCCGACGGAGGCCGTTCCGGAGCGCGCGCTCCACGGACAGCGCCGACTCGGCCTCCTCGTC
>JBDHGI010000033.1:0-37000 GCA_039589955.1 Gemmatimonadota bacterium | reverse complement strand
GAATGAAGGCACGTCGGGCTTCCATCTGTCCTTCGACCTGGACGCCCTGGACCCCCTGGAGGCCCCCGGGGTCGGGACGCCGGTTCCTGGTGGGCTCACCTACCGGGAGGGACATCTGGTGTGCGAGAAGGCGGCGGCCAGCGGTCGGATGCTCAGCCTGGAGGTGGTGGAGCTCAACCCGGTCCTCGACCACCGCAACCACACGGCCGATCTGGCCGTGGGCCTGGTCAGCTCGGCGCTGGGCAAGTCCATCCTCTGAGGCTTCCGAAGCCGTCGAGCCACGCCGGGGGTCCTGCCGAGTCCCTCGGAGATCCCGGGTTGCACTCCGTCCCTCAGCCCAGCGTCCGCTCCAGGTATGCCTTGAGCCGCTGCCAGGCGTCCAGCGCTGGAGCCGTCCGGGTGTCGGGGTCCTGGTCCACCCGGAGCCAGAAGCCGTGGTTCACGTCGTCGTAGATGTGGAGGTCGTTGGGGATGTCTGCCTCCCTCAGCGCGGCCTCGAAGGCGTTCACTTGCTCCGGCGAGGGCCCGCTGTCGAGGCGCGCGAAGGTTCCGTAGACCTCGTGATCCATCCCGGCCAGCTGCTCCGGATCGTCCACCAGGGCACCGTAGAAGATCGCCGTGGCCTCGTGGTTCACTCCGTCCAGGCCGAAGGAAAGTGCCACGCCTCCCCCGAAGCACCACCCCATGGCTCCCACGCGGCCCGTGACGTCGGAACGGCGCTTCAGGTAGGCGACGGCCGCGTCCAGATTGCTGATCATCTTGCTCTGGTTCCCTTGCACCTCCCTCACCAGCGCCATGTTCTCGTCGCGGTTCGTGCCGATCCGACCGTCGTACAGGTCCGCGGCGAGGGTCACGTATCCCTCGGCGGCGAGGTCGTCGGCCACCTGCCGGACCCTGTCCACCAGCCCGTTCCACTCGTGGATGATCACGAGGGCCGGGAACGGACCGTCACCTTCGGGAACCGCCAGGTAGCCGGTGGACAGCGTATCACCGTCCACGTAGTGCACGTCGGTCCCCTGCAGTGGACCACCCAGGCCCACGATGGCGGAAGGGAGCTCCCCCTCGGTCGTGGGCGCGACGGGAACGCGGGGAGAGCCCATGACGGCCTCCGGCCCCGCCTCGGACGACTCCACCCCGGGCTCCCCTCCGCCACAGGCGGCGAGGCACAGGACGACAGGAGCCAACAGGGCCAGGGCGCGAGGCGGGGCAGACATGGACAACCTCCGGGAGAGTCGGCGCAGGGATCGGCCGGTGATGCTCCGGGCGGCGGTCGCCGTCGGCCCGGCTGCGATCCTGGTGTGGCACCACACTAGCATGAGGGGCCGACGCGGTGAAGAGCGAGGCGAGGGGGAACGCGGACCCCGGGGTTTGCGCCCGAGCGGGTTCAGGAGCGAAGCTTTGCGGCCGGATCAACCCTGGAAGGCGCGGCCGACCATGAAGCGAGCACTCCTGATCACCCTTGCTGTCCTGTGGGCTTGTGGGGCGGAGCCTCCGGCTCCTTTCGACCTGGTCATAGCCCATGGCCGGGTCATGGATCCCGCCTCCGGCCTCGACGGCATAAGGCACGTGGGTATCCGCGGCAGCCGGATCGAGGCGGTCTCGGAGTCTCCTCTCGAGGGTGTGCGTACCATCGACGCCAGCGGGCTCGTAGTGGCGCCTGGTTTCGTCGATCTCCACGAGCACGGCCAGAGCGAGGAGGCGTACGGGCTCATGGTCCGCGACGGCGTGACCTCGGCCTTCGAGCTCGAGGTCGGGACGGAGGACGTGCCCGCCTGGTACGCCGAGCGGCAAGGTGGGCAGATGGTGAACTACGGCGTCGCCGTTGGACACATACCCGTCCGCATGCAGGTGTTGGGCGATCCGGGCGACTTCCTTCCGGCGGGCGTCGGGGGTAGCGACTCCGCCACCGGATCACAGCTGGAGGAGATGGAGCGCCTCATGCGGGGGGGCCTGGCTCAGGGCGCCGTCGCCGTGGGCTTCGGCACCGCCTACACGCCTGGCGCCTCCATGGCGGAGGTCGAGCGCATGATGCGCGTGGCCGCCGAGGCCGGCGCGCCGGTCCATATCCACATGCGAGGCGGGCTGGCGGGGCTGGACTCCACCATCTCCGCTGCGGCCAGCGCCGGTGCGCCCCTCCACTTCGTCCACATCAACTCCAGCGCCGGAGACGATGTCGGTGCGTTTCTGTCGAGGATTCAGGCCGCTCGCGACGGCGGCCAGGACGTGACCACGGAAGCCTATCCCTACGGCGCCGGGATGACCCGTATCGAGTCGGCCCTCTTCGATGACTGGGAATCCTGGCCGGAGGAACGGTTCGCGCTGCACCAGTGGGTCGAGACCGGCGAGCGTCTCACCCGCGAGAGCTTCGGTCGGTACCGGGCCCAGGGGGGAGGGGTGATCATCCATGGGCGGTCCGAGGAGCAGACGCGGACGGCGGTGACGAGCCCGCTCACCATGATCGCCAGCGACGGCTTCATCGAGGCCGGCCAGGGCCATCCGCGCACCAGCGGATCCTACGCCAAGGTGCTCGGCAGGTACGTCCGGGACGAGGGGGTGCTCACCCTCATGGACGCCCTGCGCAAGATGACCATCGAGCCCGCCCGGCGCCTGGAGGGGCGTGTCCCGGCCATGGCGGCCAAGGGTCGGATCGAGCGGGGTTCCGACGCCGACGTGACCATCTTCGACCCGGAGACGGTCACCGACCGGTCCACGTATATGGACGCGACGATTCCCTCGGCAGGGATTCCCTGGGTCGTCGTCGGGGGGGAGGTCGTGGTGGAGGAGGGAGGGCTCACCCTTGCGAGGCCCGGTCGAGCCATTCGGGCAACAGTCGAAAACTGAGGAGGTCAGCGAGCATGGCACGCACGACGGCAGGCAGGCTGCTGGTTTGCCTGGCAGCATCCATCTCGGCGGCATCCGCCGGCGCCCAGGAGGTGGACCTCTCGGGGCTCCAGGACGAGGCGGTCCGGTGGCTCCAGGAATACCTCCGTCTGGACACCCAGAACCCGCCCGGGAACGAGATCCTGGGTGCGGAGTTCTTCGCCGAGATCTTCGAGGCCGAGGGGATCCCCTACGAGATCGCCGAGTCGGCTCCGGGACGGGGCAACATCTGGGCCCGCCTGGAGGGGGGAGACGAGCCGGCGCTCGTGCTGCTCCACCACATGGACGTGGTGCCCGCCGACCGCCGGTACTGGACTACGGACCCGCTGGGGGGCGAGCTGCGCGGCGGGATGATCTACGGGCGAGGCACCCTCGACACCAAGACGAGCGGGATCCTCCACCTCGCCGCCTTTCTGGCGATCCATCGGTCCGGCATGCCCCTGAACCGGGACATCGTCTTCATGGGCACCGCCGACGAGGAGGCCGGGGGGTTCTTCGGAGCCGGGTGGCTGGTCGAGAACCGTCCGGAGATCTTCGAGGGCGTAGGGTTCCTGCTCAACGAGGGCGGTGGCGGGGAGGTGGTGGAGGGCAAGGTCCAGTTCGGGGTGGAGGTGACCCAGAAGGTCCCCTACTGGCTCCGGCTCAAGACCACGGGTGAGCCGAGCCACGGGTCCCGGCCCAACCCCTCGTCGTCGGTGACGGAGATGATCGAGGCCCTCGGGAGACTCCGGGCCCATCGTTTCCAGCCCCGCATCGTCCCGGCGGTGGACGCGTACCTCGAGGGCATCGCGGCGGGACAGCCCGAGCCGTGGCGCACGCGGTTCCAGGACATGGCGTCGCATCTCCAGGAAGACGTGCTCGACGAGCTGCAGGAGTACGATCCCGGGCTCCACGGCCTGACCCGCAACACGTGCTCCATCACGCGGCTCGTGGGCAGCGACAAGATCAACGTCGTGCCCCCCGAGGCCACCGCCGAGGTGGACTGTCGCCTGCTTCCGGACCAGGATCCCGACGTCTGGCTCGAGGAGATGGCGACGGTCCTGGGGCGGGAGGTGGATATCGAGGTCCTCATGGGCTTCACCCCGGCGGTGTCGAGCACGGACACCGAGCTCTACCGCATCCTCCGGGACGTTACGCTGGAGGCCTTCCCCGGAGCCGAGTTCGTACCCGCGGTCCAGGCCGGCTTCACGGATTCCCACTTCTTCCGGGACCTGGGCATCATCAGCTACGGGTACGAGGCCACGGCCACGCCCCAGCAGGACTGGAGCGGCGTCCACGGCAACGACGAGCGAGTGTCGGAGGAGAACGTGCGCCGCGGCGTGAGCTTGACCCTGGAGATCGTGCGTCGACTCGCCCAGGGTCGGGGGATCAGCCAGGACGACGGCGAGGCCTGAGCGGGAGCCACGGGGTGGGGCACGCCTCACCCCGTGGCTGATGCCCGATGGCCTTCGGCCTTAGTGCCTCATGACTTCGACGATCGAGGCGGTCAGGTCGGGCTCCACCCAGAAGTTCACGGTGTCGTGCTCCTCCAGGCTCAGGTCGCCGGTGCGGATGCCCTTGCCGTAGCTGGTCGCCGCCCACAGGGGAGCGGAGGGAAAGACCTTGACCCGAAATTCGCCTCTTCGGGCGATCTCCTGGGGAACCACCAGCACCTTCAGGTCGGAGTGCCGCACCCGTCCCAACGCATGCAGCTTGCCCTGGGCGTCTTCCACGTACACCTGAACCGACGAGGTGTAGTTGTTGATCACCCGGATCTCGGGCCCGACGTCGTCCTGTCCCCGAACCGCCCCCTGCACCGAGTCAGCGGCCAGGCCCATCACTCCGATGGCCATCGCGACATGGATCGCTCGCATCATCATCGTCCGCCTCCCTTCCTCGAGCTTCCTCGTCACGTGCTTGCCGCCACCTCGCGGGTGACGGGCACGTCCCATGTCGATGAGACGCCTCGACGGGCCCCGAAGTTGCACGGGGCGGCGAGGCGTCGCCTTAGGGAGGCCCACCAGACTTGTGCAGAGGCTCCCTAACAGTGCTCGGCGTAGGCGGTCTGGAGATCCGTGGCGATGTCCTCGGGGTGGCGGCCTTCGATCTGATGGCGCTCCATGAAGTAGACCAGTTCGCCGTCTTTGAAGAGCGCGACCGACGGCGACGAGGGGGGATACCCGACGATGTACTCCCGGGCCCGCCCGGTGGCTTCCATGTCCTGGCCGGCGAACACCGTCGTGAGAACCGGAGGCTTCTTGTCTCCCTGGAGGGAGAGGTAGACGCCCGGGCGCATCATGCCGGCCGCGCAACCGCAGACGGAGTTCACCACCACCAGGGTCGGGGCCTTCTCCTGGCCCAGAATCTCGTCGACGTCCTCGGGGCTCCGGAGCTCCTTGAATCCGATGCGCACGAGGTCCTCGCGCATGGGCGCCACCATGAACTCGGGGTAGGGCATCCTCATCTCCTGTCCGTGCGGCGGGAGGGCCGCGTCTCGTCAGCGTGTTGGCAGGCCCGTACCCCTCGGTGACGCTTCGGGTTCACGGTCGGGCGCGACCACCGCTCTCTACTCCGGCTGCGGCCGTGGCCCGGCCCCGGCTCCGTTGCGGCCCCCCCCGCCCGGATGCCACAATACACTTCACATGCCCTCCTCGAACCAGATCGTCAGTCTCGTGGTGAACGGAGACCGGCTACAGGTCGGTGTTCCCGTCCACTACACGCTCCTGGAGACCCTACGCTACGCCCTGCGGCTCACGGGCTCGAAGCAGGGGTGCGACAAGGGGGACTGCGGCGCTTGTACCGTCTTGGTGGAGGGCGTGCCGACCCTGTCGTGCCTCACCCCCGTCTGGGAGGCCGCGGACCGGAGAGTGACCACCGTCGAGGGCCTGGGGACGCCCGGTGGGCCTCACCCGCTCCAAGACGAGTTCGACCTCCACGGCGCGGCCCAGTGCGGGTTCTGCACGCCGGGGATCCTCTGCTCGGCCGCCGCGTTGCTGGCCGAAACCACGGATCCCACGAGGCAGGAGATCAGGGAGGCCCTCGCGGGCAACCTCTGCCGATGCACGGGCTACGCGAAGATCTACGACGCCGTGGAGGCCGCGGCTGCCCGCCTGAGGGCGGACGATGGAGACGCGACGTGATCCGAGACTCCCGTAAGTCGCAGTCGGACCTGAACTTGATAGGTCGCAACCAGCGGAAGGTCGAAGGCCTGGACAAGTCCTCGGGCCGGGCCGTATACACCGACGACATCCACCTCCCGGGGATGCTCCACGGCAAGATCCTCCGGAGCTCGCATCCGCATGCCCGCATCCTTTCGGTGGACGCCGCGGCTGCGGAGGCCCTGGAGGGGGTCCACGCCATCGTCACCGGACGGGACATGCCGACCACCTTCGGAATCATCCCGTGGACCCCCGACGAATATCCGCTGGCGGTCGACCGGGTCCGCTACATCGGCGACGGGGTGGCGGCGGTAGCAGCGGTGGACGAGGAGACGGCGCTCCGGGCCCTGGACCTCATCCGCGTCGAGTACGAGGAGCTGCCCGCCTTCTTCGACCCCTTCCACGCCCTCGCCGCCGACGGCTCCACCCCCTACATCCACGAGCCACGCAAGGAGGGCTCGAACGGGAACGTGACGAAGAGGGTCCTTCTGGAATTCGGCACCGTGGACGGTCTCATGGACGCGTCCGACGTCGTCGTGGAGGGCGAGTACTTCTTCGAGGGCACGACCCACACCGCCATCGAGCCCCACTGCGCGGTCGGGCTGTGGGAGGCCGACGGGCGGACGGCCGAAGAGGGCGGAGACGCTACGGCCGCTCGGGGCAAGCTCACCGTTTGGTCCGCCACCCAGGTACCCCACTATCTGCATCGGGAGCTCGCCCGGGTGCTGAAGCTGGATCCAGCCCGGGTGCGGGTCATCCAGCCCCTGATCGGAGGCGCCTTCGGCGGCAAGAGCGAGCCCTTCGATCTGGAGTTCTGTGTCGCCAAGCTGTCGATGAAGGCCGGGCGACCCGTGAAGATCCTGTACACCCGGGAAGAGGTCTTCTACGCCCATCGCGGCCGACACCCCTTCCACATGAAGTACCGCATGGGGTGCGACGCCGATGGCGAGCTGCGGAGCGTCGACGCCCGCATCGTGCTGGACGGAGGCGCTTACGCGTCCTTCGGGCTTGTGACCACGTACTACTCCGGGCAGCTTCTGTGTGCCCCCTATGCCCTTCCCGCCTACCGCTTCGACTCCACGAGGGTCTACACGAACAAGCCCGCCTGCGGACCGAAGCGGGGACACGGGTCGGTGCAGCCACGGTTCGCCTTCGAGGTGCAGCTGGACAAGCTGGCGGAGGCGGTGGGGCTGGATCCCATCGAGCTGCGGCGCCGGAACTTCATCGGGGAGCACACGCGAACCGTGAACGAGCTCCGGGTCACGTCCAACGGGTTCCTCGAGTGCCTCGACGCCGTGGAGCGGGCAAGCGGGTGGAGGGACAAGTTCCGGCGACTTCCCTTCGGCCGAGGCGTGGGCGTGGCGGGATCCACGTATATCTCCGGGACCAACTACCCCGTCTACCCCAACGAGATGCCGCAGTCGGCCGTCCAGATACAGATCGACAGGTCGGGTCGCGTGGCGGTGTTCAGCGGGGCCAGCGAGATCGGGCAGGGCTGCGACTCCATGGTGGCCTACATCGCCGCCGAGGAGCTCGGTGTGCCCCTGGAGCACGTTCGCGTCCTGCGGGGTGACACCGACTTCACGCCCGTGGACCTGGGCGCGTATTCGTCCCGGGTCACCTTCATGCTGGGCAACGCGACCATCGATGCCGCCAGGAAGCTCCGGAGCGCGGTGCAGGCGGCCGTTGCGGAGCACTGGGGCGTCGGGAAGGGCGAGGTGCTGTTGGCCGGGGGACTCGCGCTGTGGGCTGCCGATACGGAGCGCCAGATGCCCATCCGCGAGGCGTTCAATCTGGCCGAGGCGCGCTCCGGGACGCTGGGTGCCACCGGGTGGTACGACACCCCCAAGGACGTCCACGGATCGTATCGTGGCGGTACCATCGGGGCCTCTCCCGCCTACTCCTTCACCGCGCATGTCGCCGAGGTGGAGGTGGACACCGAGACCGGCTTCGTGGACGTGAAGAAGATCTGGGTGGCCCATGACTGCGGCCGGGCTCTGAATCCGGTTCTCGTCGAGGGCCAGATGGAGGGCTCCGCCTACATGGGGTTCGCCGAGGCACTCATGGAGGAACACATCTTCAAGGACGCCGACCATGGGCGGGCGGGACTGCACAACGCCCCGTCCCTCCTGGACTACCGCATCCCCACCAGCCTGGACACGCCAGCCCTGGAGTCCTTCATCGTGGAATCCATGGACCCGGAAGGGCCCTACGGCGCCAAGGAGGCCGGAGAAGGCCCCCTCCATCCCTCGATCCCCGCCATCGCCAACGCCATCTACGACGCCGTGGGCGTGCGGATGGACCGCCTGCCTTTCTCTCCGCCCAACGTATGGCGAGCCCTGGAGGGGGCGCGGGAGGCGAACCGGCTCCGGAAGCCGCTGGTCCCGTCCGGGGAGGGGGTAGCGATCTCGAGGGAGGGCGGCTGATGGGCACCCGGGACCCTCATCCGCCGGGCTTTGCCGAGCTCGGGAAGCCCAGACCGCCGATCCCCACGGCCGGCCCGGACTTCGAGCGGGACTTCCGCGAGTGGGAGGTGGAGGGTCGCAAGAGGCTGGCGGTGCCCATGCTCGTGATCTGCGGGGTGCTGACCCTGCTGCTCGGAGTGTTGGATCTGCGGTTCCTCGGAGGAGAGGGGATCCCGGGACAGACCGTCCTGGTTCGGTTCTTCCTGGCCGGCTTCTCCGGCGTGGCGGCCTGGCGTGTGTACTTCACGGACCGGCCCGGTGTCGTGGACGCGTGGATCTTCGGGTGGTCCATGACCATCGTGATGGCCCTGGTGGCACGGCACGTCCTGGTTGGCGATGAGCTGCAGCCCATGCACCATGCGCTGGACGTGGCCCTGACCATCCTGTGGCTCCTGTGCACCAACCCGATCCAGCTTCAGCTCGTTCCGTCTCTCCTGACGGCGGGCTCGGGCCTCACGACATCTTGGGGGGGAGCGCACCCCGCCACCCTCCTCGGGGCGTACGTGCTGGCCCTCGCCGGGGGCGTCATCGTGGCGTGGGAGCGTGATCGGACGTCTCGCAGCCGCTTCCGAGCCGTCAGAGAGATCCGCACGCTTCGGGGCATCGTGCCTATCTGCGCGGCCTGCAAGCAGATCCGTGACGACGACGGGTACTGGCATCGTGTGGAGGAATATGTCCGCATGAACACCGAGGCGGAGTTCACCCACGGGATGTGCCCGGGTTGTGTGCAGGAGTACTACGGGCTGACGGACGAGCAGGTGGACGCGCTGATGATGTGGGAGAGGGGAGGAGCCCCGTAGATGCTGAGGCTGCCACCGTATCGGTACCACAGGCCGTCCACGGTGGACGAGGCTGTCGCCCTTCTGGCCGAGCACGCCGGAGACGTCATGCCCGTCGCAGGAGGCACCGACCTGCTTCCCAACATGAAGCATCGCCTCTTCGAGCCCGGTCACCTGGTGGCCCTGAAGGGGGTCGCCGAGCTCCGGGGGATCCGGCGCGAGGAAGGGGCGCTGCGCATCGGGGCGGCGGAGACCCTCACGGCGGTCGCCAGGCATCCCGACGTGCGGGAGCGGTTCGCGGCGCTGGCGGAAGCCGCGGGGCACGTCGCCGGGCCACAGATCCGCAACATGGGAACGCTGGGAGGGAATCTCTGCCTGGATACGCGATGCACGTACTACAACCAGACCGCCTTCTGGCGGCAGGCGCTCGGCTACTGCCTCAAGAAGGACGGCACGGTGTGCCACGTGACGAAGGTGGGGAGGAAGTGTGTCGCGGCCCACTCCGCCGACACGCCTCCGGTGCTCATGGTTCTCGATGCGGTGGCGGTGCTGGCGGGACCGAACGGACGGCGGGAGGTGCCGGTGCGGGACTTCTTCGTCGCCGACGGCATCACCAACACCCGGCGGGAGCCCGGCGAGATCGTCACGGAAGTCCGCGTTCCCCTCGGGTCAGCTGCGAAGCGGTGCGGCTACGCCAAGCTCAGGCAGAGGAAGTCCATCGACTTTCCCCTGCTCACCGTGGCCGTGGCGGCGGAACGAGAGGAGGACGGCACGCTGCGATCCCTGGAGGGCATCGTCACCGGGCTGGGTGCCAGGCCGCGCGTGCTCACCGGTTGGGAGGAGCTCGCCGTGGGCTCGACGCCCGACGACGACCTCGTGGAGGAGCTGGCCCGACGCGCCCACAGGCAGTGCCATCCGCTGGAGAACGTCATCGTGGACCCCGACTGGCGCCGGGCCATGGTCCCCGTCTACGTGCGACGGGCGCTCGCGGCGGCTCTGGCCTGAGGGTCACCTCGTGCAGGCCCTGATATGGGTCGCCCTTGGGGTGACCGGTGTGCTGCTGTACGGTCTCGACCGGATAGCTCAGGCCGTGGTGAGACCGGTGCCTCGGGAGCCGGACCGGACCGCATCCGAGATGGGTCATCCCCACGAGGACGTCGTCGTCTCACACGACGATCACGTTCTGAACGGATGGCTCCTACACCCGGAGGACGACGAAGGCAGGGCGCTGGTCCTCCTGGCCCACGGGTGGGGCGCCAACTACGGCGTGCTGCTGCAGCTGGCCGAGCCCCTTCTCCGGGAAGGCCATCCCGTGTTGCTCTTCGACGTCCGGGGTCACGGGGCCAACGAGGAGGTCCCCTACGTGACCGTGCGCCACTTCAAGGACGACGTCATGGCCGTGTCGCGTTGGGCGGCGGTTCGCCTTCCGAATCGGCCGAGGGTCCTGGTCGGTCACTCGCTCGGCGGAGCGGCCTCGGTGCTGGCCGCAGCAGACGGAGCGCCGGTGCACGGTGTCGTCACCATCGCCGCTCCCGCCGACGTCATGGAGGTCACCGCGGAATACCTGCGGGACAAAGGGTTCCCGGGTGGCTTCATGGTGGTGGCGCTTCGGCCCTTCTGGTGGCGCAGGGTCGGGGGGACGTTCCGCCGCCTCGTCCCGGAGCGCGAGATCCGCCGGATCCGGCTGCCCGCCCTCGTCGTGCACCCGGAGAAGGACCGTCGGGTGAGCCGGGGTCACGCCGAGCGCCTGGCCCGCAACGCCGGGGCTCGACCCCACATCATTCCGGGGGCGGGACACACCGACGTGCTGGGGCACACGGAGACTCACCGAGTGATCGTCGCCTTCCTGGAGGGGGTCGCCGCGTCGGAGGAGGTCCGGGCAGGGGCGTGAATCTACTCCGTGGTGATGGCCCGCACGGGATCCGTGCGCACGGCTGACAGGGCTGGGCCCGCGGCGGCAAGGAGAGAGATCACCACCAGGGCGGCGGCCACTGCCGACGCGTCTTCCAGCGTTCGGGGTTCCACACCCACCAGGAGGGCCCGCAGGGCGCCGGCCAGAGCCATGGACAGCCCGACCCCGACGGCGATCCCGATCCCGGCCGGCCGCAGGCCACGGAGGAGGACGGTCCTCAGGAGAGAGGCCGTCGATGCCCCCATGGCCAGGCGGATGCCCATCTCCCTCCTCCGCCGGCCGACGCTGAAGCTCACGATGCCGTAGAGGCCCGCGGTGGCGAGGCCGAGGGCGAGGAGCCCGAGGGCCAGAGCGAAATCCGATGCCATACGGAAGAGCCAAAGCGACGCCGCGTAGTGCTGATCGAGGGTCTTCACGTCGAACATCGGTACGTTGGAGTCGATGCGCGCCAGCGCCTCGCGGACGGGCGCTGCCAGGGTCTCCGGCGGCACGGCGGTGCGCACCACCAGGGTGGCCCGGGTTGCGGGCGTCTGGCGCAGGGGTCGGAACAGGGCGGGGAGTGGCCCCTCCGCCATGCTCGTATACCGCCCCGTGGCGACCACGCCCACGACCTCCGCCCAGGGGTCGTCGTCCGTCCTGCCGAAGCGGACCCGTCGGCCCAGGGGATCCTCACCGGGCCAGAGGCGTTCGGCCAGAGCCTGGTTCACGATGGCCACCGGCGAGCCGTCGGGACCATCCCCGCGCGTGAAGGCTCGTCCCGCGACGAGCCTGGTGCCTGCGGTGCGGAAGTACCCCGTGCTCACGATGCTCTGCCAGGTGCCAGGAGCAGCATCCTCCTCGGCATAGGCGCGAGCCGCGTCGTAGACGGGGCTGATCCACGACATGTCACCCAGGGGGAGAAGGAAGGCGGTGGCGGCGCTCTGCACGCCCGGAAGCGCTTCGACCTCCCGGATCAGCTCCTCCAGGAACGGGAGTGCC
This sequence comes from Gemmatimonadota bacterium, assembly GCA_039589955.1. Classification (GTDB taxonomy): domain Bacteria; phylum Gemmatimonadota; class Gemmatimonadetes; order Longimicrobiales; family Gaopeijiaceae; genus SZUA-318. The sequence goes on along the minus strand of JBDHGI010000033.1, from coordinate 24,849 downwards.
TCCTCGTCGGTGCCACCGCTCAGCGCCAGGTCTACCGTCGCCAAGAGGCCATTCCGAGTCTCGAACCCTGGATCCAGGGACCGGATCTCCGCCATGCTGGACATGAAAGTCGACGCGGTGAAGAGCGTCCCGAAGGACAGGGCGACCATGGCCGCTACCACGGACCCCATGAGACGTCCACCGCCGCCTGAGGCAGAACCGGTGCCCGAGCCGCGCAACAGGGATCCGACCCCCGTCCCCGACCCGCGCAGCGCCGGTAACGTGCCCGCGGCGAAGGTTGCGAGGACGGCCGCCCCGGCGGCGAACCCCAGAACACGCAGGTCCGGCGCCGTGTCGATGGCGAATCGATAGGGAAGCGAGGGCAGGTAGCGGCCACGGATGGGTGCGAGCCAGTAGGATAGGCCGGCCCCTGCCGCCGATCCCAAAAGCGCGAGGATCGACGTCTCCGTGAGCATCTGGCGCATCAGGCGTCCGCGTCCGGCTCCCAGGGCCCTCCGCAGGCCCAGCTCCGCTTCCCGGGAAGCCGCGCGGGCCAGGAGCATGCTGGCGACGTTGCCGCAAGCGACCAGGAGCACGAGTCCAGAGGCCCCGAGGAGGACGACACCCACGAGATCGAGGAGGATGGGCACAGCGCGGGTAATGGCGCCCTCGCGCTCGGGGTAGGCCCGGTACCCGACGTCCCGGTTGTCGAGGGGATACTCGTCCTGCAGCCGCGCCGCGACCACCTCGAGTGCGGCGTTGGCGTCGTCCACCGTCGCGGAGCCCGCCAGGCGCGCGATGACCAGGTTGTTGTTCCAGGTCCGCTCCTCCTCGAAGCCGTCCCAACCCTCCAGCGTCGCCCAGGTGCGGATGGGCACCCAGAGGTCCATGGCGAGACCGTACTTGGTTCCCTGGAAGGACTCCGGGGCCACACCGATGACGGTTGCAGGGTAGCCGCTCAGGCGCACCACGCTGCCCACGATGCCCGGGTCCTCTCCGAATGCGTCTTTCCACAAGTGGTGGCTCAGCACGACAACCAGGGGGGCGCCGGCGGTACCCTCCGTGTTCACGTCGAAGAAGCGTCCGTGGCCGGGCTCGATGCCCAGGACGTCGAAGTAGCCTTCGGATACCAGCTCCCCGTGGGCGAGGCGGCTGATTTCGTCCGAGGCGACCGAGAAGCTGTTGAGAACGTGGGTGAGGGTGCCGTCGAAGACGTCCGTCGTCTGGGCGGTCAGGTCCCTGAAGGTGGCCATGGAGATACGACCGCTTCCGTCCCGGACCTCCAGGATTCGCACGAGGCGATCCGGCTCGGGTACCGGCAGCCGCCGCCAGATGATGCCGTTCGCCATGCTGAACATGGTGGTGTTGGCACCCACCCCCAGGGCCAGCGACAGCACCGCCAGGGCGGTGAACGCCGGGCTCTTGACGAGGCCTCTCAGACCGTATGAAACGTCCTGCCAGAAGGTCTCCACGCTCACCCCTCCTCTCCTCGTCGTCCTCTTCCTGCGGGTCCTTCGAGCCCGCCAGGCGCTGGCCGGAAGCTCCAGGTAGGTACGCGCCGCGATGTCCAGGAGGCCTGCGGTGCCCCGCCCCTCGCGTGCGGCGGCCAGCAGGTCCGCGAAGCACTCCACCATGTCCCGGCCACACCTGCTGCGTGTCTCCTCGGGATAGAGGAGGAGCAGCACCCGGTAGACGCCCAGAAGGACGTGGTCCAGATCCATCAGATCAGACCCATCGACTCGGCGACGCTCACGAGGCCCCGCAGGCGCTCCGCTTCGGCGGACAGAACCCGGCGCCCCAGGGTCGTGATCGCGTAGTAGCGCCGTCTCCGGTCATCGAGATCCGGGGCCGGCCGACGGTCGGTCTCGACCAGAAGCCCGACGGATTCCAGCCGCTGCAGGACGGAGTACAGGTTGCCAGGGACCAGTCGGATGCGTCCTTCGGTTTCGTCGGCGATGTCGGTCACGATCCCGTAGCCGTGCCGCTCACCGCCGGACAGGGTCAGGAGGACCATGAGATCGACGGGCTTGAGGGGCAGGTGCTGGTCTACATCGGAGGTGGCGACTGTCATCTGCGATTCCCGGGACGGCGGCTCGATGACCGACTATACGAAAAATCAGTATAGAAGATTCACACCGTCGCGCCGGCGTGCGAGCGCCGTCCCCTGGGTGGGTGCGAAGGTCCGACCGGCGCGCGTCTACTCGGTCCGCGCCAGGGCCAGCGCCACGGCGTCGGCGGTGATGCCCCTCCTGCACGAGCCCGTCCGCTCCATGACGGCGTCGACGGCCTCGTCCATGGCCGAGCCCACCGCCTCGAAGATCTCGGTGGCGGTCTGGTCCTCGGTGTGGACCATCAGATGGTAGAAGGTCCGGGCCATACCCATGCTCGCCACGATGGGAGGCATCACCTCGAATTCGGTGTCGGCTGCGTGGATGGTCTCGGTGTCCCCGAGGCGTGTCTCCCGGAAGGGCTGGTTCGCGCCGCAGACGATGCGGCGCACCCCGTGCCGGGCCAGCTGAGCCAGGCGGCGGGCATCAACCGAGCCGGAGATGGCGGCCGGCACGAAGAGATCCGCGTCCGTCCGGTAGGCCATCTCCCGCTCGGGGCCTTCAACCCGAAGCGGATGTTCCGGGAGGACTCGACCCTGCCGGCGTCGCAGGAGGTCCTCCACCTCCTCCTGGCCCAGGCCCTTGGGGCTGGCCAGGCCGCTTCCTGCGTCGACGATGCCGACGATCCGGGCGCCCATCCTTGAGAGGTACAGAGCCGCCGCCGCGCCCACGTTGCCGTACCCCTCGACGACCACGCGGACCCCGTCCAGGGTCTCATGTCGGTGGTACGCCAGTCGCTCGGCCGCCCGGGCCACGCCGTATCCCGTGATGAGGTCCGACACGGTCAGCTCCACGCCCTGGACGCCGTAATCCCCACCCACGAGTTGGCCTATCCCACGGCCAAGGGAGGTGAAGGCTCGCTCCATGTCGGACCCCGACAAGCCCAGGTGCCCGCGTACCACGCCTTCCTGCGGATGCACGATCCCCAGCTCGGAGCACAGCGGAACGACGTCGCGATGCTCGTCCACGTTCACGTCACCGCCGGTGCCGTACCGGGTGGCGAGGAACGGCCTCACCGCCTGGTACCACCGACGCAGCACGTCCAGGCGACGAGGATCCGCGGGATCGAAATCGATGCCGCTCTTACCGCCACCGATAGGAGGGCCCGAGAAAGCGAACTTGAGCTGCATCACCTTGGACAGGTACGTGACTTCCTCCCGCGTCACGCCCTTCCTCATGCGGGTGCCACCTCCCGCCGCGCCGCCCCTTAGGGAGTTGATGACCAGCCATCCCCGAGCGTCGGTGTGAGGATCGTTCCATTCCACCACCTGCTCCGGAGGGGCGGACAGGTAGGAACCGAACCTAGCCCAGACGGAAGCGGTCATGAGCCTCTCCTCCGGCTCTGGGTTGGTGGGGTGTCGTCCTGGGGCACGAGGCGGTTACCGGCAGAGGAAACGGATCGACTCCAGTCTAGGGCGCCGTGGCGTCCTCCGCGAGCACCTCGTGTGACCCCACTCGTTAGAAGGAAGCCGGCCTGTCGTTCGTACTGGGTAGACGAGCCTGCCTCATGCCCGCCGACCAATCACCCGGAGGTCCCATGGCGCCGCGCGAAGCCCCCGTGTACAAGGAGTGGAGTGCGTGGGCAGGGTGGATCACCATCGTATTCTGGGGGACCATGGTTCTCGTTCTGGTCGCCATGGTCAGATCGGGGGACGGCGCGCCCAACGAACGGTTGGTGGGCGCCCTCATCGTGGCCGCGGTGGCCATCGTGATCCACTCCATGGTCGCGGGACTCACGGTACGTCTGTTCCGGGACCATCTGGAGCTGAGCCTGGGTCGCGTGCCCGTGATCCGGAAGCGGGTCCGCTACGACGACATCCTCGATCTCCAGTCGGTGACCTATCGCCCCCTCATGGAGTTCGGGGGGTGGGGCGTGCGCTTCCGCGGAAAGAAGAGGGCGTGGTCCGCCCGGGGAAACGAGGCGGTGGTGCTCCACCTCGCCGACGAGACCCGGCTGTACGTGGGAAGCGACCATCCCCACCGCCTGGAGGAGCGCATCCGCACGGTGGCAGGGACGCGTATCGGACCCTCCTGAGGCCGCGCGGGTACGCGCGCGCATCATGTCCGAGACACCTTCCCGCCCCAAGAATCCCCGGCAGTCCGAGGCCGTCGTCTCGGAGCTGATGATGCCCCACCAGGTGAACAACGTCGGCCACGTCTTCGGCGGAGAGATCCTCTCCATGGTGGACCGGGCGGCCGCCGTGTCGGCCATGCGCCACGCGGGTCGGCCGTCGGTGACCGTGTCCATCGACCAGGTGGATTTCAAGGAGCCCATCTTCGCGGGGGAGCTGGTGACGTGCCTCGCCCGGGTCAACTACGTGGGGCGCACGTCCATGGAGGTGGGGGTGCAGGTGACCGCGGAGAACCTCCTCAGCGGCGTGAAGCGTCACACCAACAGCTGCTACCTGACGTTCGTGGCCATCGATCAGGACCACCGACCCTGCCCGGTCCCGCCTCTGGAGCCGGAGACGCCGGAGGACGAGCGCCGATTCCACGAGGGGCGGCGTCGCAGGGAGGTGCGGCAACAGCTGAGTCGCGAGCTGCGGAAGGACTGAGTCGGAGCCACGCGCCGCGGATCGAAGAAGCCGCGCCCGGGGCGAAAGCGACCCGGCCCGACGCCACGAGGTGGTTCGCCGTCAACGCACCAGACCGGCGTCCCGGTGGCACTCGGCGCAAACGGTCCAGATGTCGGCGACCAGCTCGGCGCGGGCCATGGGCTCCCGGACGTCGAAGGCCCGACGGGCCAGGTCGCCGAGAAGCCGGCTGGTCCGCTCGACCTCCGCCGCCGGAACCGCAGTGCTCCGAGGAGGGGGCACGCCGCCAACCGCCGCCATGGCCTCGGCGCCAGCCCGCCACATCCGCTCCGAAGGACCGACCAGCCCGTCCCAGAGTAGTCGGGACACCCAGGACAGGTAGTTGACGTGACGTACCGCCGGATCCTCCACCATCGGCCGAGCCACCACGAAGCGCTCCCCCAGGGTGGATTGCTTGGCCACGTGGCAGTCCCCACACACCCGAGCCACGTCGGCGGAAGCCCGGATGGCATCGGCGCCGCTCACGGCCTCCGCCGCCCGAGCGGCAGCTTCGCGGATCTGTAGCACATAGGCGTCAGAGCTCGGTGGCAGACCCCAGGTCTCCTGGGGAACGGCGAGCTCCCGTGCCGTCGCGCGGAGCGCCTCGAAGTCTCCCGAGGTGGCCCAGTCGCGGAGGTCTCGCGCGAGGGCGAAGTGCTCGTGCATGCTGGTCTGCACGGGGCTCTGCAACGATGGGGGCTGGCTCGGCTGGCAGGCCTCGAGCCCCGCGAAGCCCAGGAGGATCAGGAGCGGCCGGCGGCGTGACATGGCCGGATCCTACCGCCGCTCCAGCACCATCGCAAAGCCCATCCCTCCGGCGGCGCACACCGTCACCAACCCGAACTGAACTTCCCTGCGCGCCATCTCGTGGAGGAGGGTCATGGTGAGGCGCCCGCCGGTGGCTCCAAAAGGATGGCCGATGGAGATCGAGCCACCCATCACGTTGATGGCCTCGACGTCGGGATGGCCCGGGGGCTCGCTTCGGCCGAGCTCATCCCGCGCGAACTTCGGCGACGACAGGCCCTGGAGGTTCGAGAGCACCTGCGCGGCGAAGGCCTCGTGCATCTCCATGAGTCCGATGTCCTTCATGGACAGCCCTGCCCGGTCCAGGGCCAGGGGTGCGGCGTAGGCCGGTCCCTGAAGCAGCTGACCCCGGGGGTCCAGAGCCGTCCACGCCCAGCTGCGCACCCACCCCAGCACCTCGATGCCCTCGGCTCGGGCACGCTCGCCGTTCATGAGCACCACGGCGGAGGCACCGTCGGTGAGAGGGGAGGCGTTCCCTGCCGTCACCGATCCGTGCCGGCGATCGAAGACGGGTCGGAGGCCGGCGAGAGCCTCGGGGGTGGCGTCCGTGCGGATGCCGTTGTCGGCGGCGATCACCTCGGCGTAATAGGGAGGGCGGTACACCGGAGCCACCTCCCGGGGGATCCGGCCGTCGGCGACGCCGGCGGCGGCCAGGCGGTGGGAGCGCAGCGCCCACGCGTCCTGATCCTCCCGGCTGATGCCGTTCTCCTTCGCCATCCGCTCGGCTGCCGCCCCCATGGTCTCTCCGGTGGACGCCTCGGCGATGGCCGGTGCTACAGGGACCAGGTCCCTCGGGCGGACCTTCTTGAAGGGCGCCAGGCGGGCGCCCAGGGTCTTGGCCTTGGACGCCTGCACCAGGGACTCCGACAGCTTCTTGCTCACCGTGATGGGGATGCGGGACAGGGACTCGGCTCCTCCGGCGATCACCACGTCGGCCTGCCCCATCTCGATGAGGAGCGCGGCGTCGGTGATGGCCTGATTGGCCGAGGCGCATGCCCGGGATACGGACACCGCCGGGACCGTCTTCGGGAGCACGGCGAGCCCTACCTCACGGGCGATGTTGGGCGCCTGGGTGTCGTGGACCACGGTCCCATACACCAGGTGATCGACGTCGTCGCCACGGAGCCCGCTGCGCGCGAGGGCCTCCCGTACGGCCACCTTGCCGAGCTCGATGGCGGACAGGTCGGAGAAGCCGGTGCCGGAGCGGAGGAACGGGGTGCGGCATCCGGCGACGATGGCGGTCTTCATGCACGTGCTCCCTTGAGGTCCTGAGGCAATACCCCGCAGGTGTCTGGCGTTTCGCGGGTACCGCCGCCCGCTCGCCTCGTACGAGATGCCCGGCAGCCCCGCCCTGGACTGCGACGCCCTACCCGCCGATCCTGAAGCCATGCACGTCGTCCTGGAAACCGACCGGCTCCGCCTCAGGGAGATCGTTCCGCAGGATCTCGACTTCCTGGCCGAACTGCTGGGCGATCCCGACGTGATGCGCTTCTATCCCAACACGCTCGACCGTGCCGGCACCGCCCGATGGCTGGAGCGCCAGCTGGGCCGATACGAGCGGGATGGACACGGATTCTGGATCGTGGAGGCCCGGGAGACGGAGCGGCCCGTTGGACAGGTCGGGCTGTTGAACCAGCGACTCGAGGACGGAGTCCATCCGGAGGTCGCGTACCTCATCCATGTGCCGTACCAGCGGCGGGGTTACGCCACCGAGGCGGCCCTGGGGGTGCGCGACTACGCCTTCCAGGTCCTGGGCAAAGGCTACGTCGTGTCCTTCATCCGGCCAGAGAACCGACCTTCCCGGAGGGTAGCGCGTAAACTGGGAATGAGGCCCCGCGGCATGATCCGCTGGGCGGGCCTGGATCACCTGTTCTTTCGGGTGGAGAGGAGCGAGGCGCAGGCCGCCGAGCCACTCCCTAGGAGCCCACCGAGTTGATGTCGCGCCCCTCCAGGATCTCCAACGGGTGGCCGTCCCGGGCCACCAGGATCATCGCCCGGCCCAGATGGTCCGATGTCGTGACCTGGTTCGGCGGGAGGGCTTTGAGCACGGGATACGCCCAACCGAGCAGGGTGTACAGGATGCGGTAGGACCGGACGCCGGACACCACGCCTTTGCGCGGCATGATCCCGGCGGGACGGAACATGTGTGCAGACCTCCACGGCATCGCGAGGAGCGCCTGCTCGGCCTCCGCCTTGACCCGCGCCCACATCTGCCGCCCGTTCAGGTTCGTTCCGGCCCCGGACACGAAGCACATGCGCATGCCAGGGTTGAGCCGTAGCAGAACTTCTCCCGCGGCGACGGCGAAGTCGTAGGTGATGCGCCGATAATCCTCCTCCGACATACCCAAAGCGCTGATCCCCAGGCAGAACAGACAGGCGTCGAATCCCTTCAGCTGCTCCTCCACGGCGGAGTAGTCGAGGAAGTCGTGGAGGACGAGCTCGACGAGCTTGGAGTCGACGCGTCCGGTCGGGCGGCGCACCACGGCCAGGACCTTCTCGATGCTCTCGTCGTCCAGGCACTCGATGAGAGCGCCTTGGCCGATCATGCCCGTCGCTCCGAAGATGATGACCTTCATATCGCCTGCTTCTAGAACGCCAGCCCCAGCCCGATGCCGATGAACGCGTGACTGAAGTCGATCCGGGTCGTGGGCAGCGTGCGCGACTCGAGCTGCAGTGGTCCCACCTCGATCGGCCCCACGTACCTGTAGTGGAGGCGGAGATCGAGAATCACCTTCTTGAACATGGGAAACTGCGCGGCGGCTTCCATCAGAGCGCCGACCTTCTTCTGGGTCGCCTCGTCGAACCGCTCGTCCTCGCTTCCGCCCCAGGCTTGCAGGCGGTAATACGCGGGCCCGACCCCGATGCTGGCGTAGCCCGCTCGCACACTCGCGGTGGATGCGTACATCCTGACGTGCGATTCGACCTTGCTGTACCGCCCGAAATCGGGTACCAGGACCTCGCTGAACCCGTCCGTCTCCGAGGGAGTAGCCGATCCCGTGGAGACAGCCACCTCGAAGTGCCTCCACTGGGAATAGCTCACGCGGAGATTCGAACCGGGACCCGGGTCGGACGCCGTCACCGGGTAGTCCCGATCCACGAAGCAGCCTTCGATCTGGCAACCACCCTCCATGAAGTCACCGAAGCCCCCGGCCTCGAGCATCGCCTCGATGCCTTCGGCCGGCCCGCCGGCCATGTATCCGAAAGAAGCCGAGATCGTCACCCGCGGCCGTGCCGGCTGTGAGTCCTGAGCCCACGCCGGCGCGCCGAAGAGGCCGAGCGCCATCGCGAGCATGGTCAGGGGGCGCCCCCGCCCCACCCGATCAGCGTGAATCATTCGTTCCAGCACTGGCAACTCCGTGTCGAGGCCGAGGAGAAGGATAAGGGATACCCGAAGGGGCGGTCAGGGCTCCCTGCGTCCGAGGTAGTCGGAGCCAGGGCGGGTTCACCCGGCAGCAAGGGACGAAAGGGCTCCCGCGGGCACCTCGGGGCGGTGGTGCGTGTACGCGGTCGCGGACTCCAGCTCCCGACGACGCCGTGGCTCCGAGCCGCCGGCTTCCTACGCACCATCGTGGCCCATGTTCGACCGATCGAAGTACAAGGACCCTTGGACCCTGGATGGGACGCTTCCGCCTCTGCGCATCCGGACCGATCGACTGGTCCTGAGGTGCTGGGAGCCGTCCGACGCACCCCTCCTCGAGTCGGCCCTCGACCTGAGCTTCGAGCATCTCCGCGCGTGGCTCCCATGGGCCGTGGGTGAGCCGTCGGAGCTGGAGGTGGTGCAGGAGCGACTGGCGCGGTTTCGGAGGGAGTTCCTCGCGGGAGAGGGATTCGTCTACGGGTTGTTCGACACGGACGAGTCCGAGGTGGTGGGCGGGACCGGACTCATGCCGAGGATCGGACCGGGGGCCCTCGAGATCGGATATTGGATACGGGCCGACCGGATCAACCGAGGTCTGGCTACGGAAGCCACCCGCGCCCTCACCCTGGCCGGCCTGGCGCTACCTGACGTGGACCGCATCGAGATCCACTGCGATCCGGCCAACGCCGCGAGCACGGCCGTTCCCCGGAAGCTCGGCTACCGACTCAGGGAGACCCGGCGACAGAAGAGTGCCACTCCGGAGGGGGAGGATGAGGTCACCGTCGTGTTCGAGCTCAGCGACGCGAGGCACCTCACGGGTCCGGCCTGAGCCACGCCCTGACCGTCGCGCGGGAGTCAGGCTGCGTTGCCTGGCTGCCCACACTACGAAGCGGCGGTCAATAGGATCTACCGTTCTTGGAGGCAGGAGGCCCGGACGCGTAGAATCCCCTGGGGCTCGAGCGCACCTTCCGGAGATCATCATGCCCACCCGCCGTTCCTTCGTGCAGATGGCCGCCGGCGCCGCCGTGGCCGGCCTCAACGTCCCCCGCATCTCCTATGGCGCGGTGGTCCCACCTCACGTCTCCGTTCCCGTGGGGAGCGACCCCGTGCAGGTGGCCGGGGACGAGGCGTACTGGGAGGTGATTCAGCAGGCGTACACCCAGGACGCAGGCTTCATCAACCTGGAGAGCGGTTTCTTCAGCCCGGCGGCGGATCCCGTGATCGAGGCCCAGGTGGAGCACCTCCGGGCCATCAACCGCATTCCCTCGTTCTACATGCGCAGGCGCATGGCCGATGAGCGGCAGGAGCTCAAGCGCATCGTGGGACGCTTCGCCGGGGTGGACCCCGCGGAGCTCTGCATCGTGCGGAACACCACCGAGGCCCTCAACGTGGTGATTCACGGCGTCCCGGCCGACCCCGGCGACGAGTTCGTGTGGTGCAGTCGGGAGTACCCCAGCATGCAGGACGCCCTCAACCAGCGAGCCCAGCGCTACGGTACGGTGAACCGGGTCATCGAGCTTCCCTGGCTCCCGGACTCCCAGGACGAGGTGGTGGCGGCATTCGAACGGGCGGTAACCCCCCGGACGCGCTACATCCTGGTCTCCCACATGATCTACCTCACGGGCCAGGTTCTGCCTGTGCGGGCCATCGCCGACATGGCCCACGCCCGGGGCATCGAGGTCATCGTGGACGCCGCCCACTCCTTCGCCCACCTGGACTACCGGATCCCCGAACTAGGAGGAGACTACCTGGGCACGAGCCTCCACAAGTGGCTGGGTGCCCCGCTGGGCACCGGGATCCTCTACGTGAGGCGGGAGCACGTGGGGAAGGTCTGGCCCCTCTTTGGGGACGCCAACGCCCGGGGCGACGACATCGAGAAGCTGCACCACATCGGGACCCATCCCCAGGGCACCGACCAGACCATCGTGGACGCCATCCGCTTCCACGAAGCCATCGGCGGTTCCCGGAAGGAGGCCCGCCTCCGGTACCTGAAGAACCACTGGGTGGATCAGGTGAGGAGTGCTCCGGGCGTGCACATCAACACGCCCCTGGGGGACGAGGAGTCGTGCGCCATCGCCAACGTCCTGGTGGACGGCATGACCCCGGTGGAGCTGGTGGACGCCCTGTGGGAGCGCCACCGCATCTTCACCGTCGCCGTGGATCAGGGCGCTCGCATCGCGCCCAACGTCTTCACCCGTCTCCAGGAGCTCGACTTGCTGGCCGCTGCCGTCCTCGAGCTGGCGAAGGCGTAGATGAAGAGCCCTCGCACGGTGTGCACGCCTCTCACCCTGCTGTGGAGGAGACCGGCCGGCTCCGCCGCCCTCGTGGTCCTGGCCTCGTCATCCCTGGCGTGCGGCCCGACCGACATGGCCACCGTTGCGGCAGGCTCCCTGGAGGTCGCCCTCTTCCGGGACGGAACCGTCGCCTCGTTCAAGGACAGGGCGACCGGCACCGAGTACCTCCCCCACGGCGCGGCGCCGGCGCTCCTCACCCTCCGCGCGGGCGGTGAGGACCTGCCCCCGATCTCCGCCACCTACGACGATGGCGAGAGCGTCGTGACCCTCACCTACGGGGACGGGCTGGAGGCCCGGGTCGCCATTACCCGCAGGGAGACCCACGCTCGTCTGGAGATCCTGTCCATCTCCCGGCCGGAGCGGGTGGAGCTGGCCGTGTGGGGTCCCTACCCGACCACCATCGACTCCCTCATCGGCGAAACGGTGGGGGTGGTTCGGGGCCCCACCTTCGCCATGGGCCTCTTGAGCCTCAACCCCCGGACTCTGGGGGGCTATCCCTGGAACGAGAACGACGCCATGCCCCAGCTCGACATCTTCGAGTCCGGGGACTACGACGACCTCAGCGAAGAGGGCAAGCGCGCGGTCCTCTACCGCGTGGAGGCCGCCAAGCCCGACTCCCTGGGGAGCACGCTCCAGGCGTACGTCCGTGACCGGAGCCGGACTCGGATCGTGCCCAACTGGGGGCACGAGCGATACGTGGTGCCGCCCTTCCACGACGATGGCGTCGTGGGCTCGGCCATCGCCCTTTTCGGATCGCCCGTGGAGGAGGCCTTGGCTACGGTCGGTGCCATCGAGGTGGCCGAGAGGCTCCCTCACCCCACCATCGACGGAGAGTGGGGAAAGACCGCCCGCACCGCCTCGGCGGCGTACGTCATCCTGCCCTTCGGGGAGGCCACCCTCGACCGTGCCGTGGAGATCACCCTCCAGGCAGGGCTCCGGTACCTCTATCACGGCGAGCCCTTCCGGACCTGGGGTCACTTCCCGTTGGACCCTGACTTCTTCCCCAACGGCGTGGAGGGGCTCCGGGAAGCCGTCGAGAGGGCGGAGGCCCGGGGTGTGATGCTGGGTGTCCACGTCCTCTCCAACTTCATCACCACCGACGACGCGTACGTGACGCCCGTGCCCGATCCCCGGCTGGCCCGGGTAGGGACCGCGACCCTCGAGGAAGCGGTTTCAGCCACCGCTACGGAGCTCCCCCTCGCCGAGCCCGACTTCTTCGGGCCTTCGGCCGGGGACAACCTCCACGCCGCCGTGGTGGGCGACGAGATCGTCCGCTTCCGGGCCCTGTCCACAGAGGCGCCCTGGCGTCTGCTGGACGTGGAGCGCGGCGCCTTCGGGACCGCAGCGGCAGCCCACGAAGCCGGAACGGAGGTGGGCCGCCTGGCCGACCACGGGTACCGGGTCTTCCTCAGCGACGCCGATCTCACCGTGGAGATGGCTCGGACCCTGGCGGACCTCTTCAACCGGACGGGCCTCCGGCAGATCTCCTTCGATGGCCTGGAGGGTAACCGCTCCACCGGCATGGGGAACTACGGCGAGATCCTCATGACCCACACCTGGTACGAGGCCCTCTCCGAAGACATCCGCGGCCATTACATCGCCGACGCCAGCCGCACTTCCCACTACTTCTGGCACGTCTACACCCGCATGAACTGGGGTGAGCCCTGGTACGCAGGCTTCAGGGAGAGCCAGACCGAGTACCGCCTGAAGAACCAGGCGTACTTCCGACGCAACATGATGCCGGGAATGCTCGGCTGGTTCCGCATGCAGGCGGAGACCAGTGTGGAGGACATCCAGTGGATGCTGGCCCGGTCGGCGGCCTTCGACGCAGGCTATGCGCTGGTCACGTCCTTCGACGCGGTGGACGGCAACGGTCGCTCCGATCGAATCCTGGACCTCATCGGTCGGTGGGAAGCCGCCCGCATGGCCGATGCATTCTCTGCAGAGCAGAAGCGCCGCATGGAGGACATCGCCAACGAATTCCACCTGGATGGGTCGGGGGACGGCCCGTGGACCCTCTATCAGATCCACGCCGTCACCCACCGTCTTGCGGGAGGGGCCCGTCAGCCAGGAGAGCCCAGCGCCCGGAGCTTCCCCTTCACCAACCCCGTGGGGGAGCAGACGTCGCGATTCCTCCTCACGGCCGAGGGAGGTCCCGTCCGGAATGTCATCCTGGGATTGGACGGCGTGGCGCGACTGGAAATCCCGGGACGTCTGGAGACCGGGGAGACATTGGCGTACGAGGGCGGCAACGAGGCCGTGGTCTACTCCGGCACCTGGCAGCGCCTGCGTCAGGTTCCCCTGCGCGGGAGGGGGCTCACGGTTCTCCCCGGCGACCACGAGATGGTGGTGGACGCGGAGCTGGAGGAGGGTGTGCAGCTCCGGGTCGAGCTGCGCCTATGGAGCGAAGGAGAGGCGGTAGGCGTGCGCTGAGGTCCGGGCTGCGGAAGCTTCGATCCCGTCGAGCTCGTCGCCCGACGGGTTCTCCTTTCCGTCCCCGCTCACTTCGCGGTGCGCTGACAGGGACCGCGCCAGTCGAGACGCGTCCTCAGGACAGTTCCTCCAGGGAGAAGATCCGCTCCATGAGCATCCACTTCTCGCCGGGAGCGGCCATGGGCAGGGCCTGCTGGTAGCGCCACATGAGCTCCTCCCATGCCTGTACCCGGGGGTTTTCTCTGTCCGCTCTCGCCTTGGCCTCGAAGGAGAAGGTTTCGGAGACCTCCATGAGCATGAAGAGGCGGTTCCCCACTCGGTAGATCTCCATGCTCTCGATGCCGGCATCCCGGATGCTCAGGGCGATCTCCGGCCAGATCTGCCGGTGGCGCTCCTCGTATTCCGCGATGAGATCCGGATCGTCCCTGAGGTCCAGGGCCAGGCAGTAGCGTCGACTCATGACCGGGTCTCCTGGCGGCTGCCGGGCCGTGGCCGGCACTGGAAACGGGCTGCGGCCCTCGCGGTCCGGGTCACGGCAGGGCCCGGTCCAGGTGTACGTAGCCGCCGTCCACCACGAGGTGCTGGCCGGTGATGTGGCCGGCCTGGGCGGAGAGGAGGAATAGGACCGCGGCGGCGATCTCCTCCGCCGTGGTCATGCGCTTCCCCAGGGGGATCCTGGTCACGATGGACTCGAGCTTCGCCTCCGGGTCCGGGAATGTGTCCAGCCACTGACGGTACAGGGGCGTCATGACCTCCGCCGGAACCACGGCGTTGACGCGGATTCCGTCTTCCAGGAGGTCCACCGCCCACTCCCGGGTCAGCGCCAGCACCGCCCCCTTCGATGCCGCGTACCCCGACGTTCCTCCCTGCCCGGTGAGGGCCACCTTGGAGGCCACGTTCACCACGGAGCCCCTCGCCGCTCGGAGGGCCCCGAGGGTGCATCGGGTCATCTCGTAGTAGTGGACGAGATTGCGGTGTAGAGAGGCTACGAACGCGTCGGCGTCCCCGTCCTCGAGACCCACACCGTCGTTCACCCCGGCGTTGTTCACCAGGGCGTGGAGGGGGCCCGCCGCCGCTTCGGCTTCCTCCGCCGCGCCACGGCACGCGGCGGGGTCCGCCAGGTCCGCCACCACCAGGGTGCAGGCTTGTCCCGCCTCCCGTAGCTCCTCGCACAGGGCGCGGCCAGCGTCCGGGTCCTTGTCCACGATGATGGCCCCGGCGCCCTCGGCCACCAGGCCCCGCACCACGGCGGCGCCGATGCCCTTGGCCCCGCCGGTGACCATCACGGTCCTTCCCGCCAGCCCCAGATCCATGCGTCGGCTCCTGGTGTGGTCCAACCCTCGTTGGCATTCACGCGCGGCCGAGTCTGCCGGAGGCTTCACGCGAATGCTCCCTCCGCGTCAGGTCAGGCCCGAGGCGTACGACGCCACCACCTCCACGACCTCCGGATAGGTCGCGGCCAGGAGGCAGACGGGCCAGTCCGATCCGAACATGAGGCGACGGGGCCCGAATGCCTCGAACACCACGTCCAGATATGGCTTCATATCCTCGGGACGCCACCCGTCCCACGCGGCCTCGGTCACCATCCCCGAGACCTTGCACCAGACGTTGGGGTGCTCGGCCAGTGCGCGCATGTGGGCAGCCCACGGCTCGAGGACCCCGTCCCGGATCTCCGGCTTCGCCAGGTGGTCCACCACCAGGGGCTGCTCCCCGAGGCGGTCCACCAGGGTCAGGACCGCAGGGAGCTGGCGCGCGTACACAAGGACGTCGTAGGTCAGGCCCGCGACCCCCACGGCGGCGATGCCTCGGGTCACGTCCTCTCGTTCCAGATAGTCGTCCGCCTCGGCCTGGACGATGTGGCGCATGCCACGAAGCAGGGCCGACTGGGCCAGAGCCTCCACTCGTTCCTCCACGTCCCCGGCGCACAGGTCCACCCAGCCCACCACTCCCTTCACGAAGTCGTGGCGCTCCGCCAGCTCCAGGAGGAAGAGCGTCTCCACCTCGGAGGTGTCGGCCTGCACGGCTACGCACCCGTCCACGTCGGCGGCGCGGAGGAGCTCTTCCAGCTCCCCGGGAAGGAAGTCCCTCCGGAGCGCCGCCATCTCGTCGGTGATCCAGGCGTCCCGTACGGGATCGAAGTGCCAGAAATGCTGGTGGGCGTCGATGCGCATGGCGGCTACCCGACCTCGTCGTGCGGCCCGGAAGGGGCCGCCGCGCCGTGAGCCACGGCCCGTTGGCGGGAGGTCCCCAGGCCGTCGATGCCCAGCTCCACGACGTCACCGGGTCTCAGGTAACGGGGCGGATCGAAGCCGAGCCCCACGCCTGCAGGGGTCCCGGTGGAGATGATGTCCCCGGGGAGGAGGGTCATGAACCGGCTGAGGTAGCTCACCAACGCCGGGACACCGAAGACGAAGTCCGCCGTGTTGCTCTCCTGGAGCCTCTCGCCGTTCACCTCGAGCCAGAGGTTCAGGCAGTGAGGATCGGGGATCTCGTCACGGGTGGCGAGGAACGGCCCCACCGGCGCGAAGGTGTCGAAGCTCTTGCCCTTCACCCACTGGCCGCCCCGCTCCAGCTGCCACGTGCGCTCGCTGTAGTCGTTGTGCAGCGCATAGCCTGCCACATGGTCCAGAGCCATCTCCTCCGGGACGTAGCGGGCCACCCGACCCACCACCACCGCCAGCTCCACCTCCCAATCCACCTTCCCGGCGCCGGGAGGGATGACGACGACGTCGTCGGGGCCGCACAGGGCGGTGCTGGCCTTGAAGAAGACCACCGGCTCGGTGGGGATGTCCGCTCCCGTCTCCCGGGCGTGGCCAGCGTAGTTCAGCCCGATGCAGATGATCTTCGAGGGCCGGGCCACGCACGGGCCCAGACGAGCGTCCTCCCCCACGACGGGGCAACCCTTGGCGTGCTCGGCCAGCCAACGATGGAGCCGCTCCAGCCCGCCCGTGGCGAAGAAGGCCTCGTTCCAGTCCTCGCCGAAGGCGCTCGCGTCCAGGCGGGTGCCGTCCGCGGCGAGCACGCCGGGAGCTTCCCGGCCCATGGGTCCGAAGCGCATCAGCCGCATGCCGGTCGTCCTCCGTTCGTCATGTTCCCGGGCCTTAGCCGTTCAGCTTCAGGAATCCACCGTCCAGCGGATAGTCGGTGCCGGTGGCGAAGGTGGCCTCCCCCGAGCAGAGGTAGACGGCCAGGTCGGCCACCTCCGCCGGAGTCCCCATGCGGCCGATGGGCTGCGTGGCGGAGAGCCTGGCGAACATCTCCTCCTCCTGTCCCGGGTAGTGCTCCCGGAGGTACCCGTCCACGAAGGGCGTGTGGATCCGCGCCGGGGAGATGGACACGCACCGCACACCGTGGGGGGCGTAGTCCTTGGCCACCTGGTACGTCATGGCGAGGACGGCTCCCTTGGTCATGGAGTAGGCGAACCGCTCGGCGATGCCCGAGGACGCCGCGATGGACGCCATGTTCAACACCACCCCGCTCCCCCGCTCCCTCATGGATCCGATGACGGCATGGGTGCAGTTGTAGACACCCTTGATGTTCACGGCGTAGAGGAGGTCCAGGTCGACTTCCGTGGTGGTCTCTACCGTTCCGATGTGGGCGATGCCCGCGTTGTTCACCAGGATGTCCACGGGTCCCTCCTCCAGCATGGCGGCGAAGGCCGACGCCACGGCAGCCGTGTCCGATACGTCCACCTCGTGGACCACCGGTGCGCCCCCGGGCCCGTCCATCGATGACGTCGCTTCCCTGGCGACCGCCCCGTTCACGTCCAGGACGTGGACCCGGGCGCCGTGGGCCACGAAGGCCTCGACGATGGCCCGGCCAATGCCGCTGCCTCCGCCCGTCACCACGGCCCGCTTCCCGTCCAATCGAAGTGCCTGCGTCGTCACGGTGCTCCCTCCAGGTCTAGAGCTCGGAACCGCCCGCCGTAGAGGGCGATCACGACGAAGCTGATGAGGGGAAGAACGAACGACACCCTCACGGCGGGCAGAGTGAGGGCACCCAGATCGACGGTCTGGAGATCGATGATGGCTCCCTGGATAGGAGGCATGACGGATCCCCCGAGGATGGCCATGATGAGACCGGCGGCCCCCAGCTTGGCGTCCTCTCCCACACCCTCGAGGGCGATGCCGTAGATGGTGGGAAACATGAGCGACATGCACGCGGAGATGCCCACCAGACACCAGAGGCCGGGCATCCCCTGCACGAAGATCGTTCCCAGGGTGAGCGCGCCACCTCCCACGGCCAGCGCCATCAAGAGGGCGCCGGGGTTCACGAACTTCAGCAGGAACGTGCAGATGAAGCGCCCGGTCACGAAGACCACCATGGCCACCATGTTGTACCCCTGGGCCGTCACCTCGTCCAAGCCCAGCTCCATGGTCCCGTAGTGGATGATGAAGGTCCAGCACATGATCTGCGCGCCCACGTAGAAGAACTGGGCGACCACGCCCTCCACGTACCGCCGGTTGCGCAGGAGACGGCCGAGGGTCGGGCCCACCTCGAGGGAGCGGTCCTCCTCTCCGTGGGTGGGCATGCGGGTCAAGGCGATGGATGCGAACACCACGGCCAGGACCAGCGCGATGGCCACGTAGGGGCCTCGGATCACGGCCAGATCCCGCAACGTGAGCGCGGCAAGCTGGTCGGTGGCCATGGCGCCCCTGTCCGCCGCCGTCGCCGGATCCAGGCGAGCCAGAATGAGCTGCTGGGCCACCAGCATGCCCAGGAGGGAGCCCATGGGATTGAAGGACTGAGCCAGGTTCAGGCGGCGCGTCGCGGTCTCCTCCGAGCCCATGGACAGGATGTAGGGGTTCGCGCTCGTCTCCAGGAAGGACAGCCCGCAGGTGAGGACGAAGTAGGCCACCAGGAAGGGCCAGAAGGTCCCCACGAGGCTCCCGGGGATGAAGAGCAGAGCCCCGGTGGCGTACAGGGCCAACCCCACCAGGATTCCCGCCTTGTAGGAGTAGCGCTTGATGAAGAGGGCCGCGGGGAAGGCCATGGCGAAATAGCCGCCATAGAAGGCGAACTGCACCAGGGAACCCTGGAAGTTGCTCATCTGGAGGATGCGGCTGAACGCCTTCACCAGGGGGTTGGTGACGTCGTTGGCGAACCCCCAGAGCGGGAAGAGGAGCGTCACCAGGACGAATGGAAGAAGGACTCCGGCAGGCACCACGCTGCGGGAGCCGTTGCCTTCTTCCATGGGAGTGTTCCCTCGCTCAGTGTGGGCGCCGTGTCGCCATCCGCGGGTAGCCATCCCTCGTCTTCCGGGGCTGCGGGCATCCTATCCCCGGTCCTGACTCCCGGAAAGGACGGCCGGGCCTTCCTTCAGGCCGCGGCCCACGCGGCGCACGTCATCGCCGCGCACCTCCGGGCACGTGCCGGGGTGCCCGCCGGCGGAGATGCCGAAGGTCAAGCGGTGGCCGGGCTCCAGCGCGGGCCGTCCGGGAAACGGTACTCGGCGAGGGACTCGGCCTTCATCGCGATGCCGTAGCCCGCCGCCGTGGGCGCCACGTAACGACCGTCCCGGATCACCACGGGGTGGACGAAGTGCTCGTGGAGGTGGTCCACGTACTCCACGATGCGGTCCTCCAACGACGCGCTCACGCACAGGTAGTCGAAGAGGGCCAGGTGCTGCACGTGCTCGCACAGCCCCACTCCCCCGGCGTGGGGACACACCGGCACGCCGGACACCGCCGCCATCAGGAGAACGGCCAGGACCTCGTTCACACCTCCCAGCCGACAGGCGTCGATCTGGCAGAAGCCCAGGGCGTCGGCCTGAAGGAGCTGCTTGAAGATCACCCGGTTCTGGCACTGCTCCCCGGTGGCCACCCTGACAGGGGCGATGGCCCGGGCGATGGCGGCGTGGCCCAGGACGTCGTCGGGGCTGGTGGGCTCCTCGATCCACAGGGGCTGAAAGCGGGCGAGGTCCTTCATGGCCCGGATGGCCTCCCCGACGTCCCACCGCTGGTTCGCGTCCAGCATGAGCGTCCGGTCCGGACCGATCTCCTCCCGCACCACGGTGCAGCGTCGGATGTCCTCCTCCGGGTCGCCCCCCACCTTCACCTTGAAGTGGGTCCATCCGGCGGCCACCGCCTCCCTGCAGCGCCGACGGATCTCGCCGTCTTCGTAGCCCAGCCATCCCACGGAGGTGGTGTACGCCGGGTAGCCGTCCCGGAGCATCTCCGCCTCCCGATCCGCCTTTCCGGCCTGTCGCGCGCGCAGGAGGGTCAGGGCCTCCTCCGGCGTCACCATGTCGGTGATGTACCGAAAGTCCACGCAGGATATGAGCTCTGCCGGCGTCATGTCCGCCAGGAGCCTCCACAGAGGCTTGCCCTCCACCTTGGCCCACAGATCCCACACGGCGTTGACCAGAGCCGCCGTGGCCAAATGGACGACCCCCTTCTCCGGGCCCACCCACCGGAGCTGGGACTCGCTGGTGAGACGACGCCAGAACCCGGCCATGTCCTCGCGGATGTCCTCTAGGCTGTGGCCCACGACCAGGGGTGCCAGGGCCTCGATGCCGGCCACGCACAGCTCGTTACCGCGCCCGAGGGTGAACGTGAGCCCGTGGCCCTCCAGCCCGTCAGGGTGGTCGGTGCGCAGGATGACGTACGCCGCCGAATAGTCGGGGTCGGGGTGCATGGCATCGGAGCCATGGCGCTCCAGGGATGTGGGGAAGCGCACGTCCAACGCCTCGAAGCCCTGGATGATCACCGACACGGCTCGTCCTCAGCGGCCGTCCGCCACGGCGGAGATGCGGAACGCCCAGGCGTGCTCCCCCGGCGGGTCGTCTCGAAGAGCCTCGGGGATGCGCGCCACAAAGCCCGTGCCCGATGCCTCCCACTCCAACGCGCCGTGGGCGCCCACCAGCGACACCGTGGCTCCCGGCGCCGGCCGCACCGTGGTCATGGAGACGTAGGCCGGGAGTCGCGTCTCCCCTTGGTCCGCCAGGTAGATGACGAAGACCGAGCCATCCGCGGCGCGGGTGAGGCGGAGCTTGCCCTCCCGGTACGGCTCCATGGCCCGGGTGCCGTAGATGGCCTCTGCGTTCACCTCCATCCAGGCGCCCAGGTCCTCCAGCCGCTCGTAGGCCTCTTCGTGCCAACGCCCGTCGGGGCCGGGGCCGATATTGAGGAGGAGGTTGCCACCCTTCGCCGCCACGTCCACCAGCATGTGCACCAGGACACGGGTGGGCTTGTACCGGTCTTCGGGGACGAATGACCAGCTCGACGCCATGGGCATGGGCACCTCCCAGGGGTACGGGAGCGCCTCGTCCGGCACTCGCGCCTCGGGGGTGAGGTAGTTCTGATACGGCCCCGGCACGGCACGGTCCACGACGATGAGCCCGGGCTGCTTCGCTCGCGCCTTGGCCACCAGGCCTGGCATGTCGATGTCCTGGCTCTGAATGCGCACCTGGGAGTTGTCGGGGCGCCGCATGAAGGCCTCCACCTCCTCGGGCGTCATCTTCTGCACCCAGCCCCCGTCCAGCCACAGGATATCCACGGGCCCGTAGTTGCTCATGAGCTCGTCGATCTGCCCGTGGGTGAAGTCCACGAAGCGCTGCCATCTCTCGGGATAGCGTGAGATGTCGTAGTTGGGATTCCGGTCCGGGGTGGCGAAGTACGGCCACCAATAGTCCGGGCTGTGCCAGTCGGGCTTGGAGAAGTACGCCCCGACCATGAAGCCTTCAGCTCGAAAGGCGTCGAAGATCTCCCGGGTCACGTCCGCCCGGGGGTCGGCGCTGAAAGGGGTCGCGGGCGCGGTGACGCGGTAGTCCGTGAGGCGCGTGTCGAACATGGAGAAGCCGTCGTGGTGCTTCGTGGTGAAGACCACGTAGCGCATGCCGGCGGCACGGGCCGCGCGGGCCCATCGCTCCGGATCGAACTCCGTGGGGTTGAAGGTGGCCTGCAGCGCTTCGTAGGCCTTCTTGTACGCGTCGTAGTCGTCCATGGAGCGGCGGCACCACGGCACGTCCTCGGAGCAGAGGGACCACGACTCCACGATGCCCCACTGGGAGTACGGACCCCAATGCATCAGCAGGCCGAGCTTCAGATCCTGCCACGCCTCCAGCTTCTCGAGCACCAGGGGATCCGTCTCGGGGACGTAGATCTCCTGGGCGCGAACCGCCGTCCCCAGGGTGACCCCGGCCAGGACGCCGACCCCGAGGAGGCCCGGTTTCCGGAACCTCGTCCCTGCCCTCTCTCGCCTTCTTCTCACCGCGCCTCCCTCATCGGTGCCGTGTAGCTCTCGAGCTTCACCGTCCAGGCCCAGTTCCCGGGAATGTTCCGGTGGGGGATGCCCGAGAGGTCCACGAGGACCGCACCGTCCTCGTACCGCCACGGGAGCCATCCCTCCAGACCCAGCAGCCGGATCCGGGTGTCCGCAGGCGGCTCGGGGATGGGCAGGGCCAGCTCACCGTCCGGCCACTCGAAGGTGATTGCGTACAGGTGGCCGTCCCGCTGCGTGTAGGCCAGGTAGCGCTGCCGGGAGCGGTACACGGCGTGCAACCCGTCTCCTCCGGTCCCGTGTGCGGCGGTGGAGAGGCGGGCCCGGGGCACCACCTCACGGACCTGGCTGGGGCTGGACCAGAACAGGCGCGCCGATGCATTGAGGTCGTCCTCCCGATACTCCACCCGGAGGGCGTGCCTGCGCCCCGCCACGAGCGCCGCCGTGCCGCCGGGGCTCCGGGCCGCTTGTCCTTCTGCCTCGTCCCACGCGTCCACCACCGGCGCTCCGTCCACCCAGACCCTCATGCCGTCGTCGGCTTCGGCCTCGAAGGTGTATGTCTCCGTGTAGAGGGGCTCCAGCCAGCCCGTCCACTCCGCCGTGAACTCGTCCTCGCGGATGGGCGCCCCCGGAGTGTTGCGGACCCAGTCGAAGTCCACCGCCGGGTCCACCCGCTCCATGGTCGCCGGGCGGTCCTCCCCGGCGCGGATCCAGGGCTCGCTCCCGTAGATCGCCTCACCGTTCACCTCCAACCAGGATCCCAGCTGCAGCAGTCGCTCCTGGTGGAGGAGGGGGATCCGTCCGTCGGCGGCCGGCCCCACATTCAGGATCATGCCCCCGCCCGACGCCACGGCGCTTGCGAAGCGGCGTACCAGGGCCTCGGGCGTCATGTAGGCCTCCAGGCGCTCCTTCCGGTTCAGGGCGAAGGAGCGGCCCAGGCCCCGTACCTCCGCCCACGGGCGGTCCGACGGCTCGATGCCCGCGCTGTACTCCGGCGTGCGGAAGCCGATGTCGGCCCCGGAGCCCCATCGGTCGTTCACCACGGCGTCGGGGCCCACCGTGTCGAAATACCAGCCGATGAGCTCCCGGGCATGCCACTGCTCCGCCGTGTTGAGCCACTCCCCGTCGGCGAAGAGGACCGTGGGCCGGTACGTGGAGACGAGCTCACGGAGCTGGGGGATCATGTGCTCCTCCGCATAGGGCCCGATGGAGTCCCCGCCTCCGTGAGGTCGCCAACCAGGTCTCGGCCCGGCCCCACCTCCATGCTGTTCCATGCCGGCGCGTGCCGGCTGGGCCAGAGGGCGTACCCGTCGTGGTGCTTGGAGACCAGCACCACGTACCGGGCTCCGGCCCGGCGGAAGAGCTCCGCCCACGCGTCGGGATCGAAGAGCTCCGCTTTGAACAGGGGAGCGAAGTCCCGGTACTCGAAGCCCTCGCCGTAGTTCTCCCGCAGGAAACGGGTGCGAAGGGTGTCCCCCAGCTGGATGCCTCGGAGAAACCACTCGGCGTAGTCCTCGTCGTTGCTGTAGGCGGGATCGGAATAGACGCCCCAGTGGATGAAGATCCCGAGCTTCGCGTCCCGGAACCACTGTGGATGAGGCCGGGCCCGGAGCGCCTCCCAGGTGGGTGCCTGCTGGGTGTGTGGGGATGCCGGGGTGGTCTCCTGCCCCCCTGCGGGTATTGCCGTCCCCACCATGAGCGGCAAGAGGCTCTGCCACATCCACCGCCGAGGCCTTTTCGGGTGGGCGGGCGGCCTGACGGGGCAAGGGACTCCGGCCGGCTTGGGCGCGACAGGGAGCGTTGGAGTGAGGTATGCCATGGAGAGGAACCTACGTGGCGGCTCGGGGGCCGGCGACATCCTCCAGCTGGACATGCCCGACAGCGGGCGGAAGGATCGCTCAGATCGCACGGCGCATCAGCGCCATGCCGTCCCGGATCTTCCAGTGTGCCCTGGGGAGTCCGAGGGAGCGACCGGAGAGCCGGAGCGGCCGAATCGCGTCCCGGAACGGCGGGACCTATTGCTGCGACCAACCCCCACGGGCCCTATGTTGGATCGGCCTCCGCTCCGTCAGATAACACGCGGTGAGCGCCTGCGCAGCAAAGCTGCTCCGGCCCTTCAGGACAGCCGCGCTTGCGCGCGGCCGTCGCTCACCTGAAGAACGTTATGTGCAATCGACGGAGCGAGCGAGTGTGGCGAGCGGAATGGTCGGTCGCATGGCGACTACCATTGGACGGATAACACCTGACCAGACGGAGGACCGAGCATGAGCCCTCACTCCGCCCCGGAATCCGACCGAGTGTCGGCGATGCGAGTGCTGCGTGGTGAGGAGATTAAGGGTCGCGGGACCCGAGTAATCCGATGCCTCACCCTTCCCAGCTTTGCTGAAGCGACGAGTTGGGTCGTGTGTTTCGACAACATGTCTCGGTACGGGCCCCAGTCAGGCGGCCAAGCGCATTTCTTCACGTGGCGGGAGGATCGCGGAGAGGACGCAGGTCGGGATCATCTCATCGCAGGTAGCGAACCACATGTAAAGCACGTGGTCTTTCACCTGACAGCTGAAGACCTAGAAGAAGCGCTCGCCCCTCTTAACTCGATCTCCCTACCAGTACTGCTGCGGGATACTGATGAGGGCATGGACGGCACAACCGTCGAGTTCGCCATGCGTTTCGGGCTCTCCGAAGTGCAGTGTTCGTGGTGGGAGGACGGTCCAGCCGAATGGGTGGACTTTGTTGGCGCGGTCCGTGACGTCGAACGCCGGTTGGACCGACTACTGACACGGTAACCGCCAGGGTCCCTATTCGTCCTCCTGGGTAACTGGCACCCAACAAGTACTGTCTGCTAACGCAGCGGGCGATGGTGACGCACCGCCGAGACGTCGAGGATTAGGAGTGATTCTCTGAGGAAGGTGAAGTGCGACCTGCACATAACAGCCAGTTCCTGCTCGCGTCCGCTGCGCGGTCGCGGCCCTTCGGGACATCCGTCCTGCGGTCACGCCGCTTGCCTAACGCAAGCGTCGCGCCCTCCGGCGGACGTCAGGAACTTTGAACGTTATTCGAAAGCCCGCAGAGAAGTGCCGGTG
>JBDHGI010000032.1:0-34606 GCA_039589955.1 Gemmatimonadota bacterium | reverse complement strand
CAAGAGGCGGAAGGCATTGCGTGTGGCGAAATCCTCCAGCTGGACCACTGCCTTGGGGAAGACCTCGGCCACGGAATCGAAGAACTCGTCCACCAGCTCGTCGTAGGCCTCCCCGCGCAGCCGATGGCGGGGAATGCCGATATAGAGGGGGTCCTCGAGGAGCTCCTCGTTGTCGGTGCCCACGTCGAGGGTGATGGGGAGCGTCTGGGTGGGATGGATCCCGGCGCAGGCGCTGTACAGGGACAGCTTGCCGATGGGAATGCCCATCCCCTGCGATCCCAGGTCGCCGAGGCCGAGGATGCGCTCCCCGTCGGTCACGACGATGATGCGGACGTCGTCGTGCGGCCAGTTGCGGAGCACCTCCCCGATGTGTCCGCGGTCGTAGGCGGATAGGTAAAGGCCCCGCGGCCTGCGGAAGATGTGGCCGAACTCCTGGCACGCCTTGCCGACCGTGGGTGTGTAGATGATCGGCATGAGCTCTTCCAGATGGTCGAGGACCACTCGGTAGAAGAGCATCTCGTTGCGGTCCTGCAGGGCCACGAGGGAGACGTACCTGTCCAGATCGGTCATCTTGGCCCGGAGGTTGGCGATGACCCTGCTCGCCTGGAGCTCCTGGCTCATCACTCTCGGCGGAAGTAGACCCCACAGGCCGAGGGCCTCCCGCTCGGCCTCGCTGAAAGCCGTACCCTTGTTGCGCACGGGGTCGTGGAGGAGCTTGACGCCCCTGGGGAATTCGGAGGGATCGGACGACGCGTCCAAGGCGTCGTCCTTCAACGTCATAGTCATGGGAAGTCTCGACACGGTGCAGTGAGCCTACGTCGGAGCGCTTGAGGAAAACGCGGCCCCGACGCTGTCGCGGGAGGGAACCTGCACCCTTATGTTCACCATTTCCCTCGCACGGGGCAACGGCCTTTTCCACCCCTGCGACACGCGCTGGGAGGCTCGGGGAAAACCCTTGGTATCAGGGAGGTTCGGCAATGCTCCGCATCAGCCGTTTCGTCGCCGTTCTCCCCGTTCTGGCGGCGTTGGCAGGGCACTCGAGCGTGCTGGCACAGGATCGGCCCCTCGAGAAGCTCTCCCTCGAGAGCTACCTGGACATGGAGTCGGTCTCCAATCCCCGAATCTCCCCGGACGGCGGGGAGATCGTGCGCAACGTCCCCACGCCCACCATCCTCATGACCGGCGAGCAGGACCTGCGCACACCGATGCCCGAGACCGAGGAGTACTACGCGGCCCTGAAGTCCTGGGCGTGCCCACCGCCATGATCAGATTCAAGAACGAGTGGCACGGGACCTCGAGCACGCTCTCGAACTTCCTGCGCACGCAGCTCTATCTGCGGGAGTGGTTCAAGAGGTGGGAGAAGCGCCCGAGCGTCACCCAGCCGCAGTAGGACGGAAGCCCGGGGCCGGCGCCGGTTGCAGAGGCCAGCGGGTGGCCCTTGCGCACCTTGCCTGGCGTGCGCACATGAAAAAGGCCCGGTGAGACTTTCGCCTCACCGGGCCAGGCAGGGGCGCCTGCGACCCTCCCGCCAACAGGACACCCCTCACCGCTCATCGGGTTGCGAACGGCGCACCTTCCACCGTCCCCTACCCTTCCCTTCGGTCGGACGGAGCGGGCGTGCTGCTGGCGGGGTCCCGCCCGGCTTCCTGGCCCGCCGGAGGTGGTCTCACCTCTTGCTGGTTCTCAGGCCGTGCCGGGCACGCTCCGTCCGATCTGTCTTCGGGCCGCCGGAAGCTCCTGCCCTAAGCTCCCGGCGGGCCCTGGAGCTGCGTCCCCGGCGAGGGCGGGTAGAGGTTGCTGGACCTCGTCCCGTCGGGTCTACAGCCCCAACAATTCGTAGATCAATCCTACCCGCATTGGGGGCGAGGGGCTGTCAGGCAAAACTGTATTGCGGGTGTGGGGAAATTCCCCACGGGGAAGCACGGACCCAGGGCTACGAAAGAAGCCCGGCAGGCGGGGCCTGCCGGGCGGCGTGGGGGCCCTCCCACACCGCACCGCCTCGCAACCTCACCGCCTTCGGGAAGGACCCCCGGACGCCTGTGCTCGAGCGTCTACGTTTCATACGTCCGAGAGGCCCGATCCATTCCAGGCGGCAGGAGAAACGCCCCGGTGAGCGTCGTGGGAGGCCCGCCTCAAGCCTCTCGTCGCTTGCGGTAGATCCCGACGCGGAGGCCCGGCTCAACCGTGTAGGAGAAGTGCAGACGGTTCTCGCCATCCACCACGACGTTCCGCATGCTCTGACGGGTCTTGGGATGGTCCGTCCCCGCCGAGTTCTCCACGACGAGGACACATTCCGATTCCAGGCCCGCCTCGAGCTCGAACAGCTGGGCCTCCAAGCGGTCGAGGAGGAGCTGCTCCGTGTGATCCTGGACGGGGCCCTCCGCGCTGGCCCTCAGCTCGTGGCGCGTCTCCGGCTCGTAGCGAGCCTCGAATTCCTCCACCGTGAGAACGAGCTCACGGTCCCGCCGGAATCCGATCTCGTTCAGGGCCTTGGATTCGAAGTTCGGGTCCACACTCTCGTAGGACTTTCCGTAACGCTTGAGGATCATCGTTGCCTCATGGATGGTGGAGCGATGGAGGGCGCGAAGGGGTCAGGAGCCGCTCGGGTTCAGCAGCTCCGCCAACTCCTCCGGGCTGAGCTCTTCCGGCGACCGGGAGCCCATGCCGTGAGGCACCCGTGACTTGCTGCCTCGGCGGGCCGCGGACCTCTGCTCCGTGCGCGGCACACCAGCATAGTCGAACTCTGGCAGATGCACGCGCTCGACGGTGCGCTCGAGCCGGTGCTCGAGGGTCTTGAGAGCACCCAGATCCGTCGCCGTGACGAAGGTGACGGCGGTCCCGGTGGCTCCCGCACGCCCTGTGCGTCCGATCCGGTGCACGTAGTCTTCCGGATCGAGGGGCACGTCGTAGTTCACAACGTGGCTTATTCCCTCGACATCGAGGCCGCGCTGCGCGATGTCGGTCGCCACCAGGACACGAACCTTCCCACTGGCGAACCTGTCCAGCGCCCGGGTCCGGTGCTTCATGTGGCGGTCCGAGTGCATCACATCTGCACGGATACCCTCCCGCTGCAGGCGCGCCTCCAGGACGTCCGCACCGGCCTTGGTCCGTGTGAACACGAGAACCTGATCCCACTTCGGATCTTCCAGGAGCTTGAGGAGAAGGTCCGGCTTCTTCTCGGGCTTCACCGAGTAGAGGACCTCTTCGATGCCCTCCGCCGTGGTACCGGCCCGGGCCGCCTCGATCCAGAGCGCATCCCGGGTGATCCGCAGAGCGAGATCGTGCACACCGTGGGGCATGGTAGCGCTGAACAGCATGGTCTGCCGCTCGGCGGGCATGTGCTTCATGACCTGCTCGATCTGCGGCCGGAAGCCCATATCCAGCATCCGATCCGCCTCGTCCAGAACCAAATACCCGACCGTGGACAGGTCGGCCCGCCGCTGCTGCAGATGGTCGATGAACCGTCCCGGTGTCGCCACGATGACCTCGAAGCCTTGCTCGAGGGCCCGGATCTGGGGTCCGTAGCCGACGCCGCCATAGATGGCCTGGCAACGGACGCTCGTGCCCTTGGCGAGGAGCGTCGTATCCTCCGCCACCTGCTGCGCCAGCTCGCGCGTAGGACACAGGACCAGGGCCTGGAGTCCCTCCCCGGTGGCGATTCGCTCCAACGCGGGAACCATGAACGCGGCCGTCTTGCCCGTGCCGGTCTGGGCGATCCCCACCACGTCCTTTCCTTCGAGGCCGGAGGGAATCGCCCTGACCTGGATAGGCGTGGGGCGGGTCCAGCCGATGGCCTCGACGGCGGCGAGGCGTTCTTCGGATAGCCCGAGATCACGAAAGCTGACAGACTCCACAACGACTCCACGGTCACCGCGGGTGGCACGCCCTGTGCGTGCCGTCGACTCCCGGAGCGCGTCGGTGATCGCGCGACCGGACAGCTTGAAAAGGTAGACCCTTTCTTGCCGACTTAGTAGGGTGCGGGCAGTTTGCCGCTCCGGCTGAGCCTCGGCCGCCTCTCCACCTACTTACCGTGATTCGCAGATGGACGACTCCAACCCCCGCCCGCCGCAGAGATCCGTTCTCTTCGTCTGCCTCGGCAACATCTGCCGCTCTCCCCTCGCGGAGGGTGTCTTCCGACACCTGGTGGAGGAGCGTGGCCGAGACGGCGACTTCCTCGTAGACTCAGCGGGCACCGGCGCGTGGCACGTGGGAGAGCCGCCGGATCGTCGATCCGTGGAAGTCGCCGCCCGTCACGGCGTCGAGCTGAACGGGCGTGCCCGCAGGGTCCTTCCGGAGGACCTCGAGCGATTCGAGTTGGTCATCGCCATGGACCGCGACAACCTGGAGGACCTCGAGGCCCTCGCGGTCCGCCACGGGTCCCGTGCCCGGCTCCACCTCCTCAGGGAGTTCGATCCGGACGGAACCGGGGACGAGGTTCCGGATCCGTACTACGGCGGTGCCACCGGCTTCGAGACCGTCTACGAGATGGTTCGGCGTTCCTGTAACGGCCTCCTGGAGGCGATCCTGGATTCGAGCGAAGGGTCGTGAGTCATGGCGACTCTCCCCGCGTCCGTCACCGCTGGCGTCGAGGCCGCCCTCTCAGCCGCCGGCCAGCGGTTCTCCATCCGGAGCGTCGCCCCGGTGGGAGGCGGGTGCATCAACCACGGTGCGCGGGTCCAGGCCGACGACGACTCCGTCTATTTCCTCAAGTGGAACGCCTCGGCCCCGCAGGGGCTCTTCGCCGCCGAGTGGGACGGGCTCGAAGCCCTGGCGGCTGCGGGTAGCATTCGCGTCCCGGGGCTGGTGGCCGTCAGCGCCGACGGTGACAGTCCCGCCTGGTTGCTCATGGAGTATCTCTCCCCTGGCCGACCCGCTCCCGACTTCGATGACCGCCTGGGCAGGGGCCTGGCGAAGCTGCACCGCTCAGGGACCGACCGCTCCTTCGGATGGCATCGAGACAACTGGATCGGCTCCCTGCCGCAGGACAACACACCTGGAACTTCGTGGGCGGAGTTCTGGAGGGATCGACGACTGGTCCCCCAGCTCGATCGAGCCCTGCACGGGGGTCACTTCCGGGGCCGAGCCCGGAGCGAGCTCGAACGGCTCATCGACCTGGTTCCGTCGGCCCTGTCGGATATCGGCGAGGAACGCTGCCACCTGCTGCACGGCGATCTGTGGAACGGGAACGTCTTCGCCTGCGGGGACGGGAGGCCTACGTTGATCGACCCGGCCGTGTACCGCGGACACGGAGAGGTGGATCTGGCCATGTCCGAGCTGTTCGGCGGCTTCGGCGAGGGGTTCTTCGCTGCCTATGACGAAGTGATCACGCTCCCTCGTGAATACAGCGCCTTCCGCCGTGCTCTGTATCAGCTCTTCTACCTTCTGGTGCACGTCAACCTGTTCGGCGCCTCCTATGAGGCGGGCTCTCTCGCGGCAGCACGCCGGGTCAACACGGAGCTCGGAGGCTGAGACGCCGTCGTGGCGCTAGGTCATGGCCACGATGCGCCTGAACGCCTCCTCCAGGATCTGGTCGGAAGTAGCGTAGCTCATGCGCACCCATCGGTCATCCCCGAAGGCGGCGCCCGGCACCAGCGCCACGCCCTGACGGTCCAGGAGCCTGGAACACCAGGCGGTGCTGTCCTTCACCTCGTCGTCGAACAGTCCGTCGATCCGGAAGAACAAGTAGAAGGCCCCCCTGGGGTACACGAACGGGAGCCCGGGGAGCAGCTCCTTCATGCGGGAAGCCACCAGGTCGCGGCGGCGGCGAAACGCACGAGCCATCTCGGAGACCGACGCGGCGGCGGGTCCCACGTCCCGGAACGCCGCCTCGGCCGCCACCTGGGCCGGCGTGCTCGTGTTCGACGTCACCTGGCTCTGGAGCGCCGTGAACTTCCTGGCCACCTCTGGCGAGCTGTAGGAGAATCCTACCCGCCATCCGGTCATGGCGTAGCTCTTCGACGCCCCATCGATGAGAACGAACTCGCCCAGGCTGCTCTCGTCCAGGTCGAGGAGCCCCGGGGCCGCGGGCCGATCGTCTTCATGGTAGATGTTGCGATAGATCTCGTCACAGATGATCCAGATGCCGCGGTCGCGCGCCCACTCGGCCAGAGCCCCCAGCTCTTCCAGGGCGTACACCGCGCCCGTCGGATTGCAGGGCGTGTTCAGGATGAGCCCTCGGGTCCGGCCCGTGACCGCGCGGTCCAGATCCTCGGGACCGAGCTTGAAGTCATGCTCCTCGGGACCGGTGACGGGAACGGCATCGGCTCGGGCGATGGTCACCAGATCCGGATAGCTGGTCCAATACGGAGACCCGATCATGACCTCGTCCCCGGTCCCGAACAGGCAGAACGTGGCGTTGAACAGGGCCTGCTTGGCACCGGCGGTGACCACGACGCCGTCCGGGTCCAGCGACCGCCCCGCCCTCTCCGAGAGCCGATCCGCGATGGACCTCCTCAGAGAAGGAAAGCCGGCCGGCGGGGTGTAGCGCGTCTGCCCCCCCCGGATCCCGTCCACGGCCGCGTCCGCGATGAAGACCGGCGTGTCGAAGTCGGGCTCGCCCGCGCTGAGGTTGAGGATGTCCCTTCCCTCCGCCGCCAGCTGCTTGGCCAGCGTGCTCACCGCGATGGTGGCCGAGGGCTGCAGGCGCTCGATGTTCGAACTGTACCGCATCGGACCTCGCTTGTTGTCGCGTCGGGGCCCGGAATATCGAGGGCGCGTCGGGCCAGATCAAGGAAGCCCACCCCCTTTGCCCAGGCGAGCCCAGCCCCCCAGCTTCCTCTCATGGAAAGGCATGAGGTCATGTTCTTCTTGGACTACGTGGATCCTCTCTCTTACCTCCTGGACCGTGAGCTGTCGGAGCGGGGACGATGGACGGAGGCGGAGGCGGCTGCCCCCGATCTCGGACTGGTGCCGGGAAGGCTCCCGCTGGTACCGTGGACCCGCAAGGCCCACGAGCTGGTGCTCCACGCAGCCGACCACGGCAGGGAGGACGAAGTCCATCGGGCCATCTTTCGAGCCGTCTTCGAGCACGGCAGGGACATCGGGAGGATCGACGTGCTGGTCGGCGTCGCCCGGGAGTGCCGGCTCGATCCCGTGGAGGCGAGCACCGTGCTGGGCGTGGACAAGTTCGCCGCAGCCGTGGAGGCGTCCCGGTCCCTGGCTCTGAGCCTCGGGGTCGTCGACCCTCCGGCTCTCGTCCTCCGTGGAGAGCATCTGCAGGGCTTCCACAATGGTGATACCCTGCGCACCTTTCTTTGCCCACCCTGAGAAACGACCACGCCTTCAGCGATTCGATCATGGCCGGATATCAGCGCAAGACCGCCCTTTCGCCCAGCGAAGTCCTCCAGCGAGCCGACGCATACCTCCCCGAGCTGATCGGGCTTTCCCGCACCAAGGGGACCTCCCATGGTGCCACCTTCACCGGCGCGGAGGGGACCGTCACGATATCGGCTCACCGTCACGGCCCCTACACCGACGTGGTCGCGTCGACCGATCGGCTGCGAACGTCCAGGGTCGACTACGAGATCCAGAAGTTCTTGACGGAGCTGCCGTACGAGCCCGGCGACATGGGTGGGCGCGGCACCGGTGAGCCCACGTGACGACGCGGACACCTTCCATGGAGTCCTTCGAGGATCTCGGGCTGCCTCCCGACCTGGTGGAGGCCCTCGCCGCCGAGGGCATCGAGCGTCCCACCGCGGTGCAGTCCGCCGCCATCCCGGTCCTTCGCAGAGGCAACAACCTCCTCCTTGCTTCCGGCCCTGGCAGCGGAACGCTGGTGGCCTGGGGCCCGCCAATACTGGACCGCATCTCGCCGGAGGGAACCGGTCCTGCGGTCCTCGCCGTGACGCCCACGAGGGAGAGCGCGGCGCGCCTGGCGGAGTCTCTCCAGCGCCTCGGCCAGCCCGTGGGGCACACCGTCGCGGCACTGGGAGCTCCGTGGGCCTTGCCGGGGCACGCCCGCGTCCTCTTCGGAACGGCCGGAGACGTCCTGGCCGCGTCGCGCGCCGGCAGGATCGACCTGGGTGCCGTTGAGGTCTTGATCGTGGACCAGATGGACCGCCTCGAGCGCCTGGGGGATCTGGAGCCGCTGGAGGAGGTGCTGGACTATCTGCCGAAGGATGGACAGCGCATCGTCGTGGCGCTCCCGGTCACCGCCGGTGTTCGGGACTTCGTGGAGCGACACGCGCGACGAGCGGCGACGGTGCCGCCGAGGCCCGCCGAGGAGTCCGAGCGGTCCGCCTCCCCCCGTCGGGGCACCGTCCGCTTCCGGGTGACGCCAGGCTCCAGGGAGGAGGCCGCCCTCCACACGGTGGCGGAGCTGCTCGATGACGACGCACGGCACGTTCTCCTGTTCTTCGCCACCGAAGACCGAGCAGCGGACGTTGGAGACTATCTCACGCTGCACGGCTTCCAAGCGGGGGCGCCGGGCGATCCCTCCGTTCCCGTGTGGCTGGCGGTTGAGGAGCTCGAGGCGCGGTCGGCGTCGGAGGGCACGGAGGGGCTCGTGGTCGTGAGCTGCGACGTTCCTGCCGATCCCGACTCGCTGGACAGGCGCCACGGGCTCACCGCAGGCGGGGTGGTCCTGGCCTTCCCGCGGGAGATGACGCACCTCCGTGACATCGCCCGGCGTACCGGCTACGCCATGGAAGGCTACGCGCTGCCCCGACCTCGGGACGACGAGGCGAGCGTCTTCCGCAGGCTACTCGCGGATGCTATCGAGAGCGACGACGCGGCTCCGTACCTACTTCTCCTCGAGCCTCTTTTCGAGCGCTACGATCCCGCCGAGGTCGCGGCCGCCGCAGCGGCCCTGCTCCGCAAGAAGATGCCGCCGACGGTGGTGGCGGCGCCTGCCTCCCGACCCGAGCGAGGCGGAGGAAGGCCGGCGCCCACCGCCTGGGTCAAGCTCTTCCTCAGCGTGGGCGAGCGGGACGGGCTGACCCCCGGGGACATGGTGGGAGCCATCACGGGCGAGACCGGACTGCCCAGCGGCAAGATCGGGAAGATCGAGATCCGGGATTCCCACTCCCTGGTGGAGGTCCAGGAGCCTGTGGCCCGACAGATCATCTCTGCCCTCAACGGAACCACCATACGGGGTCGCGCCGTGCGGGCGGACTTCGACCGCGGCCGAGGACGGGCGGGCGGCTCTCCCCGGGGACGGCCGCCTCGAAGAGGCTGAGCCGGAGGAGAGACACGAAGAGGCCGCGTCGCTTCTGGCGACGCGGCCTCTCGTGTTTGCTGCTCAGGGCCCCTGGGCCCCTGGGAGGGTCCGTTACTTGATGCCGTCCTTCAGGCCCTTCCCGGCGCGGAACGACGGCGTCTTGGTGGCGGCGATCCGTATCGTCTCACCTGTGCGCGGGTTCCGCCCGGTGCGCTCCTTGCGCTGCTTGGCCTCGAAGGTGCCGAACCCCGTGATCTGCACGCGCCCGCCGGACTTGAGCGTCTTGGCAATCACGCCACCATCAGGGCTGAACAGGGCATCCACGGCGCGACCAGCGTCAGCTTTCGTCATGCCAGTTGCATCGGCGAGGGCGTCCACGAGATCGGACTTGTTCATCGGGCAACTCCTGTAACAAGAAATGTTGAGAGGTCGCGGCCGTGGCCGCCCGAGGCGCGGGCCGGGAACGCCCTCTCCGAGAGAGTCTCGGGAGACCCGAAAACCCGCGTGAATCAAGTGTTTCCGGGCCCGCTCACAGTCTTGAACCCAAGGGTAAGGGTCGGCCCAGGGAGCGTCAAGAGAGGAAGTGGCCGAAAGGCCGCATCCCACCTAGCTTCCCAGCAAGACTCAGCGAGGCGGCTCGCCCGGAGTTCCATATCACGTTTCTTGTTACAAGTTGCGTGCCGAGATGGCCAACTTCTTTCCCCGATTCCTCTGGACGATCGCTCTGCTCGCGGCCCTGGCCGTAGTCGGGACCGCAGGGTACGTGCTCATCGAGGGCCAGAGCCTCGGGGACTCGCTCTACATGACGGCCATCACGCTCTCCGCGGTGGGCTACAACGAGGTTTTTCCTCTGAGCGCCGCGGGCCGTGTGTTCACGATGCTGCTCCTGCTGTCCGGCATCACCTGGCTGGGATTCTGGTTCGCAAACCTCACCTCGCTCATCGTCGAGCTGGATCTCCAGGGCGCGCTCCGGAGGCGTCGAAGCATGAAAGAGATCGCCAAGATGAAGGACCACGTCATCATCTGCGGCTGTGGACGCACCGGCAGACAGGTCGCCCAGGAGCTGGAGACGATGGACTGCGAGTACGTGATCTTGGAGCGGAGCCCGGAGCGCATCGAGGAGGTGCGGGAGTTCCTGCCCCACGCGCACATCATGGAGGGCGACGCCACCCACGACCAGCTCCTGCTGGAGGCGGGACTCCTGCAGGCCAAGGGGCTCGTCACGTGCTTGAGCCAGGACGCCGACAATCTCTTCGTCTGCCTGTCGGCGAGAGATCTTGCGGCCACGGTCACCATCGTGGCCCGGGCGTACGAGGAAGAGACAATGAGCAAGCTCTATCGGGCGGGAGCCGATCACGTGGTCAGCCCCAACGTGAGCAGCGCCATCCGCATGGCCTCGGTCCTCCTCCGCCCGTCGGCGGTGACGTTCCTGGATATCGCCACTCGCTCGTCCCACCTCGACCTCCGAATGGAGCAGACCGTCATCACAGAGGAGTCCGCCCTGGTGGACAAGAGCCTGGTGGAGGCTCAGATCCCCCAGCACACCGGTCTCATCGTGATCGCGATCCACAAGCGCGGAACGCTCGTGGACGAGTACACCTTCAATCCGAAGGGCGACACCCGCCTCAAGGCGGGAGACGAGATCATCGTCCTGGGAACGGAAGAGCAGATCGGAAAGCTCCAGGAGATGGTGATCTAGGCTGCGGACCCCGACGACCCTGCAAGTCGAGCGAGGCCCCCGGGACCGAGAGTCCCGGGGGCCTCGTCAGCGCCCATCGGACGAACCGGGCGGGTCAGGCCACGTCCGCCTCCTCCCTGCGCTTCTTGAACATGGAGTAGACGAAGAAGATCACCGCCGCGACGAGGGCGAGCTTCACCGTCATGGCGAGCAGGCCCATGAACATCCCGAAGAGCGGAAAGATCACCGTAGCCAGGAGCTTGAGCAGGACGATCCCCGCCGCTCCCGTCACCGTCAATGCTGCGAACGTCCTCATCTCTCCATCCTCCAGGCGCTGGTATTTCCGTTCGTCCGTCTCCAACCCCCTACGGGCCAAGGAGAAAGCGGGTTTCAGCCAGAGACGGGCGGGGCACGGTCATGGACGGGCGGAGCTGCCGCCGCCGGCTCCGATCACTTGTAGCGGTACGTGACCCGGCCCCGGGTGAGATCGTACGGCGACATCTCGACCTTCACCCGGTCCCCCTCGAGGACTCGGATGTAGTTCTGCCGCATCTTCCCGGAGAGGTACGCCAGGATCTCGTGCCCGTTCTCCAGCTCGACGCGGAAGGTCGCGTTGGGCAGCACCTCGCTGACGGTTCCCTCAATCTCGATTGCCTCTTTGGCCACCCGCTTCTCCGCTTCCTATCGCCCTTTTCGGCCTGCCTACCTTAACGCCGCCAGGCCTTCACGGGCAACCGTTCGAGGCGGGTCGAGAGGGGCGCCAGCGGCCTACATCCTGAAGCGATAGCTCAGCTTCACGAACAGCCCGTCAGCCGTGGGACGGACCCCTCGGAATCGGAAGGCCTCCGAGTCCTCCATCTCCCGCGTGTAGCCCACGTAGAAGACCGTCCCGGGGGAGGGCTCGTAGGTGACCAGCCCCTCGACATGGAAATCGTGGGCATCCGAGCCGTCCCGTAGGGAGCAGACACCGTCGCTGCACCTCGCCAGGGGTAGTGCCGTCCCGGGATCCAGCAGGCCTGCCCTCTCCTGATTGGAGTACTCCACGATGCCGCGGATGAAGAACGAGCGTGAAAACTGGTATTGGGCACGGACCCGCGGGATAGTCGCCGTGGAATACTCCGAGCCGTCCGAGCGGGTCAGCGTCGAGTGCCGAAGACCAACCTCCGCCTGGAGCGCCCTCAGGGGATACAGATTCAAGCTCAGATTGGCGGAAAACGAGCTCACGGGCTCGATGGCGACGCCGCGGTCGAAGATGGGCGTCTCGCTCCACGTGGCTCGGACATTCCCCCGCACGCGCTCCCAGGTGTTGACCCACAGGGAGAGCGTGGTGGACCCGAGACCGGCGAAGAGGGACTGATCGGGGCGGAACGGAACGAACGCGTCGGCGGCCGTCTGCACGAACAGCCCGTCGTAGGCCTCGGGATCGAAGGAGAAGCGCGTCAGGGAGTGCTGGCCCCAGAGGGTGACGTTGTTTCGGAACGAGACCCGCCACCCGGCCTGGGCTTGTGCCTCCTCGAAGCCGCGGCCCGCCCAGAAGTCGTCATGATCCCAATAGCCCTGGAGCTCGACGGAGGGACCTACCTGCTCCACCATTGAGCCGGGTCGGCCGAACCAGTTGTACGAGATCCTGGATTGAACCTGGGTATCCCCCACGCGGCGGAAGAACCCGCTTCCGGCGTCGAAGTCAGCGTCGGTGTCCTCGATCTCCGCGTTGAAGGCGAAGGTCCGCCCCGCCCGCTCGATGCGAGCGGACAGCAGGCCCCCCGTGTTGCCGACGCCCAGGTCCTCCGGGGTCTCGGTACGGCTGGCTGCTCCCATCAGCACGAGGGTATACCGGCGAGCCATCACCAGGCGAGCATCGGCTCCGGCCACGCGGTTGTAGTCGTCGCCTCCGGCCGTCCGGTCGGCGTATACGGCGCCCACCGTGGACGACGTTCCCAGGTCCTTGCGGACCCTCACGAGGTTCACCGCGGTGTTGCCCCCTCCGGCGTCGAAGGACTCATCCACGGCCCCGAGATAGCCCACGTTCAGGCTACCCACCTTGCCCGTGAGCTTCGCGCCGGCGATGGGGTTCGCGATGGACCTGGTGTAGACGACCTGCTTGGGCATCCCGAAGATCTCGGTGCCCTCCAGGAAGAACGGCCTCTTCTCCGGGAAGAACAGGGCGAATCGCTCGTTCACCGAGATCTGCCCCGCGTCGGCCTCGACCTGGCTGAAGTCCGGGTTGTAGGTGGCGTCGAGGGTCAGGTTCGACGTGAGCCCATAAGTGAAGTTCAACCCGAAGTCGCCGTCCAGATCGCCGTGGACGAACCGCCCCGCGTCATCGTCGTACGATCCGAAACGGGTGCCCGTGATCACGGGATTGATCTCCATGAACAGGCCCGGATCCAGGTTGCGGAGGTCGGTGAGCCTGCCCGACTGGGCCAGTCGGTTCGCCGTGTTCTGGGTGATGGGCGCCCAGGAGCTCTCGAAGCCCGTGCGCTGGATCTTGCGGATGATCTGGAGGCCCCAATCCTGGGTCTCGGCATCCGGGAACCGGAGGGTCTTGAACGGAATCCTCACCTCCGCCACGTACCCCTCGGCCACGATGTGGGCGTCGGACTCCCAGAGGAAGTCCGGATTGTCATCGATGGGGGAGCCGAACCCTCCTCGTCTCGATCCGGAGTCCCCGCCCTCGTTCCACACACCGTCGTGTTGCACGCCCAGGGGGTTCACCGTGAACACGTAGGCCCGCCGCCGGTCGTTGAACGTGTCCAGTACCAGGCGAACGTAGTCGTCGGAGCGGCTGAACCCGTCCCGCTCAGCCAGTGTCGCCCGGATCCCCGCCGGCTTCGTGTCATAGGCGCGGATGCCGAAGTAGATGGCCTCGGCGTCCACCAAGACGAGCACCTCAGTCCTCTGGGAGGCCGGCGTGCCTTCGACCGGCTCGTACTGCGTGAAGGAGTGCAGGAGCGCCGCGCTTTGCCAGCCGGCGTCGTCGAGACGTCCGTCCACTCGGATCTCCGCGCGCTCCACCGAGGGCGTGGCAACCGTGAGATCACCGGCCGCGCCGTCGTACGTCCTGACTTCGGGCCCGGGGCCCGAAACCGTCGCGGCGCGCGCCAGAGGTACCAGGCTCTGCATCATGGCTGTCTTCGCGAACTCCCGATCCACCCGCTCGTCCAGCCCCGCTGGAAGCGGTCCACGCAGAATCATGTAATATAGAGAAGCCCGAACCCTACTGCCTGCGGTTCAGGAGGACTCCTCGCCTCCGCCGCCCTTCCGGACGTGTCCGTAGACTTCGAAGGACACGCGAGCCGCGGGCTCTGTTGAGCGCTTGTCATGCCCGAGCCCTTCTCCACCGACGAGGTCGTCGAGCTGGCCCGCCGGCTGCTCGCGGACGAGGATCTCTACTGTCCACGGTGCGGCCTCGCCCTCGACCGGAGGCCCGTTCAGCCCAGAAGCGATGTCTCCTACGTTCGCCGCCGCGTCTGGGTCGCCTGCCCCTCGTGCCACCGCAGTACCGTCCTGGACCGGAGCGAAGGGCGGTGACGGACGCCCGGGCACGGAACTTCGCGTTCGCCGGACGGAGGCTCCTCATGGTGGAGGGGCAGGCAGGCTTGAGCCTTCCCGACGACGAAGGACTCGCCACGGCCCTGGGGCCGGCGTCGGACCACGCGACGGTGGTGGACGTGTCCCTGCGGGGGCGCCTGGACGGCGTGTCCCGGGTCCACGACCTCTCCGGCGAGTTCGTCGCCCCGACGGGCTTCGCCCTCGTGGGTCTCCGCAGCGCTCATCCCCACCTTACGGACGAGCTGTTCGGTGCTGCAGCGACGGCGCTGCAGAAGCTGGAGTGGATCCGGAGCCACCAGTACTGCTCGCGGTGCGGGAAGCCGACGGACCGACATCCCACCTACGAGGCCATGGCCTGCCGCGCCTGCGGACACCTCCAGTTCCCTCGACTGGCTCCGGCTGTCATCGTCCTCATCGAGGCAGGGCGCCGGGTGCTGCTCGCTCGCGGTCCCGGGTTTCCCGAGGGTATGTACTCCGCCATCGCCGGATTCGTTGAACCCGGCGAGTCCCTGGAGGAGGCCGTTCACCGGGAGGTCGAGGAGGAGGTTGGCGTCCGGGTAACGGACCTGAGGTACTTCGGGAGCCAGCCCTGGCCCTTTCCCCACTCGCTCATGGTGGGCTTCATCGTCCGGTGGGTTGGCGGCGACATCCGCATCGATGCAGAGGAGATCGAGGACGCCCAGTGGTTCGACGCCGACGCGCTGCCCTCCCTGCCGTCACGTCTGTCCATCGCCCGCAGCCTCCTGGAGGACTTCCTGGTCAGGGTAGCCCACCCAGAACCCTGATCCTCCTTGCCTCGCTCCCTCCAGCGACCCGAGGTTGAGGCGCTGCAAGACCCTGCCACGCACATCCTCTCCACGGAGCCGACCGACCTCATGGGCAACTCCGTTCCGCCGATACTCCTCGGTCTGTTCTTGCTCCCCCTCCCAGGGATGGGGCAGACGGCAGGACGGCTGCCCCGGGTGCTGGAGCTTCCCGCCAGCGCCCGGGCGCTGGCCCTCGGTAATGCGTACATGACGGACACCCGGGACGCCGACGCTCTGTTCTACCATCCCGGGCTTCTGGCAGACGCCGAGGGATACAGCCTCGAAGTCCAGACCTGGAGAGAAGCGTCCGCGGCGTCCGCAGCCTTCGCTACGCCCTGGCACGGGTTCGGAGTCGCCCTCGGGCTCCAGGTCCTGCAATTCGGCCTGCCGTCGTCGGGCGAGGCCCCGTCCGGACAGGATCACCTGTTCCGACCCGGCGAGGTGCCCGCCTCGGAGAGGGTGGCCAGCCTCGGATTCGGCCGCGCCGTGGGAGGCTTTCGGTGGGGTCTGACCGGCAAGCTCGCCGAGGAGCGCGTGGGGGCCTCCCGGGATGCGTTCACTCTCCTCGACATCGGCGTGGCCCGCGAGCTGGGGCCGTTCCAGCTCGGTCTCACCTATCAGGGCCTGAGCGGCGGCGGGGACCGAGGGTGGAAGCAACCCGCGCGCCTGACCCTGGCCGCGGGACGCTACGGAGAGCCCGTGGGGATCTTCGACTTGGGTGCGTCGGCCGCTGTGTCCCGGCGCGGCGACGGCGAGGTGCTCGCGGGAGTCGGCCTGGAGGTAGCGTATTGGCCCGTCAACGGACGAACGTTCCTGGGGAGGATGGGGCTCCAGCGGGTTCCCGACGGGGATGGGAGCCCCGTCTCGTTCGGGCTCGCCTTCTGGGGAGACACCATCGCCCTGGAGTGGGCCTTCCGACCCTTCGGGGGTGAGGTGGGTGGGGGGACGCACCGCTTCGGGTTACGCTGGCGCTGAAGGCGGCGGCCCCGGCACCGCGCGCTACGCCGGCCCCAGAGACGAGAGGCACCCTCCTTCACGTTGCTCCGACGGGAATCGCTCGGCCGTACCGCCGCATGCTGCAGACGACCCGCGACTCGAGCGTCACCGGTTCGGTTGCTCCACCCTGGCCCCGAGGAAGTGGGGGTCGAGGGCCGACAAGCCGATCTGGTCCACCACCACCTCACCTGCCTGCGTCCGGTCGAAGACCAGCCGGACCGCCCTCAGGCTCGTCAGCTCCAGGTCCGGCCGGGTGGTGCCGAAGTCGCCCAAGGGGATCGAGTACGTCTGAAGGATGAGCTCCCAGGGCTGATCGAACCGACGTTCCTCCAGGTCCCGCCGACGCAGGATGTGCGAAACGAGGGGCTTCCGGATGGGGCCGTAATCCCCGAGCCTGACTCGCGCCGTGCGTCCCCGCGCGTCCTCCACCTCGACGCTCAGGTCCACAGGTGGCCCTTCCTCCTCCGACTCCGACACATTCACGCCCGACTCCCTTTCCCGAGGGCGGTCCGGATCCGGGCCGGTGGATCTCCCATCCGGGGACTCACGGGGTGACGGACGGGCATGGGTGGCGCCCAGCATCAGGTCGAGGGTCGTGCCCTCGTTCAGCCGCCAATTCATGGCCAGCCCCTCGGGCAGTACCAGGCTGTAGCGGGCGGGAGAGCCCAGACGGGTCGTGTCGCCCCCCGCGATGTGGTTGTTCCAACCGATCCACACAGCCTGGTTCTCCTGCGAACTCGAGGTGTTGGCCCGGTTCGACGAACGAAGCAGGAGCGTGGACTCCCGCCAGGTGGACAACGAGTCACCCTCGATCGTGACCCCCTCGGCGGTTCCCGAGGTGACGTCGATGTCCTCCTCGAAGGTGGCCAGCGGTCGGAAGCCGCTGGTCTCGAACCGGGTGATGTACATGGTCTTGGGTAGCCAGTGTCCGATGACCCTGTGGTCCCGGAAGAGGGGCAGATACCGCCGGTCCTCCTTCAGGACGACGTCGAGGAACGCTCCCACGTAGATCTCGGCGAAGCGCCTCTGCTCTTCCTGGGAGAGGAGGGGCCGGAGATCGAGGACGCGTCCGCTCCTGTCGCCGCTGTCGTTGCTCTGCCAGACCGTGTTCCACTGACCGTGGTTGGCACGGTACACGTACACCGCCGCTTTGAGATGGAAGTCCCCCGAGGTGAAGCGCAGCCGATCGTACAGCCTCAGGCCATGGAAGCTGGTGACGTCTCCGTCGTGAGATCCGTGGAACGTCATGTAGCTGACGTCCTGCATCACGACCTTTCTTCCCGTGGGCAGGTATTGGCCGTCCACGGGGGCCATGGAGACGACGCCGCGGATGTCGAACCCGAAGTCGAACTTCACCTTGGCGTCGTCCGGGTAGTGCCGAAGCCGGTTGAACGCCGCGGCATTCGCGACGGCCTCGCCGCCTCGGGAGTGGCCGATGAGCGCGATCCTGCCCATGTCCACCTTCCCGTGGAAGGGGTTGGCCACGTCCCGGTTGAAGGTCTCGAAGAGCTCGAGGTGCTTGAGCAGGAACCATCCGCGGGCATCGTTCTCGTCCCTGATGCCGCCATTCAGGAAGTTCTCGTCGACGCTGGCCAGGATGTACCCGCGACTGGCCAGGAGCTCGCCGAGGTAGTCGTACCCGGGATCGGAGAAGTCCCGCATGTCGTGATTTCCGTGAACCACCAGAACCAGAGGGAAGGGTCCCTTCCCGTCCGGATACCAGACCCGGGCGTTCAGAGGCATCTGCTCGGGGGTGAAGCCCCAGTATTCGTTCCGGTCCCGCGCCGACCTGCCGAGGTCCACCAGCCTGGATGCGTCCACCGGTTTCGTCTCGATGGCCACGGAGTCACGGTACTCGGGTCGGTTCTTGTCGGTACCGCTCCCGTAGAAGAGCGTCAGCACGGTGTGGGGTCCGCGCCGGCCCGGGTCCGGCGCATCCAGGACCTGTCGGGACAGGACGGTGTCGGCGTCGCTGGGCGTGAGACGCAGCGCCGGAGCACACGAGGGAGCGCAGACGAGGCACGCGGCAGCCGCGAGGCTCGAGAGTCGATTCATGGCGGTCACACTACGCGTTGCCTTCGTCCCGCGGCAACGGGTGCGGATGGGAGTGGACGTCCGGGGTCGACGCTGGTACCGTTGGCCACCACTCCATCCCATCCGGAGAGCATCGTGCCCAATCCCGTCGTCACGCTGGAAACCAATCACGGAAACATCACCGCGGAGATCTTCGTCGACGTCGCGCCGAAGACCGCCGGCAACTTCCTCGACCTCGCCAAGAAGGGCTACTATGATGGGCTCACCTTCCACCGGGTGATCGACGGATTCATGATCCAGGGTGGATGCCCGGACGGCACGGGAAGAGGCGGGCCCGGCTACACGATTCCGGACGAGTTCGCACCGGGCCTTGCCCACTCCGAAGCCGGCGTCTTCTCCATGGCGAACGCCGGGCCGAACACCGGAGGGTCGCAGTTCTTCATCACCCTCGCACCCACGCCATGGCTCGACGGCAAGCACGCCATCTTCGGCAAGGTCACCGAAGGCATGGATGTGGTCCGTGCCATCGGGGGCGTGCCCACGGGCTTCGGTGACAAGCCGAGTGAGCCCGTCGTCATGGGCAAGGTCGAGGTCTCCGTGGACTGACGTCGGCGCATCGACGAGGATTCACTCCATGGCCCACCCCTTCCCCGCCTTCCGTCGCTCGCTCGCGGGCGCCACCGCCGCCCTGGCCATGCTGTCGACGCCGGCGTCGGCCACCTGGTCCGTCATAGCCGTCGATTCCCGTACCGGACGGGTGGTCATCGCGTCGGCCACCTGCGTCTCTCAGGAGCGCCTGGAGCGCTTCCCCGCGAAAGGCCTCATGGACGTCCAGGCGATCGTGGTCCCCGGTGTCGGGGTGGCGGCGGCCCAGGCTGGCGTGGATCGGACCCGGGAGAACCAGCGGCTCATCTACCGGGAGCTCGACGCCGGAACCAGCCCAGACCGGATCATCGAGATGCTCAAGGCCGATCCGAGAATCGAGAGTCGGCAGTTCGGCATCGTCGACCTTCAAGGGCGGTGCGCCGGGTTCTCCGGGTCGGACAACGGCGCGGCTTCCCTTTCGGTGCAGGACAGCATCCCGCAGCTGGGCATCTACTTCTCAGTCCAGGGCAACATCCTCGCCTCCGACGCGGTCGTGCACGGCGCCGTGGCGGCGTTCAAGGCCGAAGGCGGAACGCTGACCGATCGGGTGATGGCGGCGATGGAGGCTGCGGACGGGGCGGGGGGGGACCGCCGCTGCACGTGCGAGTCGGAGCCGATCCTCGACGCCCCCTGTGACGGCAAGACCGCGCACGTCGCCTACCTGCTGGCGGCGGACCCGGACGACCCGAGGGGCGAAGGTGTCAATGACGGCGACTACTTCCTGTACCTGAACGTCACGGACAGCGACATCCGGCCCCACGAGAACGCGAACCCGGTCATCACGCTACGCATGCGGTATGACGCCTGGAAGGGGCGGCAGGGAGGATAGGACTCAGCCGGATCGGACCTTCCAGGCCGCCAAAACCTCCGCCTCCTTCTCCGGCGAGATCGCCATGGGCGGGTTGGCGCGCTGCTCGTCCGTAAGGGCGTCGGAGTGGTACCACTCCAGAGTATCCATCGCCGTCACGGCGATGGGTCG
Organism: Gemmatimonadota bacterium; assembly: GCA_039589955.1. Classification (GTDB taxonomy): domain Bacteria; phylum Gemmatimonadota; class Gemmatimonadetes; order Longimicrobiales; family Gaopeijiaceae; genus SZUA-318. The sequence goes on along the minus strand of JBDHGI010000032.1, from coordinate 14,759 downwards.
GAGGGTGAGCCCGGCCGCCCTCGCCCTGCTGATGTCGATCCGTTGGGAGCCGAGGTTGTCGTCCAGGGGCATGATCCAGGGGATGGCCCAGACGACGCCGTGGTCCTGGAGGAACGCGTAATCCTCGATCCACGTCCAGCTGATCTCCGCAGCCGACGTGGCCCTGACGCCGTAGACGAACTCCTCCAGGGTGGTGGGCACCACGGGTCCCGTCGCGTTGAAGGTGCCACGCGTTTCGCTCTCGAGGAGGTGGATCATCCATTCGGTGAGGTCCCGGACGTCGATCTGCTGGACCAGGTCCGACTTCCTTCCCGGCACCAGGACTTCCCCTCCCCGGCGCAGCCGCTCCGGCCAATAGGTACCGCGATGGGTGCTGTCCAGGGGACCGACGATATACCCGGGGCGAACCACGCACGTCCGTTGCCCGAAGACCTTCCGCGCCTCGATCTCGGAGAGGGCCTTCATGACCCCGTAGGCCGAGGCACCGTTCTCGCCTCCCGAGGGGTCCACGAGCTCCGGCTCGGTGTCCTCGTCGATCTCCGTGGTGAGGTAGGGATAGTAGACGCCGGTGGAGGAGATGTAGAGGTAGGTGCCCACGGAGTCCTTCAGCAGCTCCGCCGAGTCCCGCGTCCATTCGTGGTTCATGCCGGATGCGTCGATCACGGCGTCCCAGCTCCTGCCCTTCAGCGCTTCCAGGTCGTTCGCTCGATCGCCGATGAGGTGCTCGACGTGCTCGAAGGCGTCCTGGAAGAGCCCCGGCTTCCTTCGGCCCCGCGTGAAGATCGTGACCTCATGACCCCGAGCGAGGGCGTACCGAACGTTGTGTGGGCCCGTGAGGTTGGTACCGCCGAGAATCAGGATCCTCAAGGAGCGCGGCGATGGTCCCCTCGACGGGGGTAGCTGCGTCGTTGCACGGGCCGCCGCCGGGCTCCCTCCCCCCAGCCCGAGGGCCATGCCTCCGGCTGCCGCTACCGTGGTCTTCAGAAAGTCGCGTCGCTGCGTGGACATGCCCCCTCCTTGGTGCCCGTGGACGGATGGGAAGGTATCGGCCTCCACCGCTCCGCATCCAGGGCGTGCGCTCCAAGCGCCTCACGAAGCTGTTGATGGGTCAACAGCCACAACGGCATATTCGAAGAGCGACGCCGAACCCGACCTGGAGCCTGATGATCTCGATCCCGCAGCTGCCGGAACGATCGATTCCGGCCCTGCTCGCGACCTTGCTGGCCGCCGGCGGGTGCTCCCTTTTCAATCCTCCCCCGGAGCCGACACCGGTTCCGGTGGAGGAGCCCACACCGGTCCGGGTGGACACGGTGACGCTCGAGGTCGCGCCTCCGGAGATGGTGCAGATGGAGCAGAGGATCGCCGTCCTCCAGCTTCAGCTTCTGGAGAGAGAGGCCCAGAACCGACGTCTGGCGGAGCAGTTGAACGAGACGCGCCAGGAGCTCGTGCGCAACATGGCCAAGCTCCAGAGCCAGGCCAGTCGCGCGGAGGCCGCATCCGGGATCGCGGAGGCGGAGATCGCTCTACAGGCCCTGGCCGGCCTGGGGGGTGGGAGGGCCTCGCCAGAATACGCCGAGGCCGCGTCCCTGCTCGCCCAGAGCACGGCGCAGTTCGAGACCGGCAATTTCGGTGGGGCTCTCTACCTGGCCGCGTACGCCCGCGCCGCCGCCGGTGACGGCCAGTCGAGGCTCCGGGCGAGCGACGACCGCGAGCTGGTGAGAGGCGAGTCGCTCTTCGCGCTTCCCGTCAGCCTCTCCACCACGAGCCGCAGCAACGTCCGTCGAGGGCCGGGAATGGGCTTTCCCGTCGAGTTCGTCCTGGACAGGGACGCCCCGGTGTCGGGGCTGTCGTACTCAGGAGAATGGGTACGCGTCGTGGACGGCGCCGGACGGGAGGGCTGGATCTACCACGAGCTGGTGACCAGCCGACACTAGGAGCCTGTCCGAGTAATCCAGTAGGCCGCCACCCGTGCTGTCGCCCGGGTACCCGGGACGCCACGGCCCCAGATCCTAGGCGAAGCGACGACGGCATAGCCGTAGCTACGTCTAGGCGCTTCAACGACGGGGTAACAACGCGAAGCGTTGTCGGGGCCGTGCCGCCCCAACCCACTACCGATAAGATCATATCATTCATGGTGTTGGGCGCAGGGGGGTAGCGGTCCCATAGGTCGTCCTTCCTCCTCGCCGTAGCTACGGCTACGACTCGTCGTCTCTCCTACTCTGAAACTCGCGAGCCCCGGGTGCCCCCTGGGCGGCGCGGCCCACTGGATTACTCGGACAGGCTCCTAGGCTTCAAGCGGTCGCAGGACGCTGCCCCCGGCCTCCCTTCAGCCCCAGCGGCGCCAGGGGCTGGCCGGCCTCCGCCACCACGTGGCGGCTCCTGCCACGCGCCTTCGCGTGGTAGAGCGCGTCGTCCGCGGCGTGAATGAGGCGGTCGAGGCTTTCGCCGTGCTCGGGAAAGGAGGCGACCCCGATGCTCATCGTCACCGGCCCTCCCTCGAAGTCCGCGATGGCGAGGCGGGAGAGAATGCGCGACGCGGCCTCCTCCCCACCGTCCGCGTCGCATCCGGGCAGGAGCACCATGAACTCCTCCCCTCCGTAGCGGCCGACGGTGTCGATGTCCCTGGTCGCCTCACGGATGGCCCTGGCGACCGCCCTGAGGACCCGATCGCCCGCAAGATGCCCCCAGGTGTCGTTGTACCTCTTGAAGTGATCGACATCGAGCATCAGCAGCGCCAGCCGATCTCCCAGACGGGCGGCCCGCTCGATCTCCTCCGCGAGCACCTCCATGACCCGCCGACGGTTGATCACCCCGGTCAGCTCGTCGGTCACCGAAAGCCGCTCGAGCTCCACGTTCCGCTCCCTGAGCTCCTCGGTGGCCCGATCCAGGGCCTCCCGCCCCCTTCGCAGGCGCTCCACCATGTCGTTGAAGACCTCGGTGAGGTACCCGACCTCGCCGCCACCCGTCACCGGGAGGTCAACCGACAGGTCACCCGCGGCCACCTCCGTCGCTCCCGACGTCAGCCGCCCCAGGGGTCGAACAATGACCTGACCCACGAGGTAAGCGAGCATTCCGACGATGGCGACGAGCCCGCTGACCAGAAGGAGCGCCAGGCTCCGTAGTCTCGACACGGGCTCGAACGCTTCCGCATCGGAGACCTCCGCGACCACGGCCCAGGGTACGTCCGACAGCGGGTGCAGGGTCCCGAGCACCCTGTCCCCGCTTCCGTCCCGGTACGCTACCGTGGCGCCGGAGGCCGCCGTGAGCGCCTCCAGAGCCGGCCCCGCGATGGCGGTACCCATACTCGCGGCGCCGTCGCTCGACGCGGTGATCACCATGCCCTGGGAAGTGATGACCTTGGTGTGGCCGCCGTCGCCGGGCTCGTATCCGATGAGGAGTCCGGCGACGGACCTGAGGTCGAGCTCCGCCACGAGGGCACCCAGGTATCGCTCTCCCGTCGGCACGCTGATGGGCTGAGCGATGCGCAAGGACACCACCCCCCGATCGGGGTCCTGGACGGGATCGCCGACCAGCGCGCGGCCCGCTCGCAGCCCCTCTCTCCAACCGGGAGGCAAGGCGACGGCTTCCGGGGAGCCGGACCCGGAAGCGACGTACTCGCCGCGATCGTCGAGCACCACCAGCTCGGTGTAATCGGGAAACCGGTTTTGGATCGCCGACAGGTAGTCCGCGACCCGGGACCGGGCCTGGTTCGTGCCCAGACCGCCGGCCCGGATGCGCTGGAGGTTCTCGGAGACCTCGAAGGAGCTGACGAAGACCCCCACGTCCTGACGCCTACCTCGCAGGAAGATATCCAGCTCCCGGGCGGCTTGAGACCCCAGGCTCCCCAGCTCCTCCTCCAACTTCTCGGAGAGCGCGCGCTCGTACTGGACATAGAAGACGGCGATCGTCGCGAGGGTCGGTATCAACGTGGCCGCCAGCGCGAGAGCGACGATCTTGTTCTTGATGCTGTCCAGGCGGAACGCCTTCAGGGCCTTGCCTGTGCGGTGTTCCCAGATGTGCGATTCGCTCATGCCGGCTCGTTGTGTGCCAAACCGGGGGGGGGACCCTCTTACAATATTTCGAGAAATTCCCGGTCAGCGCCACGAAGTCGACAGCCGGTCAGGTGACGACGTCTCTGCGAGGCCCGCCAAGAATCCGCGCACGCGCCCTCGCGGATCTGCCCTGGGAACAGGCAGATCCGTCTGTCACAGTCGCTTGGATCGGCCGGCTACGGCCTCAGAGACGCTTCCCGGTGAAGGGTGTCTCGCCGCCCCTGGGCATCGCCAGAGTGCCCTCCATGGCGTCGCCCTCCACCGAGCCCTTGAACGTGAGGGTGAAGCTCCGCTGCCCACCGCCCATGACGATGCTGAAGGAGAAGGTGCCTTCGGCAGCCTCTCCGTCGGAGATGTCCACGGTGCGAGTCTCTCCGCCCCCTCCCCTGGGGCCCATGGCGGGCATCTCCGCCGTTCCCGTGAGCGTGGCCCCAACCTGCTCCAGATGCACCGTGAGGGTCCGCTCCATCGAGCCCCTGGGGGACTCCATGGTGTAGGAGATCTCCCAGGTCCCGGCAAGATCCTGGCCGGCGGCGGGAACGGCCACCAGAAGGGCGAGTGCGGCGACGACGAGAGCCGAGCTTCTCATGGCAGGCTCCTCCGGCCTGAGGGCGGTGGTGAGAGAGAACGTGTCCCATGGACCCCCGAGACGCCGATTGCGTTAGATGTCGACCTCAGGCAGCACGAGGGTCTCCCCATGTCGGGGCAGGTGGAGATCCTCCGCCGGTAGGCGCGCTTCCTTCCACGCGGCCCGGGTCCTGGTGGGAGGCTCCAGGGGATCCTCGAAGGTGAGGCGCCAGGTGCCCCAATGCATGCCGACGAACGCCCCCTCTCCGCCCAGATCCAGATAGGCCTGCACGGCCTCCTCGGGATTCATGTGAGCGGCGGCCATGAACCAGCGGGGCTCATACGCGCCGATGGGCATCAGGGATGCCTGGAAGGGACCCAGACGCCGGCCGATCTCCGAGAAGAACGACCCGTACCCCGAGTCTCCGGCGAAGTACACTCGCGGCCCAGTGGCTCCCGTGGGAGTCACGACCCACCCGCACCAAAGCCTCCGGTTCGTTCCCCCGGGTCGGCGCCGGGTCCAGTGGCGGGCGGGCACGCACACGGCTCTGTAGCGGCCGCCGGGAAGCTCTACCGACTCCCACCAGTCACGCTCCTCGACGCCCTTGACGCCTTGCCTGGCGAACCAGTGGCGATAACCCAGGGGCGTGAGCCAGACCGGCTCTCGCTCCCAACGGCCACGGAGGGCCCGCACGGTGGGTCGATCCAGATGGTCGTAGTGGTCGTGTGAGAGCAGGACGGCGTCCACCGGCGGGAGCTCCTCGAGGGCAGGCACCGCGGGAACGAAGCGGTGAGGACCCGCGAAGCCCACCGGTGACGACCGATCCGACCACACCGGGTCGGTGAGCAGGTTCAACCCCGGCAGCTGGATGAGGGCGGTCGCGTGTCCCACCCATGTCACGCGCACCGGTCCTTCGTCTTCGTGGGAGCTCACCAAGGCAGGCGTGAAGGCGCTCAGGCCACCGGCCGGCGGATCGGGTGGATGCCTGTCGAGCACCCACTCCAGCGCGACGCGCCAGATCCGCCTACGAAGGGCATCGTCACCCGCGGCCTCGGGCCACGGATTACGGAAGCGTCCCAGGGGACCGTGATGAGGGGGGCGGCTCATGGGGCCCAGCTACCCGCTGGGCCACACGAGGTGCCGGACGGACCGGGTCGGGGAGGCTCGGGCCGGGGGCCCGCCCACGATCGCCCTACCCGGATCGAAGCGCGTCCATGGGGTCCACCCGGGTGGCCCGCCGAGCGGGCCAGTATGCCGCCACCACGGCAGCCCCCGCGAGCACCGAGCCGACCGCGGCGTAGGTCAGAGGATCCACCGGATCGACTTCGAAGAGCATGCCGGCGATGAACCGGGAAAGTAGGCCAGCCCCCACGCCTCCGAGGATCAGGCCGGCCAGGGCCATGACGACGCCCTCACGGAGGACCATGCCCAGCACCCGAGCCTGGGCGGCACCCAGGGCCATCCGGACGCCAAACTCCTGTGTCCTCTGGCTCACGGTGAATGCCAGCACGCCCAGGACGCCGATGGTCGCGATGAGGAGCGCCAGCAGCGCGAAGGCGCTGAACAGCGTGGCGTTGAGCCGCTGAGGAGCGATGTCCTCGGCGCGTAGCTCCTCGAGCGTCTTCACGTTGTCCACCGGCCGGTCCGGGTCGAGTCCTCGTACGACCTCCCTGACGTGGCGTGCCAGCATGGCCCCGTCGCCGTGGGTCCTCACGAGGATGGTTGGCCCGGCATATCCCTGTGCCGCCGGTCGGTACACGGTGTGGGTGCCGGATTGGGCCAGGCCGTATTCCCGGGTGTCCGCCGCCACGCCCACCACCCGAAGCCACGGGCCCCATTCCCCGTTGAAGGCCATCTGTGCGATGCGCCGGTCGATGGGATCCTGGTTGCCGAACAGGTCTCGAGCCATCGTCTCGTTGAGGATCACGACCGCCTCGGTGTCATCGGTGTCCGAGGCACTGAACTCCCGTCCTCTGAGGATGGGGACCCGCACAGTGCGGAAGTAGCACAAGCTCACGGTGTTCTGTGTGCTCATGGGGCTCACGACCCCGTCTTCGTCCATGCCCTCGACCCGGAAGGTGGGGCTGAACAGGTTGGTGGGCTCGAACGGCGCCCGGGTGGCGTACGCCGCCGATACGACGCCCGGATAGTGCGCGACCTGGTCCATCACCTGCTCCATGAGCGCCCGATTCTGAGAGACGGAGTCTCCGGTGACGTTGGGAGCATCCATGGTCACGACGCTCTCGTAGTCGATGCCTGCGTCCACCCTGGTGAGGTTGAGGAGGCTGCGCACCAGGAGGGCCGCCCCGATGAGGAGCATGAAGGAGAGACCCAGCTGGCTCACCACCAGGGTGCGCTGCAGCCGCTTTCGGGGGAAGCTCACCGAGCTCCGGATGGTGCCCGCCGCCACGACCGCACCTCCCAGGCCCCTGACGCCCGGGAGAGAGGGCGCCCACGCGAGGACCATGGCGATCCCCACGGCCACCAGGATCGTGAAGGTGAGGACCTCCATGTTCACGCCGATCTCACCGGTGCGCACGGTGAAGCGATTCGCGTACTCCACGAGGAGATCGAGCCCCACCAACGCCAGAGCCAACCCGAGGCCGGCTCCCGCGAGGGACAAGAGGACGTTCTCCGTGAGCAGCTGGGTCCGAAGCCGCCGCGACCCCGCGCCCAGCGCGGCCCGGATGGCCAGCTCCCGCTCACGTCGGACCAGCCGGGTGAGCGTGAGGTTCGCCACGTTCGCGCAGGCCAGTAGCAACACCATGCCCACCGTGCCCATCAGCACCAGGAAGACGGGCCGTGCCTCCTTCGTGAGCTCGTCCTGCCACCTCTCCACCCGGATCCCGTACCCCTGGTGTTCGGGATATGCATCCGGGAACCTCTCCCGGAGGGAGCTGTTGATGGCCTCGAGCTCCGAACGGGCCGCCTCCACCGTCTGGCCAGGCGCCAACCGCGCGAACACGTCCGTCATCCGGTGGGCCCGCTCGTCCTGCATTGCGGCTCCAAGGTAGTGTTCGTTGGTGGCGTAGTTCACGAAGAAGTCCTGCAGCCGGGTCCCGGTGTAGTGGACGCCCGGCTGGAGGACCCCGACGATCCGCGTCGTCTTGGGCGACGAGAACGCATATAGCCGCACGGTGCGTCCCAGCACCTCCGGATCGCCCCCGAACACCCGGGTCCAATAGTCGTGGGTCAGCACCATGGCGGGCTCCGCATCACGCCCGTCGTCCTGCTCCTGCAGGGTCCTGCCCAGCTGCGGCCGCAGACCCAGCACCTCGAAGTAGTTCGAGGTCACGAGCCCCCCCACGGCCCGATGCGGTTCCTCTTCGGCCACCACGTTGAAGGTCCAATCGCCGTACTCCACGATCTCCTCCAGGGTGCGGCTACCCTCGCGATAGTCCTGAACCTCCACGAACGAGAAGGCGAGGTTCTCCACCCCGGCGAGCACGGCGGGCTGCTGGACGTAGACGATGCGATCGGCGTCGTCGTACGGTAGGGGCGCCAGAAGGACGCCATGGATCACGCTGAAGATGGCCGTGTTGAGGCCGATCCCGAGACCGAGGGTGAGCACAAATGCCACCGTGTAGCCCGGCGTGCGAAACAGGCTGCGCAGGGCCACTCGTACGTCCTTCGCCATGTCGCCCCCTCCCCGCCAAGGCTCTTCGGGCCACCGTCCGTAACGCGGCCTTTTCCGAGGTCCAGCAGCATCGCACACGGGCACGGTGTGTGCCAGCGATACCGCCGCTCGGTCCCAAGTCACTGCGGCGAGATGGGTTATCCGGTCGTATGCGGTGGACGCCCGCCGCCGGGTCGCGGGCCTCGACTGTCCGATTACGGGACGCCGATGTCCAACATCGGGACGGCGACCCCTGCCGTTAGTCGACCGTTATTCCGGTGACCCCCACGACCAAACGGTGAGCTAACAGGCCAGGCCTAAGGTGGGACCGTACACGCTGCGGTCCTGGGCGCGACGCGAGCGCCGACAGGGCCGACCGGCCTTTTCTGGGAGGTTCACCATGACACGTCGCGCCACTTCGTCGCCGACTCGACTCGCCCTCACGATGACGCTGCTGCTGATCCCCCCCCTGGGAGCGTGTACGTCCTCCCAGTTAGGGGCCGACAGGTCCCTGGATATGCCGAACCCAGGGGGGGCTCTTCTCACGATCGAGAACCACCACGTGCAGGATATCCGCGTCTATCTCATCCGTGCCTCGACGCCTATCCCCCTCGGCTCCGTCGGCACCATGGAGCGACGCACCTTCGCCGTGCCCACATCCCAGCTGGGCCATCGAGGGACCATCCGGCTCATGGCCGACCCTCTGGGATCCACCCAGACATTCACCTCCGACTGGGTGCCGGCCGCTCCGGGCGACCACGTGGAGTGGACCCTGCAAGCGAACCTCAAGCTGTCGCGCGTGTCGGTGAGGTCGGCGATGGCGCGGCGGTGAGGGGGTGACGTCTACCGTCCCGTCAGCGTGATCTCGCTCTCGTCACCGAGGCGGAGCTTCACGTACCGGTTGGTCGTGTCACACAGGGGGCAGAGCGCGAAGGTGTCGTCGAGGACCTCGAGATCAGTGACCTCGCCGCACCCTTCACACCGGGCGTGGACCGTCTCGAAGCTCTCGTCGCTCATGTGGCTCCTGGCCAGGCGAACGCCCATGACGATTCCCGGCTTCCCCGTGGCGGGGCACCGCCCGGCGGAGCATCCCTCCTTGTAGTCGAGGCAGATGATCTCCGCGCCATCACGGAGGGACGCCTGCCCGTCGTGGGGCGGGGGGTCCGTGAACACCAGCCGCACCTGGTGCCCACAGCCTGAGCAGAACGCGATCTCGGTCTTCATGGCTCGCTCCCCTCGGCCTGGCGCCGATAGGCTTCCAGGTTCTCCTTCAGTTTCTCCGAAGGTACGTCGAAGAGTGGGCAAAGGGCGCCCGTGCAGGTCTCTCCGTGCTCCAGGCAAACGATGTCATCGGCATCCGGAGCCTCTGCGCTCGGCCACTCCAGGGCCGTCTCCTTGACCAGTACCCGGACTGGGCGGTCACAAGCAGAACAATAGGCTATGCGCGGTTCCATGGCCGGCTCCTAGGCCGAGTGGGCGACACGGACTGACGGCCCCATAACACCGAGAATCCGACGGATCGTGCTGTCGTCCGCGCCGAAGAGGGCTGTCGCCGCCGCGTCGGCATCGACGCCGCGGTCGGCCTCCACGGTCAGCGACCGCATGACGGTGCGTCGTGGCTCGCCCGACGTCGGATCCAACAGATGGTGATACCGTCTACCCGCATACCTGAAGTACTGCAGATAGTCACCGGAGGTGGCAAGGGCACGGTCGCTCACCGCGACGGTGTCCGTCATCCGGTCAGGGTGGTCGGGCGAGCGGATTCCAATGCGCCAGGGCTCGTCGTCGTGCCCGACCCCCAGGGCGACGAGATCTCCGCCGACGTTGACGAGCGCGTGGAAGACCCCGTGATCCTTGAGCGCCTGGGCGGCGAGATCCACGCCGAAGCCCTTTCCGATCCCCCCCAGATCCACGGCCGCTCCCCGGTCGTGGAGGCGTGCGACGGAAGCCTCGACGTCCAGGGCCCGATGCAGGCCTCCGCCCGCCAGCCGGCGGATCTCTCCCGAGGGAGGAGGCACCGTACGCCGCCCGACGTCCCACAGCTCGACGGCGCGCCCCAGACACGGGTCGAAGCGACCCTCGCTGGCTTCGGCCCACCGGAGGGCCCGCCTAAGCACCTCGGCCGTGGGTGCCGAAACCGCAATCCCCACCCCGGGCGCCGCGGCGTTGAGCCGGCCCACGTCCGAGTCCTCCAGGAACCGGCTCATGGTCCGGTCCACGCGACGTAGCTCGGCGAAGGCCGCGTCCATGGCCCGCTGGGCCCAGGCCTCGTTGCGGTGGCGCACGGCGATCTCGGCCACGGTGCCCATGACCGGGATTTGTCGTCGGACGAGATGGTCCTTCCGCCGGAGCGCGCGCGGGAGCGTGGCCACGGCCAGGGCACCCATCCCGAGGACGAGGAAGTCACGGCGATCGGGGTTCATGTCGCATTCCCTTCGAGTTCGTTCTCACAGTCCTTCGTGCAGGTACCGCAGGCACCGTCGCACCGCTTGCCGTCGGCCAGGGCGAACAGGCCGAAGACGACGAACATGACGGCCATGGCCGCCGCGGCGATCGTTGCGTCGATCATCGCCATCCCTCCCGTGGGCCCCTCGCCGCGCTCGTCATGACGAGAACAGCCCAGCGAAGCCCATGAAGGCCAGAGACAAGCTGCCGGCCAGGATCAGGACGAGACCCATGTTGCGGGCCAAGGCCGGCACATCAGCCAGCTCGGTCTGCTCACGGATGGATGCCATGAGCACCAGCGCGAGGGTCAGGCCCAGGCCGCCGCCCAGAGCGAAGGCCATGCCTTCAACGAAGTCGTAGCCTTTGTTGGTCTGGAAGATGGCCAGCCCGAGTATCGCGCAATTGGTGGTGATGAGCGGCAGAAAGATACCCAACTCCCGGAACAGCGTCGGGCTCACCTTCTTGATGACCGTCTCGACGATCTGCACCAGAGAGGCGATCACCACGATGAATGAGATCACCCGCAGGTATGGCGCATACGGCAGGATATACGCATTCAGGAAGGAGGCGGTGGCGCTGGTGATGGTAAGCACGAAGATGTTCGCGCCCCCCATCCGCAGCGCCGTGGGCACCTTCGCCGACACGCCCATGAACGGGCACAATCCCAGGAAGAGGACCAACGTGAAGTTGTTGATCAGCATCGCCGAGATGAGGATCTGGAATAGCTCTCCCATCAGTCCGCCCCTCCCACCTCGGTGGTGACGCCTGCAATCCATCTCCGGGGCCGCACCTCTGTGATCTTGCGGCCCTCCCACCACCCGAAGCCCAGAAGGATGAAGCCCAGGGTGAAGAAGCCTCCAGCCGGCAGAATCATGATGATCCACGGCTCGAAGCTCGGCCCCATGACGGGAATGTCGAAGAAGGTGCCGTACCCGAGCACCTCACGGAATCCGCCGATCATGACCAGGGCGATGATGAAGCCGATGCCCGTGCCGACTGCGTCAAGGATGGCCCGTCCGACCCTGTTCCTGGACGCGAACGCCTCTTGGCGGCCGAGGATCATGCAGTTGACCACGATGAGGGCGATGAACGCGCCCAGGGCCTTGTGGATCTCCGGCACCACCGCGTTCAGGACGAGGTCGGCGAGCGTGACGAACGTGGCGATGACCAGAATGTAGGCGCTAATGCGTACCTGCTTGGGAATCCAATTCTTGAAGGTGGAGACCAGGATGCTCGAGCAGACCAGAACGAAGAAGGTGGCCAGGCCCATGGCCAGGCTGTTCTTCACCGTGTTGGTCACGGCCAGCGCCGGGCAGAGACCCAACAGCTGGACGAGGACGGGATTCTCCCGCCAGATGCCCCGAAGCAGGTCCTCCTGAGGGGTGGTCGCCCGGGGACTCATGGACGATCTCCTCCGCCCACGGTCGGTGGGATCGAGTCCGCCGCCTCCGACGGAGGAATCATCACGTCCGCCGACGACCAGTAGGCATTGATGGGATCCCTCAACTCGTCCACCCGCATGTTGATGATGTCGATCACGGCCTGAGAGGATATCGTGGCGCCGGTGATCATGACCACCTCGTCATCGGTGCCCCTCTCCCGCCCCTTCTTCACGCCCTGGATGAGCGTGGCCACCCGCACGAACTGATCGACGAACGTCGAGTCCTTCTCGATCTTGTCCCCCAGGCCCGGTGTCTCCTTGCTCTCGAGCACCTTCATGCCCAACACCTCCCCAGAACCCGGATCGTAGCCGAAGATGAGGCGGATGACGTCCTGGAATCCCGCCTTGTCCCCGGGAACGGCCACGCCGATAGGGCTCCCGGCGCCGTCGTAACCGACATAGATCCGCTCCCCCAAGGTGGCGGTGTCCGCCAGCGGCTGGCTCTTGTACACGCCATCCTGGTCCATGAACACCGTCTTGTAGCGCTCGGCACCTCCGAGCACCTCCGTGACGGCCTCGGCCAGGACCCTGGCCCGATACGCCTCGATGAGCGGCTCGGCCCACTGGAAGACCAGGACGATGACCAGGCCCGCCACGGCGCCCGCCACGGTGAGCGTACCTACGAGTCGGAACGAGGAGGCGTCCACGACTACGGGTGGCTGCGATGCTCCACCGCCCTCGCCTGCGGACTCCGCCATGGGGAGCTTCTGCTCACTCATGGGCCACCGCCCTTCCCGTGCCGAACACCCGTGGCTGCGTGGCCTGGTTGATGAAGGGCACCAGGGCATTCATGAGGAGGATGGCGTACATGACCCCCTCGGGAAGACCTCCCCAGAGGCGGATGACAACCACGAGTGCGCCGATGCCGAAGCCGTAGATCCACGTGCCTCCGTTCGTGGTGGGCGACGTCACCATGTCGGTCGCCATGTACACCGCTCCAAGCATGAGCCCGCCGCTGAAGAGCATGAAGAGAGCGTCGGGCTTGCTGGAGTCGATGAGGTGGATCACCTGGGACAGCACCGCCACGGTGATGAAGATGGACACCGGGATGCGCCAGTTCAGGTAGTTCTTGAGCGCCAGATAGGCGCCACCCAGGAGGACGGCCACCGCCGCCGTCTCCCCGAGGGACCCACCGATGCTTCCCAGCATGAGGTCGAGGGTCTCCGTGGGGATCTGGTCGAACTTCATCTGTCCGAGCGGCGTGGCGCCCGTGACCGCCGACACCGGGTCTCCCGACATGAGCGGCAGCGCGAAGTTGTCTCCCCGAAGCTGCGCCCACGACTCCGTCGCCACCGGCCAGGTGGTGAGATCCTCCGGGAACGCCGCCTGGAGGAAGGCCCGTCCCAGCAAGGCCGGATTGAAGATGTTCTGCCCCAGGCCGCCGAAGAGGAGCTTCCCGAAGGCGATGGCGAAGAAGCCCCCGATGAAGGCCATCCACAGGGGAAGTCCGGCCGGAAGCGTGAGGCCCAGCAGGAGGCCCGTGATGGTGGCAGAGCCGTCCCGAAGGGCATCACGGGGACCCATGAGACGTTCCGTCAGGAGGCAGCCCAGGGTCGCCGAGGTGATGACCAGAAGGGCGCTGGGACCGAAGTAGTACACGGCAGCGGCCACCACCGGCACCAGGCTGGCCACCACGGACCACATGATGCGGGGCGTGGTGTCCGGTCCCTTCAGATGAGGCGAGGCCGTGAGCTCGAAGCGCCGGGTGTCCATGTCCATGATGTCAGGCCGCCGGCTGTTTCCGCCTCAGAGCGGATTTGGCCAGGGCGAACATCTGCGAGAGGGGGATGTTCGACGGGCACACGTACGAGCAACAGCCGCACAGCATGCAGTCGTTCAGGTGCACGTCGACCATCTCCTCGTACCGGCTGGCCTGGGCGAGGAGACCCAGGCGTGACGGGTTGAGGAAGACCGGGCACGCCTCCAGGCAGTGGCCGCACTTGATGCACGGATAGGTCGTCTTGGGTTTGACCTCCTTGTCCGTCAGCACCACGACCCCCGTGGTGCCCTTGATGAGCGGCGTGCGCATGTCCGGCTGCGACGAGCCCATCATCGGTCCCCCGAAGACGATCTCCGCGGCATCGTCGGTCAGCTCGCCGCAGAAGCCCAGCACGTCCCCCAGCGTCGATCCCACGGGGACGATGAGGTTGGAGGGCTTCACGACCCCGGGACCCGTGACGGTCACGATGCGCTCGATGAGCGGGAGGCCGGTCTCGAACACTTCGGCGATGGTGGCGATGGAGCCCACATTCTGCACCACGGCCCCCACGTGCATGGGGAGCTTCCCCGAGGGCACCTCGCGGCCGGTCACGACATGGATGAGCATCTTCTCGGCCCCCTGGGGATACTTCACCACCAGAGGCTGCACGGTGACGTCGAGGTCGTCGGGCCTGGTACGCTCCAACGCCGCGATGGCGTCGGGCTTGTTCATCTCGACGCCGATGACCGCCCGCTTCACCCCGAGGCACTGCATCATGATCCGTATGCCGAAGTGGACCCGCTCGGGGTACTCCACCATGGTCCGGTGGTCCGTGGTGAGATAGGGCTCACACTCGGCGCCGTTCACCAGGAGCCACTCGATGTCGAGCTCCGGCGGGGGCGACAGCTTCACGTGGGTGGGAAAGGCCGCCCCCCCCA
>JBDHGI010000031.1:0-28294 GCA_039589955.1 Gemmatimonadota bacterium | reverse complement strand
AGCAGTTCGAACTCACCGAGCCTCGGCACGACCCCTCCAGATCGTAGAATACAAAAGCGGCGTCGCGTAGTATGCATTGTATCCTTCGTCGGCGCAAGCTCGCCAGGCCTCCCCCCCTGAGACGGCCCTCTCTCGCCGGCAGTTGGAGCGGGGCGGCACCGGCCCTCCCGATCCATTGCCGAGCGGCCCGATGGGCGTAACGTTCATCCACCCTCCTCGGTTGCACTCCGACCACGGACGATCATGTATCGACGCCGTCTGTTCCCCGTCCTGGCAGCCCTGGTTCTTTCCCCCAACGTCGTCGGGCCCCTGGTCGCTCAGGATATCCGCCGAATGGGGGTGGAGGACCTCTTCAACATTCAGCGCGTCGGCTCCCCCAGAGTCAGTCCTGACGGAGCGTGGATCGCCTACACGGTCTCCACGACCTCCCTCGAGGAGGAGCGCTCGACCACGAGGATCTGGATGGTGTCCGCCGAAGGAGGCGACCCCCTCGCCCTCACGGCCGAGGGCACGTCCGCGTCGTCGCCTGAGTGGAGCCCCGACGGGAAGTACCTGACCTTCACGGCCTCCAGGAACGGCGGGAAGACGCAGGTCTGGGCGTTAGACCGACGCGGAGGGGAGGCCTTCGCCCTCACGGACGTCGAGCAGGGGGTGAGCGGATACGCGTGGTCGCCGGACGCTACCCGCCTTCTCCTCACCATCCGGGACCCGGAAGAGGAGGATGAGGAGCGCAAGGAGAATGCTCCCAGGGACCCGTGGGTCGTGGACCGCCTCCAGTTCAAGAGGGATGGCACCGGATATCTGACGGGTGACCGCCACACGCATCTCCATGTCTTCGATCTGGCCACGAAGGAGCTGCGCCAGCTCACCGACGGCCGATGGGACGAGGGCCAGGCCGAGTGGAGCCCCGACGGCACGCGCATCGCCTTCGTGTCCAACCGCACGGAGGACCCCGACACCAACGACAACAGCGACGTCTGGGTCGTGGAGGCCGACCTGGCCGAGCCGACGGACAGCCCCCGCCGGATCACCACCAACCCCGGCCCGGATTCCTCTCCCGCCTGGAGCCCGGACGGCCGGTCGATCACCTACGTAACGACCACCGACCTCGAAGCCATGTGGTACGCGACCTCCCATCTGGCGGTGATCTCCGCCGAAGGAGGCGAGCCCCGCGTCCTCACCACATCCCTGGACCGCAACCCGTCCTCCCCCCGCTACTCCGACGACGCTAGGTGGATCTGGTTCGGCCTGGAGGATTCCTCAGAGAACCACATCGCCCGGATCCGCCCCGACGGATCCGGTCTCCAACGCCCGGTATCCGGGCCCCTGTCGGCTCGCGGCTTCGACTGGGCCGCGGGAACGTTCGCCGCGCTCGTCAGCACCCTGGACGCTCCCTCCGAAATCCACATCGTGAGCGGATTCGACGACGGCTCGGGAGAGCTGGAGGCTCTCACCCGGCACAACGCCTGGCTCGACGACGTGACGCTGGCCGAGACGCGGAGCGTCCGATTCAACAGCGCGGACGGGACGGAGATCGAGGGCTTCGTGACCTTTCCGCCGGACTATGTCGAGGGCGAGCGCCGGCCCCTGATCCTGCGTATCCACGGCGGTCCCGTGTCACAGTACTCCCACAGCTTCAACTTCGAGGCCCAGATGTTCGCCGCCGATGGCTACGTGGTGGTCTACACGAACCCCCGGGGCTCGTCGGGCTACGGCCAGGCGTTCAGCCAGGCCATCTTCGCCGACTGGGGCAACAAGGATTTCCAGGACGTCATGGCCGGGGTCGATCACGTCATCGACCGGGGTTGGGGCGACCCCGACCGGATGGGTGTCGGCGGATGGTCGTACGGCGGCATCCTCACCAACTACGTCATCACCCAGACGCACCGATTCAAGGGCGCCATCACCGGAGCCAGCGAGGTCCTCTACATCGCCAATTACGGTCACGACCACTACCAGCGCGTCTGGGAGCAGGAGCTGGGCCTTCCATGGGAGGGGAACAACCGGGAGACGTGGGAGCGCATCAGCCCTTTCAACAAGGCTCACCTCATCACCACGCCCACGCTCGTCATGGGCGGAGAGGACGACTGGAACGTACCCATCCAGAACTCGGAGCAACTCTATCAGGTGCTCCGCCGGCGGGGCGTGCCCGCCCAGCTCGTGGTGTACCCAGGCCAGAGCCATGGCATCCGCGTGCCCTCGTACCAGAAGGACCGCTACGAGCGGTACCTGGCGTGGTACGGGAAGTGGGTGCGCGGCACCGGGGAGGCGCCCATCAGCTAGCGCGCCGAGCAGCGGAGTCCCCTACCGGCGGCGCTCCTGGACCTCCGTGAGCCAGTTCTTCACCAGGACGAAAGGGAGTACACGATCACCTCGCACCGCACGCGCCGCTCCTCGGATCGGATCATGGCGGTGCCGGTGAGGATGAAGCTCTCTTCAACCTCCTCCGGCGACAGGATGACGGCGTCCCCGCCGAGCCTGGCGGCCTCCTCCCGCATCTCCTTGCGCAGGTCGTCGAAGCTGTCGAAGACGGCTCCGCTCTTCGCTTCGATGACGGCGATGACCGTGTAGCGGCGCTCGGGCGTTTCCGTGAGCACCTCGACCGCTCCGGGCTCACGAGCCGGGCGGACGGTGTCGTCGAAACGCTGGACGTTCGTGCTGACACACCCGCCGGCGAGAAGGCAGACGAGTGCGGCGACCCACGTACGCATGATGTCCTCCAGCGGGGCGCGGCGGTGAGCTTCCGGTCAGGTCCACGCCCCTTCCGGTGATACCGGTCGGACTCGGGGAAAGATCCCTGGACAATCTAAGGGATCAGCGTCGGATCGCCGGATCCTGGCAAGGATCGCACGATCCGATCTGTGCCGGCTGCGACCTACACGACCTCCGGTCCCAGCGCCCGCTCGATGGCCTCCCGCACGGCGGTGCCCGGGGGTACTCCGGAGAGCTCGTCCCCGGTCCGGTAGATCCGGCACCTGGGTCCCTCGTGCTGCCCTCTGCGTTTCCACGGATGGGGGCCGGGGGCGACGTCCTCTCCGTTAACGAGAATGGTGGGGGAGCCATAGGCCAGACGGTCGCCGGGGCAGGCCGGATCGCTCGTGCTCCATTCCGTCCACACCGCCGGCGCGCCGGCGGCCTGGAGGGCCTCGGTAAGAACATCCCGGGCTGCGTCCACGTTGGGGCATCCCGGGTCGTAGATGAGCTCGACGTGCAGCCGAAGTGACGTGGTCGCCTCCCTCTCCGAAGTCGATAGGGAACGCACCGTAGCCTGGTACCCGCCTGAGGGCCTATCCTTCCCTCCCTATGCAAGCTACGCAACATCCTCGGCCCCATCCGGTCGCAGCCGGACTCCTGTTCCTGCTGTGCTTGCTCCTGGGCGGTATCGGCTCCGCAGCGGCCCAGGCCCGAGAGCAGCGCTACACCGACTGGGGGCGACCTACCTTCCCGGCCGCGGAGTACCGGGCCAGGCGGGAGCGCATGCTCGAGGCTCTGCGATCCTCCGGAGGCGGCGTTCTCCTGGTCCCCTCGTCGGACGGCGTCACCCATGGCGAGACCTTCCGCCAGCTGGACGACTTCTTGTACCTCACCGGCCTGGAGCTCCCAGCCTCCATGTTGGCTCTCGATTCCCGCGCCGGGGAGGCAGTGCTTTTCCTCCCCGCCCGGGACCCCCGCTTCGAGAACCCCGGTCGACCCAACGACTTCCCTGGCCGCCCGCTGGGAAGCGATCCGGAGGTGGCGACCCTCTCGGGCCTGGCCCGTACCGGCCCCATTGGCGATCTCCCCGCCGCTCTGGCGCGCTGGGTGGCCGACGGGCGTACCTTCCTCGTCAACACGGGCTCCCCAGGAGAGGTCCCCGAGGTACGCCCGCCCCTCGTGGGCACCCTCGATCCCGTTCACGCGCTGGTCGCCCGGCTGCGGACGGACCATCCCGGGGTCGCGACCACCAACGCGTTCCCTGCGATGGCCCGCCTGCGCATGCGGAAGAGCGCGTCGGAGATCGAGGCGATGCGCCGGGCCGCCGACGCCACGACCGAGGCCATGCGGAGGGCGGCCCTGCGCATCGCTCCGGGCGTCGACGAGGCGACCCTGCAGGGCTACTTCGAAGCCGCATGCCGGGAGGAGGGCGCCGAGCGCATCCCCTTTACGCCCATCGTGAAATCCGGCCCGAACAGCCTCTGGCCGTGGCGTGTTCTGGCAACCCACGAGGATCGGCGGAACCGGGCGATGGCCGAGGGAGAGCTCGTGATCCTCGACGTGGGATGCGGCGTGGACGGATACGTGAGCGACGTGGGGCGGACGTTCCCGGTGAGCGGTCGCTTCACCGATGTGCAGCGGGAAGGGCTCGAGATGGTCACGCGCGTCGCCGATGCCATCATCGCCGCCGTCCGCCCCGGTGTGACCTTCGCCGAGCTCACCGGGCTGGCCTACGACGCCATCCCGGCACAGGAAGCCCGCCACATGCAGACGTCCTCCTTCTTCGGGCACCATATCGGGCTCTCGGCAGGAGACCCCGCCCTCCTGGAGGAGCCCCTGGCGCCGGGAATGGTCTTCACCGTGGAGCCCTGGTATTACAATCACCGGATGGGAGTCGCGGTCTTCGTGGAGGACGTCGTCCTCGTCACGGAGGACGGAGCCGAGATCCTCACGCGGACGCTGCCCAGATCCCCTCGAGCTCTGGAGAGGCTGGTACGATGAGTGGCCACGGACGTGTCGAAGCGATCTGGATCAAGCGCGTAAAGCGAGGCCCGATGGACCCCGTCGACGAGGCCACGTGCATGGCGGATCGAGGCATCCAGGGAAACGCCGACCAGGGCGGCAGGAGGCAGATCACCATCATCGAAGAGGAGGTCTTCGACCGGATCCGCCGCAACCTGCCCGATGTGGAGCCGGCGATGCGCCGCGCCAACCTGATGGTCTCGGGTGTCGGACTGGAGGAGAGCCGCGGTCGAGTGCTCGCGGTCGGCTCCGTCCGCGTTCTCATCCAGGGGGAGACCCGCCCCTGTGAACGCATGGATGCGCAGTGCCCGGGGCTGACGACATCCCTGCGCGCCAACTGGCACGGCGGCGCATATGGCACCATCCTCGAGGGCGGCGTGATCCGCCTGGGAGATGCGGTGTCACTGGAAGAGGCGACGCCGTAGCTTTGGTCCCACCCAGACGTCCAAACGCGCCGGAGGCATTCGTGAGCCGCAACATCGCCGTCGCAGCGCTCCTCCTCGTCCCCGTGTCACTCTCCGCCCAGCGATGGACCCTCGCACCCGAAAAGCGCCTGGAGATCGACGAGGTGTTCGCGTTCGTGGAGCGCGATGCGCCGGGGTGCGCTCTCGGCATCGTCCAGGACGGCATGCTGACCTTCGCAAGGGGGTACGGGCTGGCCAACCTGGACTGGGGCATCCCCCTGACCGCGTCCACGGTCTTCGATATCGGATCGGTGTCCAAGCAGTTCACCGCCACGGCCATCGCCCTCCTCGAAATCGACGGGACGCTGTCCATCGATGATCCCGTGAGGAAGTGGATTCCGGAGCTTCCCGATTACGGCTCTCCGCTGACCCTACGTCACCTGCTGAACCACACCAGCGGGATCCGGGACTACCTGACCCTCGCGGATATCGCGGGCCTGGACTTCGACAACGTGTTCGACGAGCTCGACGGCGTGGAGCTCATCGTCCGCCAGAGATCCCTCAATTTCGATCCGGGCTCCGAGTTCCTCTACTCGAACTCGGGGTACCTCCTCCTCGCGAACATCGTCCGCCGGGCCACCGGTCGGTCGCTCAGGCAGTTCCTGGAGGAGCGCGTCTTCGACCCCCTGGGCATGGCCAGCACCTCCATCTGGGACGACAACACCGAGATCCTCGCCGAGCGCGCCACGGGATACGCCCACGGGCCGGACGGCTGGAGGATCGACCACGCCTGGAACTTCCAGATGGGAGGGGATGGGCAGGTCATCACGTCCGTCGAAGACCTGGCGAAGTGGGATGCCAACTTCGATGAACCCAGGGTGGGCGGTGAAGGGCTTCTGACGCGGCTGCATACCCGCGGTATCCTCAACGACGGCGACACCATCGACTACGCCCTCGGCCTCACGGTGGGCGAGTACCGCAGGCTGCGGCGGGTGTCCCACGGCGGGGCCTGGGCCGGGTTCCGCGCTCACTTCGCCCGGTTCCCCGACCAGCGTACCAGCATCATGGTGGCGTGCAACCGGAGCGACGTCAACGCCGGCAGGTACGCCGCCGCGGTGGCCGACGCCGTGTTGGCGGACGCGTTTCCCGAGGCGCCAGCCGAGGACCCGCCCGCCGTGGCGGGAACGGACGAGCCGGCCGTCCTCAGCTCCTCTCAGCTCGCCCGCTGGGAAGGTCTCTACCGGACGCCGGACGAGCCCAACTACTGGCGGTTCGAGGTTCGGAGCGGACGGCTGCACATCCTCGCCCCGAGTGGGCCGATTCCGCTCGTACCCCTTTCCGAGGTCCGGTTCGTGATGGAGGGCCCCGGAGCGCCCGTGGTCTTTCAGTCCGAGACGGCCGAATGGCCCGAAGGCGTCCGTGTCGGATCCACTGTCTTTCTCCGGAGGGAGCCTGCCGAGCTGAGCGCATCGGACCGCCGGAGCCTGTCCGGGAGCTATTGGAGTCCCGAGCTGGGCGTCCGATTCGAGGTGAGCGCCCGCGACGGGGCCTTGTGGCTCGCACGCCCCGGCCGCGAGCCCGAGCCGTTCCTTCCCGGGATCGAGGACGAGTTCGAGGTCGGTGGCGTCGCGGTTGTGGTGCTGCGGCGACCCGACCGATCCATCGAGGGACTCGAGCTCCATGCGGGCCGCGTCACGGGACTCGTCTTCGAGAGGGAGGCCCGATGAGGAGTCGTGCCCCTAGCCGGTCGACGGCTGCCCTCGCCCTCGTCGCCATCGCCGCGGCATGCGCTCGTCCGTCCGACACGATCCTGGTCACCAACGTGCAGGTCGTGGACGGCACCGGCGCACCCCGGTACTCCGGGGCCGTGCGCATCGACGGTGACCGCATCGCCGATGTGGGTTCGCTGGAGGCCAGGAGAGGAGAGTCCGTCGTCGACGGGGAGGGCCTGGTCCTGGCCCCGGGGTTCATCGACACCCACAGCCACCACGCCGGAGGCCTCGCCGACGACCCTGACGCCGTGGGCGCGATCAGCCAGGGCATCACCACCATCGTCTCCGGACCGGATGGCGGATCGCGGTACCCACTGACCGAGCTCTTCGAGGAGCTCGAGGCCGCGCCGGTCGCCGTGAACGTGGCGTCCTTCACCGGGCACGGGACGCTCCGCCGCATGGTCCTGGGCGACGACTATCGACGCCCGGCCAACGCCGCCGAGCTCGACTCCATGGTCTCCCTCCTTCGGGCCGACATGGAGGCCGGCTCTCTGGGACTGTCCACGGGACTGGAGTACGATCCAGGAATCTACGCCACCACGGACGAGGTGGTCTCTCTCGCCCGCGTGGCTGCGGCCGGCGGCGGGCGGTACACCTCCCACATGCGCTCCGAGGACCGGAGCCTGTTCCAGGCGGTGGACGAGCTGATCCACGTCGGGCGGGAGGCGGGAATCCCCGTACAGGCGACCCACCTGAAGCTGGCCATGAGGAGCCTGTGGGGCAGGGCCGATGAGCTCCTCTCCCGACTCGACGAGGCGCGGGCCGACGGCGTCGATGTGGCGGCGGACGTGTACCCGTACGAGTACTGGCAGTCCACCATGACCGTCCTGTTCCCCGATCGGGAATACACCCGCGAGGCCGCCGCCTTCGCCCTGGAGGAGCTGGCCCCACCGGAGGGGATGATCATCGGCCGGTACAGCCCCGACACCACCTATCGAGGGAAGACGCTGGCCGAGGTGGCTCGGATACGGGGGGAGGACCCCGTGACAACGTACCTGGCTCTCATCGACGCAGTACACGGGCCGGAAGCCCCTGCCGACGCCCGTGAGGGCATCGTTGCCCGCAGCATGTCCGCCGATGACATCGTGGCGCTCCTCCGGTGGGAGCACACCAACGTGTGCACCGACGGTGAGCTCGACGGACCCCACCCTCGTGGATTCGGCTCGTTCACACGCGTCCTGGCCCGCTACGTGCGCGAGGAGGGGTTCCTCTCCCTGGAGGAGGCCATCCACAAGATGACGGGCCTGTCGGCCCGCCACGCAGGCATCGTCGGGCGGGGGATGATCGAGCCGGGTGCCTACGCCGACCTGGTCCTGCTCGATCCGGCAACCGTCTCGGACCGGGCCACCTTCGAGGCACCCCACGAGCCCTCGGTGGGCATCGCCGCAGCGTGGGTGAACGGGGTGAGGGTATGGGATGGCGCCGAGCCCACGGGTGCGCGGCCCGGTCGACCCCTGCGGCGGATCCCCTAGCGACGGATGAAAGTCGGTGCGGCGTGGCACACACCCGCCGCCGCGGGCTTATCTTCCCTGGAATCCGTCACGCCGTCGGCCACTCCGAGGTGCCCGTGAGTCTCTTCGTCCCCGCGTCCGTCGCCCTCCTCGTGGTCTCCATGACGGGCTCGGGCCCGTCCATGGCGGCACCCTGGGGAAGCAAAGGACACGAGATAGCCGCCCTTGCCGCCGGGGAAGGGCTACCCAGGGCGATGCCGGCCTTCTTCCGTGAGGCCGTCCGTCAACTCGCCTACCTAGGCTCCGAGCCCGACCGGTGGCGGGATCGGGATCGCCCCGAGATGGACGAGGCCTGGAGATACGACCACTACATCGACCTCGAGCGCGTCCCCGCCGGAGCCCTCGAGGCTGCCGACCGCTTCACGTTCCTGCGGAGGCTGTACGAGGCCGGGCACGAGCGCCCCGAGGGTGACGTCGGCATCCTGCCCTTCCGTATCGTGGAGCTTTACCAGCGGTTGGTGACGGAATGGCGCCTCTGGCGCAGCGAAGGGAGTCCAGAGCGTCGTGCCTGGATCGAGGCGCGCATCCTCGACGACGCCGGAATCCTCGGGCACTACGTGACCGACGCCGCCAATCCCCACCACACCACCATCCACTTCAATGGCTGGGACGATACAGCGCCGAACCCCGAGGGCTACACCACCGACCGACGCTTCCACCAGCGGTTCGAGACCGACTTCGTGTCCCGGCACGTCCGTCTGCCGGACGTGCGCTCCGGCGTCACGGGCCCTCCGACCTCGGTGGTCGGCAACGTGCGTGAGGCGGTACGGAAGCACCTAGAGGAGTCCCACGGGCTTGTCGCGGAGCTCTATCGCCTCGAGCGGGACGTCGGGTTCGATCCCGCCGCCGAAGCCCGCGCCGATGCCCGGGCCTTCGTCATCGAGCGATTGAGCTCCGGAGCCGAGATGCTGCGCACGCTCTGGTGGTCGGCCTGGCTCGAGGCGGCGGCGGGCGGTGACGGCGATCCCCGGTCGGACAGAAACCTTGCGCAGGACGACCCCGTCGTGCTGTTTCGTGGGGGAACGATGAGCTCGGGGGAGCTCACGGGCGGACCGGTGACGAGGTGCGGCGCATGGTGCAGGGTACCGACAGACCGAACGTCGGAGGGGACAGCTCATTCGAGATCCTGGACCCCAGGCTCAACATCTTCGCGCTGGCGAACGGAATGGACCTCGAGAAGGGGGCTGGGACCCGCAAGCTCACCTGGTTCCGGGACGGATCGGAGCGGGGAATCCTCCTGACGGAATCGAACGACGGCATCGTGTCCATCACACCCCTGGCCTGGCGGCGTGGCCAGGACGCGCCCGAGCACCGAGCGGAAGCCGCGACCCAGCTCGCCGAGGCAGAGCTCGCCAGGGAGATCGGATCGGTCCTGGAGCGGGCTGTCGAGGTCGCCAACGGTCTGTAGGCGACCCCGCCCGCGGATGCCCCGGAACGGACTCGAAGACCTGCAGGAGCAGATCGTCTCCTGCCGTCAGTGCCCTCGCCTGGTCGAATGGCGCGAGCGGGTGGCCCGCGACAAGCGGGCCGTTTATCGCGACGAGCCTTACTGGGGTAGGCCCGTACCAGCCTTCGGGGACCCCGAGGCCCGCATCGTCGTCGTCGGGCTGGCTCCGGGCGCCCACGGCGCCAACCGGACGGGCCGCATGTTCACCGGGGACCGCTCCGGTGACTGGCTCTACCGGTCCCTCCATCGGGTGGGCCTGGCCAACCAGCCTCGATCGACGGATCGGGCGGACGGCCTGGTGCTCTCCGGCGCCCTGGTGACGGCGGCAGTGCGATGCGCACCGCCGGGAAACAAGCCCACGCCAGCCGAGCGCGACACCTGCCGCGCCTGGCTGGAGGCCGAGCTCCGGCGCCTCGCGCGGGCGAAAGTCATCGTCGCCCTCGGACAGCTCGCGTGGGACCAGGTGTTCCGCGTCCTTCGCGACCGAGGCCTCCCGGTGCCTCGCCCCCGCCCTCGCTTCCGCCACGGCGCCGAGGTCGGCCTCGAAGAGGGCCTCGTCGTGCTGGGCTCCTATCATCCCAGTCAGCAGAACACGTTCACGGGAAGGCTCACCGAGGAGATGTTCGACGCCGTGTGGACCCGGGCACGGGCGTTGGCGAGACCCTGACGCCGTTCGCGGCTCCCGGACGGGATCCGTACCTTGACCTCATGCGATGGTTCACCGGCAGCCTGGTCGCTTGCACCCTCGTGGTCGGGTGCCACGCCGGACGGGAGCGCGCCGTCGGGCCCACGGTACACATAGGGCCGGGAGACGACCTCGGATTGGCCCTGGACACCCTCCGGGGACCGGTGACCGTCGCGCTTGAGCCGGGAGACTACCATCTGAGACCCGTCGGGTTCACCGACCCGAGCTGCGGGAGCTGCGAGGACCCGTCGGTAGGGGTCCCGGCGACGCGGGGTCTGCGCATCAGCGGCAGGAGCGTCCACGTGGTGGGGACGTCCGCGCTCCACGTGGTCATCCACACCGGGTCGGGATACGGCGTCCTGTTCGACGGCTGTGAGGACTGCGCCCTGAGCGGCGTCACCGTCACCGGCGGAAGAAGGGACCCGGACGGCCGGGCGACAGACGCCGGCGTCGTGGTCCGGCAGAGCCAGGTGACCCTCACCGACTGCGTCATCCGGGATAACCTCGGTGATCCGGGCACGGCTCCCGGCCCCATCTCGGGGATCGGCGGAGTGGCCGTCCGGGAGGGAGGAAGCGCCACCGTGCGCCGTTGCCGCATCGAGAAGAACTCGTGGGACGGAATCGCGGCCTATCGCGGAGCGGGCCTGGTGGCGATCGACAACGTCGTGGATGGCGTCGACCGGGGGACGGCTGGCACACACCGGGCGGGCCGTGGTGCGGGGATCGTGCTCCGCCTTGGCGCGGAAGGTCACGTGGAGGGCAATCTGGTCGCGCGTTACCGGAAGGGGATCGGCGTCTTCGGAGACGCCCGGGCCGACATCCTGGAGAATG
Organism: Gemmatimonadota bacterium; assembly: GCA_039589955.1. Lineage (GTDB taxonomy): Bacteria > Gemmatimonadota > Gemmatimonadetes > Longimicrobiales > Gaopeijiaceae > SZUA-318. The sequence continues at coordinate 16,928 of JBDHGI010000031.1, read as the reverse complement.
TCGTCGAGGACGTGTCGACCTGGGGCATCGCGGTTTCGGTCGCCGGAAGCGGCGTTCCCGGGTCCAACGTCGTCCACAATGTCGTGTTCGCGACGGGCGCCTGCGGCGTGTCCATCGCCTCCGGAAGCTCGAGCCGGCCTGAGACCACCGGTCCGCCCCGGGGAGGGGATTCGACCGCCCCGGACCGGAAGGGGGGGGGCTTGCGAGGCAACCTCCTGGTCCGGACCGGCCAGGAGGAGCGGTACGACGGGGGAGAGCCCTACTGTCAGCAGCGTCCCGTAGCCCTCGACGGCGCTCCCCAAGGCTTCACCATCGAGGGCAACCTGGTCCACGACGTCCGCCAGCCAGGAGAGCTTCCCAAGGCGACCGTCCTGACGAGGGAGGCTTTCCAGCACGCCGCGACGGAGGTGCTCGATCGTATCGGCTCGCGCCCGCATCTGGCCAACTCGCTGTTCTACCGGGCGTTCGGGTCCGTCCCGTGAAGCCGGAGCTCTCCCCGCAGCAGGAACGGGAGGCGCAGGGCCGCCTGGAGGCCCTCGCCCGGGAGGACAAGTGGTACCTGTCCGTGGGGGAAGGAGTCCTGTGGGCGCCGCCCTTCCCCAAGCACTTGCACCGACCGGGGTTCTGGGATCCGGCCCACGTCCTCGACTTCCCGACGCCGCCCCTGTTCAGCGTGGCGCTGGTGGACGAGAACGGGCACGCCGATCCTCTGGAGGCTCACGGCTCCGACTGGCGCCCCGACCGGCTGCGCACCCGGTGGCGAAGCGGATCCGGCCTGCTCTTCACCGAGTTTCGTTACCTGTTGCCAGGAGGCCGACTCTGCTCAACGTGGCGGACAGAGGAGGAGCTGGGCTGGCCGAACCCTGCCTTCCGGAACCTGACCCTGCTGGCATTCACGGCCATACCGAGCCAGCACATCCGAGCCGTCAAGCGAGACGATCCCGGGATCCACTGGGGCATGCGGCTCCTCGGAGGCCAGGGGCGGGCACTCGACGTAGACGCACGCCTCTATGTGGACCTGCTCCCTCCACGAGGACACCACTCCGTGGCCAGCAAAGTCCGCGACCGGCTGGCCCGAGCCAGGCTCCAGGTCTTCCGCGGTGCGCTGAGGTCCGAGGGCCCCGCTGACCCCGACTGGGATCTGAGTCCTTTCGTGGAGTGCTGGAAGGACTGCGAGACGGGGCGGCTCGAGGAGGACACGCCGGAGGAGCCCCTCTCCACAGGCCAAACACACCTGGTCACGGCGCTCCCGCTCCGGGAGGTTCCGGTCCGCTACGGGATCGCCTTCATCTCCTCTGTGGTCCCGTTGGCCGGGCACCATCCGTCCCGGGCTCGCCCCCGCCCCGCTGCTCCCCCCATGCCGCGGCGGTCCGAGACCCGGTGGCGTGACATGCTGGCCAGCTATCCGCGCCTCGAGTGCAGCGATCCGTACTTGGCGAAGGCGTTCGATTACCATCTCTACGGCTTGTATCTGAACCGCATCGAAGGAGGAAGAGGGCAGCTTCCTCGACCGGCGGTGGCGGCGGGGATTGGCTCCTTCCACGTACCACGAGCGGCCTCCACCTGCGGCCACGTGCGCGAGACCCGATGGTGCTCGGACCCCACCACCGCGTACGGGTCACTCCTCAACTTCCTGGACGCCCAGCGCGAGGACGGCTCTCTGCCCGCACGGCTCCCCATCACTCCGGAGGGGGAGGGAGACTTCGAGCACGCCAACTGGGGGGATGCCTTCCTCGCGGTCGAGCGGCTGCACCCCAGGGACGACGTGCTCTCCGTCGCCTACGGAGGCCTTTCCCGATTCGCGGCGTGGCTCAGGCGGGAGCGGGACCCGGAAGAGACCGGGCTGATCACCGTCCACGACCCCGCAGAGGTCGCCCAGGAGTGCTCCCCCCGGTTCTTCCGGATGGGCGGCTCCGATGAGGGGGCGTCCCCGACCCGCATCAAGGGAGTGGGCGCGACGGTGTACGCCTACCAGCTGTTCAACGCGTTGGCCCAAATGGCCGAGCGGCTGGACCGCGCGGACGAGGCGGAGGCGTGGCACGCAGCGGCCAGGGAGACCGGAGACGCGATCCTCGCCGAGCTGTGGGCGCCCGACCTTGGGCTCTTCACCGACCTCGACGCGGACAGCGGGAAGCGCACCAACGTGAAGTCGGTAGCGGGCTTCTACCCGCTGCTCACGGATCTGCTGGACGACGAGCACGTGGCGAGACTCCTCGAGCACCTTTCGGATCCGGCCACGTTCGCCACGCCGTTCCCCATTCCCTCGTGCTCGGTCGACGACCCACGGTACAGCCCGGAGGGGGTATGGGCAGGCGAGAGAAGAGGCGCGCCCTGGAACGGCCGGGTGAGTCCTGGGGCCAACTGCCACGTGGCCGAGGGCCTCCTCCGGCAGTGGCAGCGCGGGAACGAAGGCGTGGGCGTTACCGCCGCCGCGCTCCTGGCCCGCTCCGTCCGCATGATGTCCCTCCGACAGAATCCGGAACGGCCCGGCTGTTTCGAGCACTACAACCCCGTCACGGGCCACCCCTCCCTTTTCAGGGGAACCGACGACCATCGGCAGGGCTGGATCGTCGACCTTCTGGTGCGCGGCGTGACCGGTGTCGAGCCCACCGAGGAGGCCCTCGTCATCCACCCTCTACCTCTGTATCTGGACGCCGCTGCCTTCCGGGGGCGCCTACGCGGCCACGAAGTGGGCGTCGTCATCGACTGCGACGAGGTCACGGTCACTTTCGACGGGGAGTCCCATGTGGGGCCGATGGGCACGCCATTGAGGTTCCCGTGGTAGAGGCCTCGGCGGGCAGCCCTGGCTTTGCGGGCCCCGGCCATCGAACATTGGGGCCGCCGACGCCCGATGTCTCTCCCCGGGAGCGTCCCGGGGTCAGGTCCCGAGCCTCGAGCCCGACGAGCTGAGCATGTTCGGAACGTTCGCCTCATCCCTTTCGGCCGTGGCCCTCACCGCGATCCTGATGGCGGCAGGGTTTTCGCTTCAGGATCCGGCGGGACCGGAGCTCCGCATCAACAGCGTGTTCCTGCTCGTGGTGTTCGCCATACCGGCCTTGGGGCTCACGAGCACCAGGGACGTGGCACAGGCGTGGCGGCCTCTCCTGGCTCTCAGCCTTCTGGGGACACTCGCCTGGGACGTTGCCACCGCCTTCGTGGCAGGATCGCGACCCTTCCTGTCCGAGTGGTACCTGGTGTACGTGTCCGGTCCGGCGACGCTCATGTCGATGTTTCTCTTCCACGGATTCGTCGCCGGTCAGCTCGCACGGATCATCCCACCTTCCGGGAGGCGCAGATGAGAACCGTGGTGGCGGCTCTTGCCCTGTCGTGGTGTACCCTGCCCGCCGACATCCAGGGGCAGCGTGTCGGAGGCGTGGAGCTCATGGAGCTCACCATCGCCCAGACCCACGACGCGATGCTGGCAGGACATCTTACGGCGCGGCAGCTCGTCGAGGCCTACCTCGCGCGCATCGAGGCCTACGACCGGCGCGGACCGTCGTTCAATAGCCTGATCCTGGTGAATCCCCGGGCGCTCGAGCGCGCCGATGAGCTCGACGACGCCTTGCGACGGACTGGCCGGCTGTCGGGCCCGTTGCACGGGATCCCTTTCATCGTGAAGGACAACTACGACACCCACGATATGCCGACCACCGGAGGGTCGGCGTCCCTGGAGGGATCCATCCCAGCGGACGACGCCTATCAGGTTCGGAGGATCCGAGAGGCGGGAGCCATCGTCCTCGCGAAGTCGAACCTCGCGGAGTTCGCCTTCACCCCCATGGAAACGGTGGGGTCGATGATCCCGGGGTGGACCTTCAATCCCTATCAGCTCAACCGCGTCACCGCTGGCTCCAGCGGGGGCACCGCCGCCGCGGTGGCCGCGAACCTGGGATTGGTGGGTCTCGGGACGGACACCGGCAACTCCATCCGCGGCCCTTCGGGACACAACGCCCTCGTGGGCATCCGGTCCACGCAGGGTCTGACGAGCAGGGACGGGATCATGCCGCTCTTCGCCCATCGGGACATCGGGGGCCCGATGACCCGCACGGTGGAGGACGCGGTGCGGATCTTCGACGTCATCGCCGGCAGCGACCCGGCCGATCCCGTCACCGCGGAGGCGGACGCTCGCCGGCCGTCGTCGTACCTGGAGGCGCTCGAAGCGGACATTCGCGGGATCCGCATCGGCATCCCGGGTTGGATGGTGCACACCGAAACCGCCGACCCCGAGATTCTCGCGCGCTTCGGGGAGGCCGTGGCGGATCTCGAGACACTGGGCGCGGTGATCGTCGACGACGTTCCCCTCCCGGAGTACGACAGCCTGCGCAGGGGACTCGGCTGCTCGCGCTTCCGCTACGACATCGACAACTACCTCGCGTCCATCCCCGACCCTCCAGTGCGAAACCTCCGAGAGATCGCGGAGAGCGGGAAGGTCCACGTCACCGTGATGCCCCGCGTTCGGCGATACCTCGAGTTCGAGGGAACGCCGGCGACCAACGAATCCTGCATTCAGGGGGCGGAGAACGAGGAGAAGCTCCGCCAGGCCGTTCGCCGGGCCTTGGCTGAAGCCGACGTGGAGGCGCTCATCTACCCGACCTGGAACAACCCGCCCCGCCTGGTGGGCGACCTGACCTCCCCTCACGGAAACAACAGCCCGATCCTGTCACCGCCTACCGGCTTTCCTGCGCTGACGGTGCCCATGGGTTTCGTATGGGACGACACGCTCCCCGCGGGCCTGCAGGTCTACGGGGACGCTTGGAGCGAGGAGACGCTGTTCCGCATCGCGTACGCCTACGAGCAGGCCACGCACCACCGCAGGCCGCCGGCCACGGCACCCCCCCTCGGCGGATGAGGAGCCCTCCGTGACCACCGTGGAGCCGGGCCTCATCCTCCTCGTTCTCCTCGCGGCTGCCGTCGTGGGGCTGTGGATCTATCAGCGGGAGCGGGAGCGGCGGGAGAACCTGCAGTACCTGGCCATGAAGCTGGAGCTCGACTTCAGCCCCGCCCGGGATGGATTCCACCACCGACGCTACGGACACGACCTGTTCCGGCAGGGCCGGCGGCGGACCGCCTGGAACACCCTCAGCGGCGTGCGTACGGTGGCGGGGAAGCCCGTCCGCGTGAAGATGGGGGACTACCGATACACCACCGGGTCGGGGAAGAACGCGAGGACCCACAAGCTCAGCTACGCCATCTTCCATCTTCCCTGGGTCGGCACCCCGGATCTCCTCATCCGACGGGAGCACATCGGTGACAAGCTCAAGAGCGGCCTGGGTTTCGACGACATCAACTTCGAGTCCGAGGAATTCAGCCGCCGATTCTGGGTCAAGTCGTCGGATCGCAAGTACGCCTACGACGTGCTGCATCCCCGCATGATGCAGCTCCTCCTGGACGGGAACGAGCGGCACGTGGAGATCGTTCGCGACGCGTGCCTGGTTCTGGACGGGAATCGCCGATGGCCTCCGGAGCGGTTCGCCGGCTGTGTGGCCTGGTTCGACGACTTCTTCGGTCTCTGGCCCGAGCACCTCACCTCGCGACTCGCGACGCGAGAGCCGTGGATGGTCGAATGAACGGCGCCCTGTGGATTCCCATCGTCCTCGGCGGCCTGGTCGGGTTGTGGGCCATCGCCATCTGGAATCGATTCGTCCGCCTGGGCCAGCACCTGCGGGAGAGCTGGTCGGACATCGACGTAGAGCTCAAGCGCAGGTACGAGCTGATCCCCAACCTCGTGGCGACCGTGAAGGGGTACGCCCGGCACGAGCGCGAGGTCCTCGAGCGGGTGCTGGCGCTCCGGAGCCGGGCCCTGGCGAACGAGGGCACGCCGGCCTCCCAGGGTGGGGACGAAACGCGGCTCATGCTGGGCGTGAGGCAGCTGTTCGCCGTCGCGGAGGCGTACCCGGAGCTCAAGGCCGACCACCACTTCCTCGAGCTGCAGCGGGAGCTGGCTCTCACCGAGGACCGCATCGCGGCATCCCGACGCTTCTACAACGGCAACGTGCGGGCGCTGGAGGTGTTACGGAGGACCTTCCCCACCAACCTCGTCGGACACATGCTCGGAGTCGAGGAACCTTCCTACTTCGAGCTCGACGACGAGTCGGAAAGGGTGGTGCCCCGGGTGGACCTGGATCGGTAGGACGGCCGACGGCGCCGAGGGGGCATGTCCCGCTCCGTATCGGGATGCCTCGGGCCGGTCGCCCACCGTTTGATCAGGTGCTATCCTGGGCGCTCGAGCAACCCCAACCGGTCCCGCACCATGAATCGTCGTGATTTCGTGAAGGCCACCGCGGCAGGTGCCGCAGCAGCAGCCGTCCCCTCCTCGCTGTCCGGTGTCCGGCGTGGGCCGGAAGCTCTGGTGCGGCGTGCCTCCCGTCCCGTGTGTGTCTCCGACGTGAGCAGCATCCGCTTCAAGAACGGTGGTCCGGAGAGCGGCATCGAGCGAGCCTTCCGGGGCATCACGGAAGGCGAAGACGTGCTCGACGCCCTCGTGGCTGGCGTGAACATCCCCGAGCTGGACCCCGAGGAGACCGGCATCGGATACGGTGGGCTCCCCAACGCCGACGGCGTGGTCCAGCTGGACTCGTGTCTCATGCACGGTCCCCGGAGATGGGCCGGCGGGGTCGCCGGCATCGAAGGCGTGCCCACTCCATCCCGCGTCGCCAAGGCCGTCGCGGAGCTCACGGACCACCACCTCCTGGTCGGGGAGGGTGCACGCGAGTTCGCACGCTCCCTGGGCTTCACCATCGAAGACGACCTCAACACCGAGAGGTCCCGGAGTCTTTGGCTGGAGTGGCGGCGACGGGTGGACCCCGGGCACTGGCTCGATCCGGAGGAGCGGCTCCGCAGGCAGGGCCGGACCGGGGAGGAGACCGATCCGGACGTGATCCGCAGGGTGCGGGGCTTCCGGGAGGCAGGACTGGCGGCAGGCCTGTCCATGGTGGATGATGGACTGATCCCTGAGCACTCCTTCTGGGGCACCACCAGCGTGGAGGCCGTGAACGCCGACGGAGACATCTGCGGCGTGACCACCACGAGCGGCCTGGCGTGGAAGATCCCGGGTCGAGCCGGTGACTCGCCCATCCTGGGTGCGGGCCAGTACGTGGACAACGCAGTAGGTGCCTGTGGCTCGACCGGCCGTGGCGAGGCCAACCTCTACAATCTCTCGGCATTCCTCATCGTGGAGCACATGCGCCAGGGAATGAGCCCGAAGGACGCCGGCATGGCGGCGCTCACGCGCATCAAGGACAACACCGTGGAGGGTCGCCTCCTCAACAGCCGTGGGCTCCCCGCCTTCGACGTGCGGTTCTTCATACTGAACAAGCGGGGGGATTACGCGGGCGTGGCCATGTATGGAGCGTCGGAGAGCCACTTCGCGGTGTGCGACGAGAACGGAGCGCGCGAGGAGCAGCTCGAGGGCTTGCTCGAAGGATCGCCCAGGGACTGACGCCCGGCGGCGGGAGTCGCAAGCCCTCGACGCTGCCGGGGGCGCCGCATAGGATGACGAGGCACCGGCACTCGAACCCGGAGGGATCCATGAGGCCCGCCCTCGTACTCTGTGCCCTGGTCCTGGTCGCACCGCCCCTCGCCGCCCAGGATACGCTCCGCTTCACGCCGACCGTCGGCCACCCCACCTTCGACGTCCGGAATCCCGTTGCCCGGATCAGCCCAGGTACCGTCATCGTCTCCGAGACCATGCACGGCGCCTACTACGACGAGGGCGGCGGAGCCTTCCCCGGCGAAGTGGGTCCCTTCTGGGTGGAGGGCGCCGAGCCCGGCGACATGCTGGCCGTGGAGATCATCCAGGTGAGGCCCAACCACCACTTGGCCGGCGCTCAGCTCTACGCCGACTTCGGAGGGTTGGCCACGGATTCCCGCCTCCGCCTCCTCAACGACCCCATCGAGCCCCGGCGGTACGAGTGGCGACTGGATCCTGATGCCATGACGGGTACCACCGCCCTGCCGGACAGCCGAATGAGCGAGATCACCATCGACCTCAAGCCGATGCTGGGACGCGTGGCCGTCGCACCTCGGGGCGAAGAGGCCTTTTCCGGGCTGTGGCCCGGAGACTTCGGTGGCAACATGGACGCTCCCGAGGTGCGGGAGGGCACCACGGTGTACCTGCCCGTCTTCCACGAAGGGGCGTACTTCTACTTCGGCGACGGACACGCCGCCCAGGGCGAGGGGGAGGTGAACGGCACGGGCCTGGAGACGTCCATGGACGTGATCCTGCTCGTGGACCTGGTCAAGGACCGCCCCATCGACTGGCCGCGCCTGGAGGACGACGACTACATCATGGTGGCCGGCAGCGCTCGCCCGCTCATCGACGCCTTCCGCCTGGCGCACGTGGAGCTGGTGGAATGGCTCGAGGACGAGTACGGGTTCGGCCGCTGGGATGCCTACATGCTGGTGGGGCAGCTCGCCGAAAGCACGGTGGCCAACATCGTCGACCCTATCTACACCGTGGTGGCGAAGTTCCCGAAGCGCTACCTGCCCGAGCCCATCCACGACTGATGAAGGGAGACCGCTGGGAGGACCCGAAGCACTTCCCCACACCCGCGGCCTTCCGGAAGTGGTTCGAGAAGAACCATGACCGCCGGACGGAGCTCTGGGTGGGCTTCTACCGGAAGGGCCACGGTCAGGGGCTGACCTATCCCGAAGCCGTGGACGAGTCCCTGTGCTTCGGATGGATCGACGGCATCAAGCGGAAGGTGGACGACGTCCGCTACACTAACCGGTTCACTCCGCGCAAGCCCGACAGCAAGTGGAGCCGGGTCAACCTGCGACGCTTCGAGGAGCTCTCGGCCCAGGGACGGGTGGCTCCTCCCGGCGCCGAGGCCCGGGCCCGCTTCGATCCCGACAAGCACGGGGCCTACTCCTTCGAGCGGGACCGGCCGGCGCGCCTCGCTCCGGAGCTTGAGCGGCGCTTCAAGGCCAACGCCGGAGCGTGGGCGTTCTTCAAGGCCCAACCGGCGGGATACCGCCGCCTTTCCATCCACTGGATCATGAGCGCCAAGCGGGACGAAACCCGCCTGAGACGCCTGGAGCGGATCATCGAGTTCTCGGAGGCGGGAGAGCGGCTCCCCCAGATCTCGGGCAGGGCCGCGAAGAAACCCCGGGACACCTGAGCCCGGGCGCTCCATCGGTAGCGGGGACCTGCGTGGCCTCTCGAAGCCCCCCTCCGAAGTCGATTGGCCGGCCAGGTCAGAGAATGTGATTCTATTGACAAATATCTTTGTCTAGTACATTCTGCTATTCAATAACAAGGAGGGACTGATGAGCGCAGCAGCCGTGCACGTGCTCGAAGGAGCCGATAGCGCCGCCGCCGTCTTGCAGCATCCTCTGAGGCTCCGGATCCTGGGAGAACTCGCTGAGCCGGACTCCGCCAGCGGGCTGTCGAGGCGTCTCGGCATGCCGCGGCAGAAGCTGAACTACCACTTGAGGCAGCTCGAGTCCGAAGGCCTGGTCGGACTTGTGGAAGAGCGAAGAAAGAGGAACTGCACGGAGCGCATCGTGCAGGCCGTCGCTCGTTCCTACGTCATAAGCCCCTCCACCCTCGGGGCCCTGGCCTCGGACCCCGACCGGATTCGCGATCGGGCGTCCAGCGCTTTCCTGGTGGCGACCGCGAATCGGGTCATCCAGGAGGTGGCAGAGCTCCGACGGGGCGCCGACGCCGCAGAGAAGCGCCTGCCGACCCTCACCCTCCAGGCCGACATACGATTCGCCAGCCCCCAGGCCCAAAGCGCGTTCGCCCAGGAGCTGACTGAAGCCCTCAGCACCCTCGTCGCCCGGTATCACGACGAGCAGGTGGACGGAGGACGAGCCTATCGCCTCGTCGCCGCGGCCTACCCGACTCCGGTGCGGACGACAACCTGAACACCACGGAGGACACCATGAGCAGCCATCCCAAGACCGACGAGGATCACACCCGCGTGGTGGAGCAGACCATCGAGGTCAAAGCACCCACGGACGTCGTGTGGGCCGCCCTCACCGAGGCCACCCAACTGACCCGCTGGTTCCCGCTGGATGCGACGGTGACGCCCGGCGAGGGAGGAACCATCTGGATGAGCTGGGGGGAAATGTACGAGGCGGACTCCGGGATCGAGGTCTGGAAGCCGAACGAGCATCTTCGCGCCCGATTCCCCGTGGTCGGAGGGAGGGCTCTGGCCACCGATTTCTACCTGCAGGGAAAAGGCGGACGCACCGTGCTCCGTGTCGTGACCTCCGGCTTCGGCGCCGGCGCGGACTGGGACAACGACTACGACGGCGTCCGGTTCGGGTGGGCCTTCGAGCTCCAGGGCCTGCGACACTATCTTGAGCGCCACAGGGGTGAGGACCGGATCGTGGCCCGGGTGCAGCGGAAGCTGGAAACCGAAAAGGCGGACCTATGGACACGCATGGTCGCGCCCGGCGGCTTCTTCTCGCCCGAGCAGGGTCGGACCGTGGAAGCGGGACCCTACTCTGCGACCATCGGGGACACAACGTACACCGGGATCATCCACAACCACACCCCTCCCATCCAACTCGTCGGTACCATCCGCGAGCTCAACGATGCCATCTTCCGCATCGAGGTCGAGAGCCACGGACCTGGTGACCTCTGGTTCTGGGTAGGGACCTACGGGGTTCCGGAAGAGCGCGTCCGGGAGCTGGAACGGACCTGGACGGAGGGAGTCGACCGGCTCTTCTCTCGCTGAACCGGGGCGGCCGCCCGAGGGTGACGCGGGATCGTCGTGGGCCTCGCTCTCCGACCCGCCTCCGTCTGCAACGCCGGTCCTCCACACCCCGGGTCGTGAGCGTCTCCGCGGAGGGCAGCCGCTCCGGCACCAGCGAACGCTCGGTGCCCTAGCGTCCCTCTCCCGTCGGCAGTAGATCCAACGCTCCGGACCCGCCACCGGAGCCACACCGAACCGCAGGGGGTTCCCATGTCCCGCTACGTCCTCCAGGCGCTGCTCGCCGCGGCGCTCCTGGCGCCCAGCACCCTCTTCGCCCAGCAAGCCGTCGACGAGGAGTACACGCGCCTCATCGCCGAGCACCTCCAGGACGCCCGCATCAGCACCGAGCTGGTGGACCACCTCCCGGCTTCCGAGACCGTGCCCACGCCCCTGGACTTCCACGGACGCATCATCGGAACCCCTGGCGAGATCACCTACGCCGCGGACATCCATCGCTACCTCAGGGCCATCGCCGACGCGTCGCCACGGGCCACGGTGTGGAGCATCGGAGAGTCGGAAGAGGGCCGCGAGATGATCGTCATGGCCATCGCCGACGAGAGCACCATCGCGGACCTTGAGGACTTCCGCGGCTACCTGGCGGAGCTCACGGATCCGAGAGTCACCTCGGAGGAGCGCGCCCGGGAGCTCATCGAGGGCATGGCGAAGCCCATCTACTGGCTAACGGCCGGCATGCACTCGGGAGAGCTGGGCGGACCCGAGATGCTCCAGGAGCTCGCCTACCGTCTCGTGGTGCAGGACTCGGAGTTCATCCGGGGGATCCGCGACAACGTCATCACGTTCATCACGCCGGTCATCGAGGTGGACGGCCGCGAGCGGATGGTGGACACTTACTACTTCAACAAGGACCGCCCGGAAGGCGAAGCGCGGCTACCTCTCATGTACTGGGGCAAGTACGTGGCCCACGACAACAACCGTGACGCCATGGGCCAGATGCTCAAGCTGACCCAGAACGTGAACCGGACCTTCCTCGATTGGACTCCCACCATCCTCCACGATCTCCACGAGTCCTCCACCTACCTGTACTCGTCGACCGGGACCGGGCCGTACAACGAGTCCTTCGACCCCATCACCATCGGGGAGTGGTGGGTGCTCGCGGAGAACGATGTCCTCGAGATGACCAAGCGCGACGTGCCCGGCGTGTGGACGTACGCCTTCTACGACGGATGGACCCCCAACTACATGTTCACCGTCGCTCATGCGCACAACGCCATCGGTAGGTTCTACGAGGTCATGAGCTACGGGCCGGACAACCGGCCCAATGCCCGTGCCAGCAGCGGCGTCCGCAGCCGGGAGTGGTTCCGACCCAACCCACCTCTGGAGGTCATCGACTGGGGTCCCCGGAACAACACGAACATCCAGCAGTCCGCCGTCCTGTTCTCCCTGAAGTACACGGCGGACCACGCCCAATGGTTCCTGGAGAACTACTGGCTGAAGAACAGGCGCTCCGTTCGGAAGGGCGTCGATGGTCCGGTCCACGCCTGGGTCATTCCCGCCAGCCAGCGTAAGAAGTCCGACGCCGCCCAGGCGGTGAGCGACCTCATGGCCCAGGGCCTCGAGTTCCACCGGGCCGACGGACAGTTCGAGGTTGATGGCACACAGGTACACCCGGGCGACTACATCGTCCGAGCGGATCAGCCCTACCGCACGCTGGCCGACATGTACTTCTCCCTCCAGGCCTTCTCCTTGGACAACCCTCGCCCCTACGACGACACCGGCTGGACCTTCCAGCTCATGCGCAACCTGGAGCTCCACGCCATCGAGGACCCCGAGATCCTCGAGAAGGACATGACCGAGGTCACTTCATCGGTGATGGCCGCAGGGGGCATCGTGGGACGGGGGGACGTGCTCGTGGTAGACCACACCACCGACAACTCCCTGGTGACGTTCCGGTTCCGGCACGCCGACGTGCCCGTTCTGGCGGCGGAGGAGGACTTCGAGCTGAACGACCACCAGTTCCGGGCTGGAGCGTTCATCATTCCAGCCGAAGCCGGCGCCGCGCACCGAGCCGCCCTCGAGGCGACCCTCGCCGAGCTCGGCCTGTCGGCCTGGGCCACGCGCGACATGCCCGACGTGCCCACCCACGAGCTGGACGTTCCTCGCATCGGCTACGTCCATTCGTGGCGACGCACCCAGGACGAGGGTTGGGTCCGCGGCGCCTTCGACTTCTACGGGGTGCCGTACACGTACTTCGCCGACCAGAAGCTGCGTGAGGGTGGGCTCCGGAACAGATACGATGTCATTGTCTTCCCCCACGTGGGCGGCGACGCCGTTTCCCAGGTGAACGGGATCGATATGACCGGCGACCTGCCGCTTCCCTATCGGAAGACAGATCAGACGCCCAACCTCGGGGGCATCGACGAGAGCGACGACATCCGTGGCGGTATGGGTCTCGAAGGACTCATGGAGCTGGCGAAGTTCGTCCAGGAGGGGGGCACGCTGATCGTGGAGGGATCCACGGCCAACATCTTCCCGTCCTACGGTCTCACCGACGGCGTGACGGTGGAGGACCCGGAGGGTCTCATCGCGCCAGGGTCGGTGCATCGGGGCATCATCGCCGATAAGAGCAGCCCCATCGTGTATGGGTACGCCGGCGACCAGGTGCCGGTGTACTTCAAGAACGACCTGGTGCTGAATGTGGGCGGAGGTGGCTTGGGCCGCTTCGCCCGGGCCTTCGGGAGAGGTGGCGGCAGCCCGTGGCAGAACACCACACCCATGGCCAACCGCCCCCCCCTCTCTCCATGGGAGCAAGAGGAGGCGCGAGGCCGCGGTGAGGGCGGCGAGCAGGATCCCATGGCCGAGTTCCGTCAGATGGCCAGAGCCTTCGGGGTGAATGTCGGCGGAGACGGAGGCGCGCGGGTCGTGGTTCAGTTCCCGCAGCGTGCCGACAGGATGCTGCTCTCGGGCGCCCTCGGTGGCGGGGAAGCGCTGCAGGGAAGGGCCCAGGTCGTCGATGCTTCGGTGGGCGACGGACACGTGGTGATGTTCTCCATTCGTCCGTTCTGGCGGTGGCAGACCCAGGGGAACTTCTTCCTGGGCTTCAACGCCATCCTCAACTGGAACGACCTGGATGCGGGCGTTCCTGGGGAGGCCGAGGAGCAGGTGACGGAGGGAGGTGCCCGCTAGAGAGGACCTCGAGAGGGACACAGCCCCGGCTGGAGAACGGCCCGTCCTCGCTGCGAGGATGGGTCGTTCTTGCTTGCCCCATCCCCTGCTCGCCTGCAACTTGGGCGGTTCGTGTCATTCCTCCTGCCCGAGGTGCCGATGCCGACCACGCGCGCCTGCCTGCCCATTCTGGCGTCTGTGCTCACCCTGACCCTCGCCGGATCCGCCGCCGCCCAGGACACTCCGTGGACGCCCCTCAAGCGGGGCAGTGACAACATCGAGGTCCTGGGTCATCTCCCCCTGGGCCCGCGGCTTTCCGTAGCCGACATGGACGTGGAGCAGGAGCTCCATCGGCCGTTCGCGTACGTGGCCCGCATGGTCTACGGCTTCGAGGGGCCCAAGGGCCTGGACATCATCTCCGTCGCCGATCCGGAGAAGCCGGAGCTCCTGTACGAGTGGCGGATCGAGAACCAGGACCTGCACCAGCGCACCGGCGGCATGGACGTGAAGCACTTCAAGTGGGACGACCGCTACTACGTGGTACAGTCTCTGCAGTTCGGGCAGGGAGGGCCCGACACCGACCTGGGCGCCGTGATCCTGGACGTCACGGGTCTCCCCGATCCGTCCACCGTCCGCGAGGTCGCACGCCTGAGGAAGCCCGACATGCCCGGGGGCTTCCACAACATCTTCATCTACAAGCATTCCAACGGACGGGTGTATCTCTTCACCACGGCCAACGCCCCCGGCGCTCTCATCTACGACCTGGGCCGCGTCGTCGAGGGTGATCTGGAGAACGCCGAGGTCGGCATGGTCCCGGTGCCCGAATCCCAGTTCGGGCGCGGGGGCGGTCGGGGATATCATGACTTCTACGTGGGCTACCATCCCGACACGGGCGAGGACCGCTTCTACGGCGGGGGAACCGGCGGGTACTACATCTACGACGTGTCGAACCTCCAGGACCCCCAGCTCCGCATCACCCTGACGGGCATCAGCGGCGTCTCGTACGGGCACACCTTCACCCCGAGCCCGGACGGCCGGTACGTCATTGCCGAGACCGAGTACCAGTACGCGCCGCTCCGCATCTTCGATCTCGAACCGGCCCTGGAGGGAAGCGTCACCAACATCCGGAACCCCGTCTCGGCGTTCACCGCCGACTGGCGTCATCTGGTGCACAACCACGAGGTGCGCTGGCCTTTCGTGTTCGTGTCGGGATACCTGGACGGCCTGCAGATCTTCAACCTGCAGGATCCTCTCAACCCGCAGACCGTGGGCTACTACGACACCTACATCGGGCCACCGAACACGGACCGGTACTCCCAGTTCAATGGCGCCTTCGGCGTGGACGTCCGCAACGCCGACGGTCTCATCGTCGTCAGCGACATGAGCACGGGATTGTGGACCTTCAAGATGGAGGGCTTCGACGGGTGGAACGGGGAGCACTGGGGCTTTCCGGACATATCCTCGGCCCAGAAATGGGACGAGAAGATTCGGCGCCCCATCAGCCAGTAGCGGCTCAGGAAGTGACCAGCCGTAGGAGATTCGGCGGATCCGGCGGATCGGACCCGATGGCCTGGCTGACCGCGGCGGTCCTGCTGGCCGCGTCGTTCGCCTTGGCACCGGCGCCGACGGTCGCGGCCCGCGGGTCTCACCCTCTTCCCATGACCGCATGGGGCGTTCCCGCCCTTGCCGCAGGCCTCTCGGTATGCCGTGCCGATGTGGATCCGCCGACCTATTACGCCATCCCCCTGGTGACCACGAAGAACATCCCCGGCACCGGCTATACCACCGGCACGGGGGACGTCACGTTCGCCGCCTCGCCCTTCGGGGTCTCCATCGCTCCCGACGGGAGCTACCGATACGACGTGCGCCTCACGTTCCAGCGGCTGCCGGAAGCACGGCGGGGCACCTACGTGGGGTGGGCCACCACCAGCGAAGTGGACCAGATCGTTCGCTTGGGCGCGCCCGGGACCGACGGGGCCATTCGCGGTCAGGTGTCCTGGAACAAGTTCCTGTTGGTGGTCACACTGGAGTCCGATGACGACCCGGACGCCGAGGCGTGGTCTGGCCCCATCGTCCTGCGCGGTATGTCTCGAAGTGGGAAGATGCACACCATGGCGGGTCACGGGGCTTTCGAGGACGAGAAGTGCGCCACCTACGGATACGCCAACTGAGTCGGGGCACGGGCGTGCCCGGCGGCGGTGGGCCGCTCCGCTCGGAATCCCGGCCAGGCATGGCAGGGTCCCTGATTCTCATCTCGTCCCCCTGGCGTGCCACGAGCCTGGCCCTGCTTCTCACCGCCGCGCCGCTGTCGGCCCAGCACGAGATGCACATGGGCGGAATGACCATGTCGGGCGGATGGCGCATGGTCCCCATGGACATGGAGATGCCCATGCTCCCGGGCCTGGAGGACGCTGTCCCGGTGGTTGGACCCTTCATGCCCGGCATGGGCGTGGACCCGGCCATGCTTCCCGAGGCGACACCGTCGGAGGTCGTGGTGATGTCCGACGGGGATACGCTGGACATCGCGGTGTCCATGGTCCGCCGTAAGCTGGCCGGCCACGAGATGGTCATGTACGGCTACAACGGGCAGTACCCCGGGCCGCTGATCCAGGCCCCCAGGGACGCCACCGTCGTGGTCCGGGTGACCAACCAGATCCAGATGCCCACCACCATCCACTGGCACGGCGTGCGCATCGACAACCGCTTCGACGGAGTGCCCGGGGTCACCCAGAAGGCCATCGAGCGGGGCGAGAGCTTCACGTACGAGGTGCACGTACCCGACGCCGGCATGTTCTGGTACCACCCCCACGTTCGCGAGGACGTCCAGCAGGATCTCGGGCTCTTCGGCAACCTGCTGGTCACATCGCCCGATCCCGACTACTACGGACCTGCTCACCGGGATGAGGTCTTCGTCCTCGATGACATGCTCATCGACGATCTGGGAGCCCTGCCCTGGGGTGACCGCGCGCCGACCCATGCGCTCATGGGCCGCTTCGGTAACGTCATGATGGTCAATGGCCGGACCGGCTATCGCCTCTCCGCCGACAAGGGCGAGGTCGTCCGCTTCTTCATCACCAATGTGGCCAATACCCGTACGTACAACGT
>JBDHGI010000030.1:0-31663 GCA_039589955.1 Gemmatimonadota bacterium | reverse complement strand
GGGCCCTCCAGAGCGGTCAAGGCCCGCATCTCGGCCGACGGATTGAGCTGCAGTCGGATGGTCTTGTCCAGCGACCAGGCCAGCCACCTCTTCGCGTCCGTGATCTCTCCGAGCTGACCCAGGATACCGCCGTCGATCTCTCCGTCGTCCGCACGGGTACCGCAGAACACCCCAAGCGTCCGGGACACCGTCTCCATCCGCTCTGCGATGGGGACCAGCCCGATGTTCCGACCGCACGCGGTGAAGGGCCTCGGCGGGTGGAGGCTCCCACCGATGGCATCGAGCAGGATGCGCAGGTTCTCCACGAAGTCCCAATGGCATGGCCACAGCATGTCGATGGCCAGTCCCAGCGAGATCTCGGCGTCGTGGCCGCCAATGGTGTCGTGGATGATGGTCCCGACCGTCGCGAGCCAGAATCCCTCATGTTCCCTGTAGCCCTCGGGACACTGATCCCGATAGCCCGTGTCGTGCTCGCCACCGGCGAAGAGCAGCCACACGTAGGCGTTCACCGGATCGCTCTCCGACTGCGGCCAGCCGATGAGGCTGCGAATCCGCTCGATCACGCGCTGGACCTGCCACTCCTTCAAAGGAGAGCGCTCGCCCAGACCCGCGAGCAGCTCCGGCGCCGGGACGCGGCCGACGGTCATCTCCACCGCCTCCGGCGGACATCCCGCGCACCACGCCGAAAGAGCGGCGCAGGCGTTCTGCCATACCGTCTCGGTCGGATGAACCAGCCCGGGACCGCGTGTGCCCAGTCCTTTGTCGGTCCTGCCCGTCCCGATGGCCTCGACGATGATCTCGACCCATCGCTCGGCTTTGTGGTGGCACAGCTCCAGCGTCGAAATGAGCTGACGGATCCTGGTCGCGCCCGGATCAACGGATCCAAGGGCGTCCTCCAGTCTGTCGATCTCCAGCATCTCGGCGTCGGCCTCGACTGCGCAGTTGCGCCAAGACATCCGGCATTCGGTCGCCATCGTCCCCGGACCTCCAGGCCAGCGTGATCCAGCTACGTTAGCATAGAGACGGGATGGGGCGTCCGACAGGCGGACCGAACCTCAGCTTCGGCTCGACGTCACCGCCGGGACCGGCGCACGCTCGGGCCGGAGGTTCCGTCCGATCCACGCGAAACAGAGGACCGCGAGCAGGAGGAGCCCCGCGCCGGTCAGGGATTGTCCGAGCACGATTCGCCCGACTCCGAACAGCGACGCGTACACGGAGATCACCCCGGCCACACAGTTCGTCCAGTTGAGGGGCCCGCCGTCCACGGGCTCGCCACCGAGGCCGAGGGTCTCCGATACCTTCGTCCACCCTCGTCCGCCGGGTCGCACCCGGCGGTAGAAGGAGCGAAGTGTCTCGTCGCTCTCCGGGGCCGTAGCGAAGGTCACCGCGAGCCACACCGCCGTCGAGGCCCCCACCGTCGCGAGCATGATCCACGCCCACTGCGTGGGATCGTCGGGATCGAGGCCGGCCCCGAACCAGAGGGTGACGCTCACGACGAGGGAGGCGACCATGGCGCTGATCTCCGACCACGCGTTGATCCTCCACCAGTACCACCGGAGGATCATCACCAGCCCCGTGCCGGCGCCGATGGCGAGCAGGAACCGCCACGCCCCTTCGATGCTCCCCATGAAGTAGGTCACCACCAGGGAGCACACCATGAGCACGAGGGTTGCCAGGCGGGAGACGACGACAAGGTCCCGATCTTCCGCGTCCGGCCGCAGGAAGCGCCCGTACAGGTCGTTGACGAGGTAGCTCGCGCCCCAGTTGAGCTGCGTCGAGACCGTCGACATATAGGCGGCGGCGAAGCCGGCGAGGAGAAGGCCCGTGAGGCCGGGGGGCAGCAAGTCCATGATGGCCCGGACGTAGCCCTCACGGGGATTCTCGAGACCCGGATAGAGGATGGTCGACGCGAGGGCGACCAGGATCCAGGGCCAAGGCCGGACGGCGTAGTGGGCGATGTTGAACCAGAGGGTGGCGAGGACGCCGTCCCGCTCGGTGCGGGCCGAGAAGATCCGTTGCGCCACGTAGCCTCCGCCGCCGGGCTCGGCACCGGGGTACCACGACGCCCACCAGTTCACGCCCAGGTACACCGCCATGGTGATCGCAGGCATCCATGCGGCCCCTTGGACGGGGAACAGTGCGAGGGCGCCCTCCGCCGAGCCGAAGACCTCATCGAGCCCGGCGTGCATTCCCGCCATTCCTCCCACCGCCTCGACGGCGAAGACCGCCAGGATGACCGCTCCCGTGATGGCGAGGGCGAACTGGAAGAAGTCGGTCACCACCACGCCCCAGAGCCCCGCCATCACCGAGTAGGCCGCCGCCAACGCGAAGCAGAGAACGAGCGCCGCGACCTCCGGAATGTCGAGGGCCGTCGAGACGATCTCCATCATCGCCAGGTTGACCCAACCCATGACGATGAGATTGATGGGCAGCGCGAGATAGGCGGCGCGGAATGCGCGCAGGATCGCGGCCGGTCGCCCGCCGTACCGAAGCTCGGTGAGCTCCACGTCCGTGATCACGCCGGCGCGCCGCCAGAGCCGGGCATAGAAGAACACAGTGAGGATCCCGCTCATCACCATGTTCCACCACAGCCAGTTGCCCGCGACGCCGTGCCGTGCGACGAGCTCGGTGACCGCCAGGGGCGTGTCCGCTGCAAAGGTCGTCGCGACCATCGAGGTCCCGGCGAGCCACCAGGGCAGGGCCCGCCCTCCCACGAAGTACTCCGACACCGAGGAGCCCGCGCGCCTGGAGAGGGAGAGGCCGATCGCAGCCGCCACGGCGAAGTAGAGGACGATGATGAGCCAGTCGAGTCCGGTCACGAGGTGCTCCAGAGGGTTGGACGTCGGGCGCGCGGCACGGAGCTTGGTGGCGTGGCGACGGACGTGGTTGCGCCGTGCCGGGCGGCGGCTACCGTATCCGGACAAGGAGTCGACAGCAAGGCGGAGGCGACCGAGGCGTACCGCGTCGATCCGCCCGCGTCCGCACAGGGCCCGACGGGCCCGACTTCCCGCATCCCGAGAGCCGACCCATGAGCACACACCTGCAGGCCCTCGCCGCGACCATCATGGAGCATGTGCCCGACGCCAGGGAGCGCGCGGCCGAGCTCACCAGGGAGCTGCTACGCCAGGGGATCGCTCCGGACCAGATCATCGACGGTGGGCTCGTCGCCGGGATGGCGGTCGTGGGTCGGCGCTTCCGGGACAACGAGATCTTCGTGCCCGAGGTCCTCCTCTCCGCCCGAGCGATGCAGGCGGCGCTCGACGTCCTGGAGCCGGTCCTGACCGAGTACGGCCTCGAGCCGGTGGGTCGGTGTGTGCTCGGCACCGTCCAGGGCGACATCCACGACATCGGAAAGAACCTCGTGCGCATGATGCTGCAGGGGGCTGGCTTCCGTGTGGTGGATCTGGGCGTGAACGTGAAGCTCGAGAGATTCGACGCCGCCATCGAGGAGCACCGGCCCGACCTGGTCGGTATGTCTGCGCTCCTGACCACCACGATGCCGCAGATGGAGAAGAACATCGACGCCTGGGCGGGCCGAGGGTGGACGTCGGAGTTCTCCGTGGTCGTGGGCGGCGCCCCCGTCTCCGAGTCGTGGGCGAGGGAGATCGGAGCCGACGGATATGGAGCGGACGCGGCGTCGTCGGTGGATCTCGCCCTCGGGATTCTGGAGGCCAGGCGTGCTGGCGGTCGCGGCGGCTCGGTGTGAAGCTCACCTTCCTCCCAGAGGACGTCCGGTACAGCTCGGAGGGGCCGGTCCTCGCCTCGGAGGCGGCGGCCCAATGCGACATCCTCATCGAGCACCCTTGCGGCACCCGGGGCCGGTGCACGCGATGTCGCGTGCGCTTCGTCGAGGGATCGCCCGAGCCGACGGAGGCGGACCGGGCGAAGCTCTCGCCGGGGCGCCTCTCGGACGGATGGCGCCTCTCGTGCCGCGCTCTCGTCACCGGTGACGCGATCATCGAGGTACCGGAAGCGTCCCGCGCTGCCGGCGCGAAGTCGTTCGGACCGGACGTGCTTCCCGGTGCGTCCGATGTCGACACGATGCGAAGGGGCCGCCTCGGGATCGCCCTCGACCTGGGCTCGACCACGGTCGCGGGGGCGCTCGTGGAGCTCGGCTCCACCCGGGTGGTCGCACACGCGTCGGCCCTCAATGCCCAGGTGCGATTCGGAGGAGACGTCATCTCGCGGATACGCCATGCGATGGACTCCGCCGGCGGGGAAAGCGAGCTCAACGACGCGCTCCGTGACACCGTCCGAGGGCTCGTCGAGGAGCTTCTCGAGCGCTCCGGAGCGCAGCCCGAGGCCGTCACCGAGGCAACCGCCTGCGGCAACGGCGCCATGACCCACACCTTCGTGGGGGAGAGCCCCGTGGGTCTCGGGCTCGCCCCCTATCACGGGGTGTTCACCTCCTCCCGGAGCCTGAGCGGCGAGGAGCTGGGTTGGAGGTCGATGGCCCATGCGCGCGTGCGGGTGTTCCCACAGGTGGCGAGCCACGTGGGCGGCGACACCGTGGCGGCGATGCTCGCGACGGGCGTGCACCGTCGCCGGCGGCCCGAGCTTCTCGTGGACCTGGGCACGAACACCGAGATCGTGCTGGCCTCCCGTGGCCGCCTCACCGCGGCGTCTGCCGCGGCAGGGCCCGCCTTCGAGGGAGGGGAGATCAGCCACGGCATGCGGGCGACTGCCGGCGCCATCGACCGCGTGTCGCTGGCCGCCGACGGCCGCCTCATCGTTCGCACCATCGGCGGCGCGGACCCCATCGGCCTGTGCGGTACCGGACTGATAGACGCCACCGCGGCGCTCCTCGACCTCGGCCTCGTCGAGCCCGGCGGTCGTCTGGTGGCTCCGGGGGGCGCGCCTCCGGGCCTTCCACCCGAGATCGTGGGGCGGCTCCGTGAGGGAGCCGGCGGCAACCACCGGTTCGAGCTGGCGCCGGGGAAGGACCGTGCGCCGGACGAAGGCGGGACGGAGGCCGATACGGTCGCCCTGTGCGCCAGGGACGTTCGACAGCTCCAGCTCGTGAAGGGATCGATCATGGCGGCCATCGAGCTGCTGCTGGAGTCGGCTGGAGTGTCGGTCGGGGAGCTGCGGGCCGTGCACGTCGCCGGAGCCTTCGGGACGCGACTAAGGAAGTGGACGGCTCTGCGCGTCGGGCTCGTGCCTCCGCTGGATCCGGAGCGGATCCGGCTGGTCGGCGACGCGGCGGCCACCGGCGCCCGAATGGCGTTGTGTCGACCGGAAGCATGGGAGCGAGCCGTCGACGTGGCCGCCCGGGTCCGCCACGTGGAGCTCGCCACCGATGCGCGCTACACCGATGCCTTCGCGCGGGCGATCCCCTTCCCGTCCGGCTTTCCGGATCCCGTTGAAAGTCTCTCCTCCGGAGGGTAGCGTGGGGCATGAGCTCCCTCCGTGAAGTCGGATTCCGGCGGACCCACGCGCCACCCCGGAGGGACGCGTCCGCGCTCAGGGAAGCCCTCGGGCGCCTGTCGTCGGTGGTCACCGACGTGGCCGTGACGGCCGACGCCTCGCTGGTGCGACGATGCCCGCACCGGGGCGCACGCGGCCGTTGCCGCTACCGCGCACCGTGCCGCAACCAGGTATCCGCGCGCGAGGCCCCGGTCTGCGGCGGCGACGCGCACCTCAGGTTCCAGACGGTGGCGTCCCGCCCTTCGGTCTCACCGGGAGCCGAAGCCGGATGACGAGCCGGGAGCGGATGGCCGACGCCATGGCCCGGCGGGAGCCGGATCGCCCCCCGGTCATGTGTCAGCTGTCCCTCGGGCACTACTTCCTCCAGACGGGTCTCGGCGCCATCGACATCTGGCACGACACCCACGCCTTCAGCGAGGCGCTGACCACGCTGCGGACGCGCTACGACTTCGACGGCATCCTGGTGAACCTCCCCGGCCGGGATCCAGCGTGGAGAGACCAGATCCGATCCGTGGACACCGACGCGGACGGCAATCGGCTGCTGCGCTGGTCGGACGGCTCCGTCACCGTCGCGCCCCCTGACGACAACCCGCACGTCTATGACGCCGGAGGCGACGAGCGGCGTATCCCCTTCGAGGAGCTCGATCCGGACCTGCTCTTCTACGTGGAGCCGCACGACCTGAACGGGGTGACGTACCCGTACGCGTGGGGCCCGGCGGGAGAGCCCGCTCCTCCGGAGGGGCCGGAGTTCTTTCCGCCGTGGCACCTCGACACGCTCCGCGCCGTGCGTGCCCGGGCGGGCGCCGACGTATCGGTGCACGCCGAGCTCTTCAGCCCCTTCACCCAGCTCATGGAGCTGGTCGGGTACACCGAGGGTCTCATGGCCCTCCTCATCGACGAGGGCAAATGCCGGGCGATTCTCGAGCGGCTGGCCGAAGGCGCCGTGAGTCTCGGGCGCCTGTACGCGGCTGAGGACATCGACGCGCTCCTGGTCTCCTCCGCGTTCGTCGGGGGTGGGTTCATCTCCAGAGATCACTACCAGCGCTTCGAGGCGCCGTACCTCCGGGCCATCGTGAAGGGCGTCAGCGAGGCGCGAAGCGATCTCCCGGTGTACGTGCATACGTGCGGCGCCATCGGCGATCGTCTCGACCTGATCGAAGGCACGGGCGTCGACGGTATCGATACGTTGGATCCTCCTCCCATCGGAACCGTCGAGCTCGACGATGCCCTCGAGGCCCTCGGGAAGCGGGTCTTCATCAAGGGAAACGTCGATCCGGTTCACACCGTGCTTCAGGGTACTCCGGACCAGGTCCGGGCGGACGCCCTCGGTCGCCTTCGATCGGCGGCGCCCGGCGGTGCGTACGTCCTCTCCACCGCCTGCTCGGTCCCGCCCGCGGCGCCCCCCCGGAACATCGTCGCCCTCGGTGAGGCGGTGGACGTGTACGTGCGCCAAGGATGAGCACCAACCCCGTGGCGAGGGCGATCGCCGAGGCGATCAGGACGGGCCGTCCCCTCCTCTGTGACGGCGCCACCGGCACGGAGCTGCACCGGCTCGGTGTGGAGCCCGGTGCCTGCCCCGAAGCCCTGAACGTCGAAAGACCGGATGTCGTCATGGCGTTGCACAGGAGCTACCGGGACGCGGGCGCTCGCCTGCTCACGACCAACACCTTCGGGGGCAACCGATTCCGATTGGAGCTGCACGGTGAGGAGCCCCGCGCAGCTGAGCTCAACCGGGCCGGCGCCGCGCTGGCGCGCGAAGTGGCCGGAGAAGGGGCCCTGGTGCTCGGTGACGTCGGTCCCACCGGTGGCATCCTCGCACCGCTCGGCGACGTCGAGCCCGAGGAAGCCTACGCCGCTTTCCGTGAGCAGACCGCGGCCCTCCTGGAGGGGGGAGCCCACGCGATCCTCGTCGAGACGATGACCGCCCTCGACGAGATGGAGCTGGCCGTCCGGGGTGCCCACGACGCGGGGGCGGAGGTGGTGCTCGCGAGCTTCGCTTTCGATCGCGTCAAGACGGGCGTTCCGCGGACCATGATGGGGCTGGCGCCGGCCGATGCCGCCCGCGCGGCGGGAGCGTTCGGCGTGGACGTCGTCGGCTGCAACTGCGGCACGTCGTTGGGTGGAGACGACTACGTCACCATCGTGCAGGAGCTCGCCGCGGCCAGCCGCCTCCCCGTCCTGGCCCAACCCAACGCCGGCCTTCCCGAGTTGACGAGCGAAGGGGTGGTGTACCACGAGACGCCCGAGTCCATGGCGCGGACGGTCCGACGGCTCGCCGGGGCGGGAGCCGTCGTGGTGGGCGGCTGCTGCGGGAGCACGCCTGCCCACGTCGCGGCCTTCCGGGGGGAGCTGGGGTCGGCTCGGTAGATTCGGAGGGGAGCCGGGCGCACCCTGTCGTGACCTGCCGGCCCTGGCGAGATTGAAGCGGTATTACCGGCGCCGCCCAACGGGATCGGCCCCATGCCCATGGACGCTCCGCAGGTCACCATCGCAGCGATCTTCACGGCCCTCACGATCCTCGGCCTCGCGGGTCGCCGGATGGGCATGCCCACCCCCGTGGTCACCTACCTGCCCTACCTGAGCGCGTTCTTCCTCTTCTTCGCCCTCTCCGAGCTGATCTCCTTTTCCCTGGGGATCTGGGTGCTGGCGGTGGTGAGCTTCGTGGCCCTGCGGGAGTACTTCACCCTCGTGGATCTCAGGATCCAGGACCGCTGGGGGATGCTGGCGGCCTATCTCGCCATCCCCTTCATGTATCACTTCATCCAGATCGACTGGTACGGGATGTTCATCATCTCCATCCCGGTATACGCCTTCCTGGGTATCCCCTTCGCCATCACCCTCGGAGGGCGGGAAGCGGAGGGATCGGTCCTCTCCATCGGCGCCCTGGACCTGGGGCTCTTCCTCCTGGTCTACTGCATCGGGCACATCGGATACCTGGGCTTCTACTCCACCTGGATGGCCGTCCTGGTGGTGACCGCGGTGGCGGCGTGCGATCTCCTTGCCTGGCTCTTCAAGTCCAGGGACCGCCCCCTGGCGAGGAGCATCGCGTATCAGCTTCTCACCCCGGTGCCGGTCACCGTGGTCCTCGCCCTGGTGCTGCGTCCCTGGACGGGCATCCCCCTGCACCATTCGCTGATCCTCGGCGTCCTGATTCCCGCCCTGGTGGCCATCGGCTGCCATACCATGGATCATCTGGAGGCCGACCTGGGCATCGACAGAAGCCGCCTCCACCCCGGCAGGGGCCAGGTCATCAACACCCTGAAGGGATACCTGTACGTCGGGCCGGTGGCCTTCCACTACCTCCGGTACTACCTGGAAGCGTTCTGAGATGGGCGGGCCCCGGTACCTGCTCTCGATTCCGGCTCTCGTCCACCTCCTCGTCCTCCGCCCCGTTCTCAAGCTCCTCCTCGGCATTCACGTGGAGGGGAGGGAGAACCTGACGGGCCTGAAGCAGTTCATCCTGGTGGCGAACCACAACAGCCACCTGGACGTCCTCCTCCTCTTCCACGTGCTGCCCGTCGATCATCTCCGGCGGACGCACCCGGTGGCGGCCTACGAGTACTTCTCCAGGTCCCGCATCCTGCTGTGGCTGGTGGACCGTCTCCTTCAGCCGGTTTGGATCGTGCGGGGAGGCGATTCGGAGGATCCCCTGGCCGGCATGCGGAGGCGGCTGTCAGAGGGCCACAGCATCGTGATCTTCCCCGAGGGAACCCGGGGCGAGGCCGGGGAGATCGCCCGCTTCAAGACCGGGGTGGGACGGCTGGCGGCGGAGTTCCCGGACGTGCCCATCGTGCCGGTGTTCCTGTCGGGCCCGGAGAAGGCGCTTCCCAGGACCCGGGCTCTGCTCGTGCCGGTGTGGAACGCCGTCACCGTGGGGACCCCCAGGCTCTTCCGAGGATCGCCGGGCGAGTTCACCGCCGACCTGGAGCTCGGCATCCGGGAGCTGGCCGCTCTCCAGGCGGGCGGCCGTCACAGGCGGACGACGAGGGCTCGGGAAGCCCCCGCGATCGCCATTCTGGGCATCGACGGCTCGGGCAAGAGCAGCCTTTCCCGGCTTCTCGCCCAGCGCCTTTCCCGAGGACGGCGCGCCTGCCTGGTCACCGACGACGTGGAGGTCTTCGAGGACGGGCAGCGCCGTCCCGTCCAGCTTCTGCTCGCGGAGAAGCTGAGGAGGACCTTGGGCAGGCGGGCCAAGGCCGCGAGCTCCCTGAAGAGCTACAAGATCCCCAAGCTGGTCGAGCTCCTGCTCCGGGACCACATCGTGGAGGAGCTCCGGAGATGGTACGCGCCGGACGTCATCGTTCTGGACGGAGCACCGCTGCTGAACATCACGGCCTGGGCGCGGCTCTACCGGGAGGACGCCTTCGACGACGCGGTGTGCCTGTCGGCTCTGAAGATCCTCGGCGGGCGCGCAACCTCGGTGGGGGAGGACGATCCGATCTTCGGGACCTTCCCGGAGCTGGTGGCTCTGAAGCGTCTGCATCTGACCCGGATGGTCGTGCCCGACGCCGTCGTCTTCCTGGACGTGGACCCGGCGGTGTCCCTGGGGAGGATCCTGTCCAGGGGGGAGACGCGGCAGGTCCACGAGACGGAAGAGAAGCTGGGGAAGCTCCAGGGGGGCTACCGCATGGTCTGCAGGGTCCTGGAAGAAGGGTTGGGCAGTCCCGCCCGGACCCTGGACGGGCACCAGAACCTGGAGATGGTGGCTGCCACGGCCGTGACGGAGCTCCGCGCCATGGAGGTGGCCGCTCTCGGCACACTCCCGGGCCTGGAGGAGGATCTGCCCCATGGATGAGGATGCGGGCGTGCAGGTCATCGCCACCACCGTGTCGGGGTCCATCGGGGATTGGCGCAAGATCGAGCGTATCGAGCCCCTCTTCCACCGGCACGGACGGGACGACGTCCATCTCCAGGTGGTGGACAGCCATGCAGCCGCCCGGGATCGGACCCGGGAGCTCGTGGCCGGAGGCTGCCGGAACATCATCTCGGCCGGCGGCTCGGGCACGTTCAACAGCGTGCTGGAAGGATGCATCGAATCCGGAGTGGACCTGGGGGAGGTGTCTCTGGGCTTTCTCCGGAAGGGATCCGCGGACCTCATCGGTAAGGTCTTGGGCATGCCCGACGATATCGAGGAGGCCGTGGAGGTGTTCGTGGCGTCCCTGGCCGGGGGACATACCGTTCCGTGCGACGTCATCCGGGCCTCGAGTGGCGATGCGGTCCAGACTCCCCGGCACTTCGTGGGCTACGGAGGAGCCGAGATCTTCGGCCGGATCCCCCATTACACCGAGAACCGATTCATGAAGTACTACAAGGGGATCCTGGGCCAGCTCTTCGGTGACCTCGGCCCGTTCCTCGTGGGAGCGTGCCTGTCGGCTACGGAGAAGGTGATCCGAGGGTTGGCCCGCCTGGACCGGCCCTGGATCGTGACCGTCGACGGGGAGCAGAGGGCACACAGCCGCTACCAGGCCATGATCCTGGTGAACGGGGATCTGGGGAAGGACCTGCCGTTCGCCGAGGGCGTCCCCCTCGGGTCCGGCGACTTCCACCTCTTCTGCCTTCGGGACCTGGGGACCTGGAAGCTCGCGGGCCAGTTCAAGCGGGCCTTCGACGCCTCCGTCCTGGACGACCCGGAGCGGTGGGGCTTCGAGCACCACCGGGTGACGGGCACGCTCCGCCTTGCTCCGGCGGGTGGGGGGACGTTCCCGGTCAATGTCGACGGATCCACCATGTGGTGCCAAGAGAAGGTCACCTTCGGGATCATCGATCAGGTGCGCCTGATGGCGCGGAGGTAGGGGGCACCACCACCATTGACACGGAATGATATCTGTACTAAAGTGTACTTTGAAAACAAGAGTACACGCATGTGGAGAGTCCGATGTCGAACATCGATCTGGTCGAGGCCGAGCGACGCTCCTTCCGGTCGGCCACGGATACGGGCCTGTGGGACCTGAGGGTTGCCGCCTTGGCCTCCATGTTCGCCATCGTCCCGTTCTGGAGCGCCACGCTGGGAGACTTCTGGAGCGCGCTCGCCTACGTGCCGGTGCTGCTCGTCGTCTTCGGGGTGCTTCGGTGGGTGCGGGAGCGCCATGTGAGGCCCCGGGTGGGCGTCGCCCGGTTCGGTGCCTACCGGCGGGGGCGACTGCGAAGGTTCACGGTGGTGATGCTGGTGGTGAACGTCATCGCCCTGGTGGCAGGGGCCGTGGCCGCGGTCCGCTTCGATTCGGGGCCGACCTGGCTCTACCCGTTCGCGTTCGGTCTCTCGCTCCTCGTCATGTTCTCGGCAGCGGCCTACTACCTCGAGATCCCCCGGTTCTTCGTCTACGGCCTTCTCCTCATCGGTGGCTCACTGGTGGGAGAGGAGCTGTTCCGCCAGGGGCAGGTGACCCACCACGGTTACCCGGTCGTGTTCGGATCCTCGGCCGTCCTCATCGCCACCGTGGGGCTGATCCGCCTGGGCAGCATCCTCCGTCGGGCCCTCCCGTCCGCCGCAGGCCACGCCCCGGAGCTGGATGATGTCTGAGGCGGAAGCCACAGGCGGCTCACCGTCCCTCGACTGGATCGATCCCGTCATCCACAGCCCCGCGAGGCTCAAGATCGTGGTGGAGCTGTACGTGGTGGACGCAGCCGACGCCACCTTCCTGGTGCACCGCACGGGGCTCACGTGGGGGAACCTCTCCACCCACCTCGGCAAGCTCGAGGATGCGGGGTACGTCAAGGTGGACAAGGGGTATGACGGCAAGAAGCCGAGGTCGCTGATTAGCCTCACGGATCCGGGACGCGAGGCGTTCAAGGAGTATCGCGCGAACATGCAGCGAGCTCTCCGGGAGCTCCCCGACTAGGGGCAGCCGATCCCCGGCCGCGACCAGGTCTTGCGGCTCGGGCCCGGTGAATCCATCCTGGTGGCCGCCGGAGGTGAGAGTTACCCCAGGCGCTGGGCGCCGTGTGCAGGAGGGAGTCGGAAAGTCTCGATGTGGACGGTCTTGTCGATGGCACACCTGGTCGGCCTGGCGCTGGGCGTATGCGCGGGGTCCGTCAAGCTGGCGTTGCTCCTTCGGCGCCGGACGGACCACGGCTTCGCGCCCACCTCCCTCGAGATCACCAGACCCGGGACCCGACTCATCGTCCTGGGCCTGATCAATGTCGTTGAGCCCGAGCTCGTGAGGCTCTAGCGTGTGGTTACCGGAGGCATCAGCGGTCTCCACGCAAGGCAATGGGCACCTGACATGACCGAGCAGGAGCTCACGACCTGGCTCGACGCCTACGGATCCGCCTGGGTGCGTGCAGACTCGGAGGCAGCGGCAGAGCTGTTCACGAACGACGCGCGCTACTACGAGACCCCTTTCGACCCACCGGCCATCGGCCGTGAAGGCGTTCGGGAGCATTGGTCTGCTGCGACGTGTACGCAGGGAAACGTGAGGTTCCGCCACGAGACCCTTGCGATCGCCGAGCGGAGAGCGCTCGTGCGTTGGTGGGTCACGTCCCTCCGAAACCCGTCCGGAGCGCGGGTCGAGCTCGAGGGCATTCTGATGCTGGACTTTGCGGACGGCGGGCGCTGCCAAACTTGCTGGCGGGCTGTCCGCAATCCCGGCATCTTGCCGGGCATGTCTCGATTCCCCCCCCGTCTCGAAGAGGCCTTGCGGGGCCGGTACGAGCTCAGACGCGAATTGGGTGCGGGTGGCATGGCCACCGTATACCTGGCCGAGGACGCCCGTCACGACCGCCTGGTGGCTCTCAAGGTCCTCAGGCCGGATCTGGCCGCCGTCGTGGGCGCGGAGCGCTTCCTGGCGGAGATCCGGACGACCGCCGGTCTCCAGCACCACCACATCCTGCCCCTCTTCGATTCGGGTGAGGCCGACGGCTTCCTCTTCTACGTGATGCCCTACGTGGAGGGCGAAAGCCTGCGGGACCGTCTGGATCGGGATAAGCAGCTCCCCGTGGACGAGGCCGTCCGCATCGCGTCGGGGGTGGCGGAGGCGCTGGCATACGCCCACCGAGGTGGCGTGGTTCACCGGGATATCAAGCCGGCCAACGTGCTCCTGCGGGAAGGTCACCCGCTGGTGGCGGACTTCGGCGTGGCGCTCGCCGTGCAACAGGCCGGCGGCGGGCGGCTCACGGAAACCGGACTGTCGGTGGGCACGCCCTACTACATGAGTCCCGAGCAGGCGACGGGGGATCGGGCGCCGGACGCTCGCTCGGACCTGTACAGCGTCGGGTGCATGCTCCACGAGATGCTGGTCGGCGAGCCCCCGTTTACCGGCAGCACGACTCAGGCCGTGCTGGCCAAGGTGCTCACCGAGACGCCGCGCCCGGTGACGGCCTACCGGCCGGCCGTGCCACCAAACGTGGAGGCGACGGTGCTCAGGGCCCTGGAGCGTCTCCCCGCCGATCGCTTCGGCAGCGGGGACGAGCTCTCCCGGGCGCTCGCCGACCCGGGGTTCCGGCACGCGCCCTACGCCCGTACGGTCGAGGATCCGGGCAGAGCACCGGCCACCAGGCGCGCGCTTCCCTGGGCGCTGTTGGCCGCCTCCTTGGCGGTCGGCGCCTGGGGATGGCTCGACCGTCCACAGCCCACGGGACCTGGCGTGGTGGCCGGAAGGGCCCGCATCGAGCTTCCCGGCCTCGGGGACTCGCGGAGCACCTCCACGTCCCTCGTCCTTTCGGGCGACGGGCGGGTCCTCGCCTACAACGGATATCAGAGCGCGCGGCAGGGAATCCTGGTGCGCCGACTGGGCTCTCTTCGGGCCCAGGCGGTGCCCGGGACGGAAGGTGCCGAAGCGTCGTTTCTCTCGGAGGACGGGAGCCTGCTGGGATTCCGGCGTTTCTCTCAGCTGTTCACCGTGCGGCTCGACGGAGGAGTTCCCAGTCCCGTGGTCGGAGCCGAGGGCGTGACCTCCAATGGTCGCCCTGCCTCTCTAGGTGACAGCGGGATCGTGTTCGCCACGTCCGCCGGTGGGTTGGTCCTGCTTCCCCCGGACGGCTCCCCACCCGACACGCTGACACGCTCGGAGCCTCCCGAGTACCACGTATCTCCGGAGGTCCTCCCGGGCGGTCGGCACGTTCTCTACGCCGTGGTGGGTCCCGACTTGAGCGAGAGCCGTATCGACGTGATCGCCGTCGAGAGCCGCGAGACCAGGACCGTGCTTTCCGGTGGGGTGATGACGCCCCAATACGCGGAAGGCTACCTGAGCTTCAGCGTGGGTGGCGGGCTGATGGCGGCACCCTTCGACGCGTCGATGGCCAGGATGACGGGCCCCGTCGTCACGCTGAGCGATCAAGTGAACACGACTCGCTTCGGCAGCGCGCAGTTCGCGGCCGCGAATGGAGTGCTTGTCTATGGGGACGCGCCGCACCTGAGGTTGGTGGAGGTGGACCGGAGCGGTCGGCCCGCAGAAATCCTGTCCGTGCCGCGGGAGTGGCACCACCCCCGGTACTCGCCTGACGGATCCCGGGTGGTCGTCGATTTCAGGGACCCGACCGACGGAACTCGGGACGTCTGGTTGTACGACCTGGCCGCCGGGACCCTGGCGCGGATCACTCAGCTGGGTGACGCCCACGACCCCATGTGGCTTCCCAACGGCACGGAGCTGTCGTTCTTCAGCCTGAGCCATCCGGAGGGTCCTCTTCTGGTCACGGCGGCCGACGGGAGCGGCTCCGTTCGACCCCTGCTCTGGGAGGGTGGCGCGGGCCGGCACACCATGACGGATCCTGGCACGTGGCTTCCGGACGGCAGCGCGTACATCGGCGGGGCTACAGGAGAAGACGACCAGACTGATCTCTGGCTGATCCCCGCTACGGGCGGAGAGCCGCAACGGCTCACGTCGAGCCCGGCGACGGAGGTGTCGCCAGCCATATCCGGGGACGGTCGTTGGCTCGCCTACCAGAGTGACGAGACGGGACGGGACGAGGTCTATGTGCGCTCGCTGGATGCATCCGGTGGTCGCCTTCAGATCTCCAACGAGGGCGGCACGGAGCCCGTCTGGGCACCGGACGGAGAGGCGGTCTACTACCTCGAGCCCGCCGACGAGGGTGTTCGACTCGTGGAGGCGCAGATCGGCCGCGAACCCCGCCCGGCGGTGCTCGAGCGGATCACCGTGGTGGCGAACCTGAGCTCCCAGCAAGCGGACAACCATACCAACTACGACATCCACCCCTCCGGTGATCGCTTCATCATCGCGGAGCGCGCGGTCCAGGAATCCGTCGTGGCCATCTTCAACTGGACGGAGCTCATCCGTTGAACGGGATCAAGGGGCCTGCCGACGGGGTCAGTGTGGCCTGGCCGGCCAGTAGAAGGCTCCACCCCGGAGCGCGCCCCACGCGCCCAGGTCTCTCAGCGACGTGTAGCTGAAGACCGACACGCCCTCGGCTCCGGCGAGGCGAGCCCTTTCGATCTGGGTCGTGAGGTCCACCCGGCTGAGGGGCGGCACGTAGATCCCGATGTAGGTCGGCACCTCGAGGGCTTCAGCGTGATCGTCCGCGAGGTACGCGAAGTCCAAGCGAGCCCCGTACCGCTCTCCCACGGTCCAGTACACCATGGGGGCCAGCGCGTCCACGAGGCCCATACGGTCCCATGCCCTGGCGTCCTGGAGCACGTCGTCGTAGCCCGTCGTCACCGAGGCCCAGCCCATGGGGTTCCGGAAGATGCCCCAGACCGCCGCGGATAGCTTGCCATCGGGATCGGCGGCCTCGAGGGAATCGCGGACCTCCGCGACGGCCCACGTGACGAAGCGCCTGCGCATGTCGTCGAAGGTGAGCGTAGCGTCCTGGGCGCGGGCCGAGTCGAACGCCGACAGTGAAGGGTGATCGTAGGAGTAGCGCGGATCGGGATAGCGGATGAAGTCGAGGTGGATGCCCTCCACGTCGTAGCGGCGCGCGATGTCGGCCGAAACCGCCGCCAGGCGGGAGCGAACATCCGGGTGTCCCGGGGTGAGCCAGCGTGACCCGCTTCCGTAGGGCATGGGCGCGCCGCCCTGGTCCACCATCACCCAATCCGGATGCTCGATGAAGGCATGGAGTGGCTCCGAGATGCCCGGAGGATCGGATCCCGCCCAACCCGTGAACGCGTTGATCCAGGCGTGCAGCTCCAGGCCACGCCGGTGCGCCTCCCCGACGGCGACCTCGAGGGGGTCCCATCCAGGATCCCTCCCCAGCTCGCCCGTGAGCATGTGGGACCACGGCTCCAGGGACGACCGGTAGAAGGCATCCGCGCGGCCACGGACCTGGAAGTACACCAGGTTGAATCCCGCGTCTTCCGCCCGGTCCATGATGGTCCCGATGTCGGACGCGTCTGCCCACTCGAACCGGCTCACCCACAGCGCCCGGGTCTCCTCCAGAGCCGCGTCCGGACCCAGGGGGAGAACCGAGAACTGCACGGAGTCCCGGCCGAAAGGTGTCGCCACGCTGATCCAGTGGGGGCCGGGGGGGATCCCCATGTAGGAGAGGCGCAGCTCCATGCCGGCGGAGTGAGCCACGGTGGGCTCGGCGAACATGCCTGGAGGGGTCTCCACCGTCGCCCCGCTGAGCGCGTCCCCGACGATGGTCACCTGCATGGGCGAGGAGAGGGGCGAGCCAGAGGTGGGCTCGATGGCGGAGATGCGGGGCGCCCGCCTCGTTTCATCAGGGGTCGACGGTCCGTCACCGCACGCGCTGACAGCCAGGAGCATGGACGTGACGCCCGCGAGCGCCACTCGGGTGGTGCGCATGTCCGGAAGGTAGAAGAGCTCCCTCATGCCCTCCAGGGGAGTGGGGGGTGACCATCGTCCCCGTTCACACGGCGTCCTCCCGAGGGTTGGGAAGCCTAGCCCAGGGGCTGGATGACCACCTGGTTGGCGTTGAACAAGGGCACGAGCACCCGGTTGCGGCCGGCGTCCACGCCCAGGTCGGCGGGCGCCTCCACGTTCTCGAGAACCCGCGTCACCCGACCATCGCCACCGACGCGGTACACGCACTGGTCGCCCCAGCTCGACATCAGGAATCCGCCGTCGGCCAGCATCTCGACGCCGTCGAGCTGCCGTTCGCTGGCTGGCATGATGTCGGTGCGGTCCCCGTCCGCCGTAAGGCGGTAGACCTCGCCGGATCCGAAGCTGACCACCAGGATGCCGCGGCTGCCCACGGCCACACCGTTGGGTCCCCCCAGCGCCGGGCCCTTGCTCACGGCCACGATGCGCTCTTCAGCGACGATGAGTCGGTACACCGCGTCCGAGCCGGAGGGCGCGAGCCCGTTCGGGCCCACGTCGAAGCCCGAGTCCGTGAAGAACACGCTTCCGTCACCGCCGGGCGCCACGTCGTTGAGGAAGGTCGCATTCGCGAGGCACTCGTTGCCCGTTGGGGCTCCGGACGCCGCGTCGAACATCCGGATGCAGTTGATGTCCGCTACGAACAGCGTTCCGTCCTGGATGGCCATCCCCTTGGGTGCGTGCAGGGTGACCCCCTGCTCCGACCCGTCGATCCACTTGAGGTCGAGGACGGTGCCGTCGGGGGAGATGCGGGAGATGAAGCCGTTGTAATCCCTGTCCAGGGGCCCGCCGTTGATGTTCGACACGAGATATGCGTCCGCCGCGGTGTCGTGAAGCACCGACTCCGGCGTCGAGAACCCGACGCCGGCTACGACGATGGCGTCGGCCTGTCCTAGTCCACCGGACGCGGCCGGCACGCCGGCCTCATCCCCGCCGGAGCACGCGGCCAGGGCCAGGGCGAGAAGCGTCGCGTGGCCGATACGGGAAGACCGGGCGAGCGGGAGGGCGACGTGCGCGGACATGGACGGCTCCGAGGCTGCTGGAAGACGTGGACGGGCTGGAACCTAGGCGCCTCCGGGCTCGGCAGAAAGCCGTGGCGTCAGGTCCATCCGTCTCATTCCCAGCCGGTTTCGTCTCCGGAGACGAAACCGCCGGGCTCGGAGACATGGTGGTTTGGGCACGACCGCGTAGGGCCCCTATTTCCATTGCCGACGCATCCAGACGTGACCGCCGACAGAGGGGAGGATAGACCGGGTATGGAGGAATCCGGCGATTCGGTCCGGGGCAAAGACGCCGACTCGGTGCAGGCGAGTCGAGCGCCCCGGCTGAGCCGTGAAGTCGACCTGCTCGAAGCGAAGGAGCACAGGGCGGCTCCCGACGCGTCGGGGGACCCCGACCGTCCCCGGGTCCTGGTCGCTTCGGCCAGCGTGGAGCTCGCGCGGTACGTGTGCCAAGGACTGGGCCGGCTCGATCCCCCGGTTGCCGGATTCGAGGAGCACAGGGTGCACCGGATCCTGGATCGGTTCCACGAGGTGCTCCCGGTCCTGGTCATCGTGGATGGCGACGTGGACGAAGGCGGAGGGTTCGAGCTGTGCGAGCATCTCCGGGAGGCCGCGGGAGCTGGGGTCCTGCGCATCCTCTTGCTGGTCGACGGAGCCCGTCGCCACGAGGCGGCGCGCAGGATGACGTCGGTCGGCGTGGACGGGCTTCTGTGGAAGCCATTCAACCTGAGTCAGCTCGCCGCCGAGGCGACGCGGCTGCTGACGATGCCGTCGAAGTCGGATGGAGGGTCGCCATGAGCGCCGCCGCCGGGTCGCAACCCGCAGGCCGGGTTGGATCGGCGCTCGTCGAGACGGGTCGGGAATCGCCCGGCCCCAAGCTCACATCACTGCCCTAGGAGGAACAGGATGTCTGATACCTACAACGAGATTCTCCCGAATCCAGGAATGACCGTGGAGAAAGGAAACACGGCGCTCGTCATCACCGATCCCCAGAAGGACTTCCTGTCGGAGGACGGGGTGGTCTGGGGGGTCGTCGGTAACAGCGTACAGAAGAACGACACCGTCGAACACCTGCGCCAGCTCATGAGCGCAGCTCACAGCGCCGGGATTCCGGTCTTCATCTCTCCGCACTACTACTACCCGCACGACCACACCTGGCAGTTCGGTGGCGCCCTCGAGAAGATGATGCACGCCGTGGGGATGTTCGACCGCAAGGGCATCCTGACCACCGAGGGCTTCGACGGCTCGGGCGCGGACTGGCACGGCCCGCTGAAGGACCTGATCGAGCACGAGAACGTGGTAGTCACCAGCCCCCACAAGGTCTACGGACCAGAGTCGAACGATCTCGTGCTCCAGCTCAGAAAGCGAGGGATCGACAAGGTCATTCTCGCGGGCATGTCGGCGAACCTGTGCGTGGAGGCACACCTGCGGGAGCTCACCGAGCAGGGCTTCGAGGTCGCGGTCGTGAAGGACGCCACTGCGGGCGCCCAGCTTCCGGGCGGCGATTTCTACGAGGCCGCCCTCCTGAACTTCCGGATGATCGCCAGCCAGGTGATGGATACGAGCGAGGCGGTCATCGCCATCCAGAGCGCCTGAAGCCATGGCGGAGGTCGCGAGCGAGGAGCTCGTCCGGCTGCTCCTGGAGTCGACCGGCGAAGGCATCTACGGCATCGACCTGAGCGGTCGATGCACCTTCGCGAATCCAGCGTGCGTCAGGATTCTGGGGTTCGACAGCGCCGGAGAGCTTCTTGGCCGGCACATGCACAACCTGGTGCATCACACCCGGCCCGACGGGACGGCCTACCCCGAGGAGGAGTGCCGTATCTATCAGGCGTTTCGCGAGGGGCAGGGCACCCACGTCGATGACGAGGTGATGTTCCGCAAGGACGGCTCCTCGTTCGCGGCCGAGTACTGGTCGTACCCGATGAAGCGGGATGGCGAGCTCGTCGGATGCGTCCTGACGTTCGTCGACATCACCGAGCGGAGGGAGGTGGAGACGGAGCTGGCGGAGTCCAACGAGCTCGTGCGGCTGCTCCTCGACTCCACCGGTGAGGGGATCTACGGTGTCGACCTGCAGGGCAATTGTACCTTCGCGAATCCCGCCTGCGCGAGGCTGCTCGGATTCGACGGCGTCGATGATCTGCTGGGGAAGCAGATGCACGAGCTCGTCCACCACACGAAGGTGAACGGAGATCCCTACCCGGTGGAGGAGTGTCGCATCTACAGGGCGTTCGTCGAAGGCGAGGGCACCCACGCGGACGACGAGGTCATGTTCACCGAGGACGGGAGGCCATTTCCGGCGGAGTATCGGTCCTACCCCGTCCGGAAGGACGAGGAGCTGGTCGGGTGCGCGGTGACGTTCAGTGACATCACCGAGCGCAGGCGGATCGAGGAGGAGCTGAGGCAGACGGAGAAGATGGCCGCCCTCGGCAAGCTCTCGGCCGGCCTGGCCCACGAGCTGAACAATCCGGCCGCCGCAGCTCTGCGCGGGGCCAGTCAGATCACGGACGGCGTAGACGCGCTTCAGGCCGCGATGATCAAAGTGACGGAAGCCGGGGTCGGGGTCGAAGCGTGGGCCCGGCTGTCGGAGCGGTATCGTGACTTCCGCGCCCGTGCCAAACCGGCCGAGTCGCTCTCCGCGGTCGAGTTGAGCGACCGAGAGGACGAGCTCATCGACTGGCTCGAGGAACACGATGTCGATCGGGCCTGGGAAGCGGCCCCGCCGCTCGTCGGCGCGGGCATCACCGTCGCCGATCTGGAAGACCTCGAGTCCATCGTGAAGAACGATGCCGTCGACGAGGTCGCTCAGTGGCTGTGCGCGGCGCTAGCGGTCCAGGGGTTGGCGGACACGGTCGCCTCGAGCGCGCGAGGAATCTCGGAGTTGGTAGGCGTCGTGAAGTCATACTCGCACATGGATCGCGCGCCGGTTCAGGAGGTCGACATCCACGACGGGATCGAAGACACGCTCAAGATCCTCGGTCACAAGCTTCGGGGCGGCATAGAGGTCGAGCGACTGTACGATCGGGAGATTCCACCCATCCAGACGTTCGGGAGCGAGCTGAACCAGGTGTGGACGAACCTGATCGACAACGCCATCGCGGCGATGGGCGGCAGCGGGAGACTGACCCTCAGGACCTACCGCAACGAAGGGTCTGCCGTTGTGGAGGTCCAGGACTCCGGGCCCGGGATCCCGCCCGATATCCAACCGAAGATCTTCGATCCGTTCTTCACCACCAAAGAAGTGGGTGACGGCACCGGCTTGGGCTTGGACGTGGTGCGACGGATCGTCACCAAGAGGTGTGGAGGGCAGATCGACGTTCGATCCGTTCCGGGCGAAACCGTGTTCACCATCCGTGTCCCGCACGGGGGAGTCGCCGAGTCTGACGCATGACGGGAGTTGAAGCGAGGATTCACGCAACGACCAAGGTCAAGTGATGGGTAAGCCCTTTGTTCTGGCGCTGGACGACGACGCCAACGTGTTGCAGGCCGTATCTCGGGATCTCAGGGGAGAGTATGGGGCGGACTACCGCGTCCTCCGTGCTTCATCCGGATCCTCCGCCCTCGACCTTCTCGCCGAACGGAAGCGAAGGGGCGACCCGTCGGCGCTGTTCCTCGTCGACCAGCGGATGCCGAGCATGAGCGGAGTCGAGTTCCTGGTGCGGGCGCAGGAGCTGTATCCCGACGCCAAGCGCGTCCTCCTCACCGCCTACGCCGACACCGACGCGGCGATCCGGGCGATCAACGAGGTCCACATCGACCACTACCTGCTCAAGCCCTGGGACCCACCTGAGGAGAAGCTCTTCCCGGTTCTCACGGACCTGCTCGCGGAATGGAAGGGCTCGCATCGTGAGCCCTTCGAGGGCGTGAGGGTGGTCGGCCACCAGTGGGCTCCGGAATCTCATCGCGTGAAGGACTTCCTGGCACGGAACAACGTGCCGTATCGGTGGCTCGACGTGGAGGCAAGCGAGGAGGCGCAGCAGCTCATGGCGACACTGGAGGACGAGAGCGCGGAGCTTCCCTGTTTGTTCTTCTCGGACGGCGAGTACGCGATGAGCCCCGAGAACCTGGAGATCGCCGAGCGCGTCGGTCTGCAAACGATCGCGGACCGACCGTTCTACGATCTGGTCGTCGTGGGCGCGGGGCCGGCGGGGCTGGCCGCCGCGGTCTACGGGGCGTCCGAGGGACTCAAGACGATCGCGGTGGAGGAGAAGGCTCCGGGAGGACAGGCGGGCATGAGCTCGCGGATCGAGAACTACCTCGGGTTCCCGAGCGGGCTGTCGGGTGCCGACCTCGCGCACCGTGCGGTGAGCCAGGCCAGGCGGTTCGGCGTGGAGATCCTCACGGCCCAGAGGGTGACGTCGATCGAGACCGACGGGCCAAGCCGGACGGTGAAGCTGGGAGACGGCTCGTCCCTGAGCTGCCGGGCGATCCTGGTCTCCACGGGGGTGTCCTATCGGAAGCTCCAGGCTCCGGGCGTGGAGGAGCTTACCGGGGCCGGGATCTACTACGGCGCGGCGATGACCGAGGGTGAGTCGGTGCGTGATCGTGACGTCTACGTGATCGGGGGCGCCAACTCGGCTGGTCAGGCGGCGATGTACTTCGCACGGTTCGCCAAGGCCGTCACCATGCTCGTCCGGGGAGAGGGCCTGTCGAGGAGCATGTCGCAATATCTCATCGAACAGATCGAGTCCACGGAGAACATCAGGGTCTGGACCCGGAGCGAGGTCAAGGCGGCAAAGGGGGCGACCAACCTCGAGCAGCTCGTCATCTCCCGTGACGGCGGCGAGCGCGAGGATACGGTGGATGCGGCGGCCATGTTCATCTTCATCGGCGCCAAGCCACGAACGGACTGGCTGGGTGACAGGGTTGCGCGGGACGAGCACGGGTTCATTCTGTCCGGGTCCGACGCTGCGTGGGGGGATGCGGCGGCGGCGGTGGGCTATCCGGATCGTGATCCCTATCCCCTGGAGACCAGCGTGCCGGGATTGTTCGCGGCGGGTGACGTTCGCCACGGATCCGTGAAGCGGGTGGCATCGGCTGTCGGTGAAGGCTCGATGGCCGTCATGTTCATCCACTGGTACCTCAACGAGGTCTGACGACAGACGACGCCAGCGCCATGCCCGATCACCTTCTCCACCTGCTGGCCGAGCTGACGGCGATCGTCGGTGCCGGCGCTGTCATCGCCTACCTCGGTCAGCGGCTCTTCGGCATCGTCCCCCTCGTGGGCTTCCTTCTCACCGGCGTGGTGATCGGGCCCCACGCCCTCGGGCTGGTGACGGACGAGGCCCTGGTCGAGAGTGCGGCCGAGATCGGCGTGATCTTCCTGCTCTTCACGATCGGCATCGAGTTCAGCCTGGAGAAGCTGGCGCGCATCCGGCGACTGATCGTGGGGGGCGGAGCGCTGCAGATGTTGTTGACCGTGACGCCCGTGGCCGTCCTCCTGATGGGTTTCGGAGTGTCGTGGGAGGCCGCCGTCTACACGGGCTGCCTGGCGGCGCTCAGCAGCACGGTGATCGTGCTCAAGCTCCTGGCCGACACCGGGCGGACGTCCGGCGAGCCGGGACAGGCGGCGATGGGAGTGCTGATCTTCCAGGACATGGCGGTGGTCGGGATCGTTCTGCTGCTACCCGCCCTGGCAGGCCAGGGCGGCGGTCTGTGGGGTGTGGCCCTGGCCCTGGGGAAGGCCATCGGAATCATCGCCATCGTCCTCGTGTTGGCTCGCAAGACCATGCCCATCGTCCTCGAGCGCATCGCCCGCGCCTGCTCGCCCGACATCTTCCTCCTCTCCCTGGTGGCGATCTGCTTCGGGACCGCCTGGATCGCCAGCCTCGCCGGGCTGGGAGTCTCGTTGGGTGCCTTCCTGGCGGGTCTGATCGTGAGCGAGAGCTCCTTCAGTGAGCATGCCCTGAGCGAGATCCTCCCTTTGAGGCTCCTTTTCAGCGTGGCCTTCTTCGTCTCGATCGGAATGCTGCTCGACCCCCGCTTCATTCTCGAGCAGCCCCTGCTCGTTCTGGCCATCGTGCTGGCTGTCCTCGCCATCAAGGCGGTGGCGACGACGGGGAGCCTCATCGCGCTGCGAGTGCCCCTGGCGTCCAGCCTCAGCGCGGGCTTCCTTCTCGCACAAATCGGGGAGTTCTCCTTCGTCCTCGAGCGACAGGGCCGCGCTCTGGGGTTTCATCCCGCGGGCTCGGAGGCCATCGGGGGTCAGGCCTTCATCGCTGCAACGGTGGTGCTGATGATCGCCACCCCCGCTCTGTCCACATTGGGAACCCAGGCAGCGGGCTACGTGCGCCAGCGGAGCCGACGGAGCCGGCTCGAGGCCCCGGGAGTCGATGACGCCGAGGCGGAGGCGATCTCCCGGTCGGGACACATCCTGATCGCCGGATATGGGCCGAGGGCCAGAGCCCTCATCGGCACCATCGCTGCCGCCGAGCTCGACCTCCTGATCATGACGCTCAGCCCGGACGGCGCCTCGGAGGCCGAGGCGAACGGCCATCGAGTTCTTCGTGGCGACTATGCCCGCCGCCAGATCCTCGAGCGCGCAGGGATCGACGCGGCGGCTCTCATGGTCGTTGCCGACGACGACCCGGAGATGGCAAAGCGCGTGGTCGGGGTAGCCAGAGCCCTGCGGCCGGACCTCCAGATCATTGCACGGACCGACACGGTGAGCGAGGAGGATGTCGTGCGCCACGCCGGAGCCGGCCGGGTGGTGGTGTCCGAGGGCGCGGCCGATCGCGAGCTCGCCCGCGTCGTCCTCGACGCGGCCGGGGTCTCCCCGCGCGACCCGTCGCTGCCCTCGGGAGGGGGCGCGCCCGAGGGGCTGGGCGTCCGTCTCAGCGAAGCGATGCGATCGTCCGCTCGGTGCGTGCATGCCCGCGAGACCTCGATCGTGTTTCCGGGGACGGACCGGGTGTGCGCCGCGTGCGTGGCTGCCGGCCAGGAATGGGTCCACCTGCGCCTCTGCATGACCTGCGGCCACGTCGGGTGCTGTGACAGCTCACCCGGTCGCCACGCCCGACGCCACTTCGAGGACGTCGGTCACCCGGTGATCAAGTCGTGGGAGCCCGGCGAGGATTGGGCCTGGTGCTTCGTCGAGCAGGTGAGGCTATAGGAGCGTGGTGATCAGGCCTCGACGTCTGCCGTTCCCCTGGCATACTCGGAGGGGGTCATGTCGTACTGCCTGCGGAACGCCCTCGAGAAGTGGGATACGCTTCTGAACCCCACGGCGTACGCGACCTCGCTCACCGTGCCGGCCTTGGCTCGGAGAAGCTCGGCACCTCGATCGAGCCGCATCAGGCGGATGAGCTCGGCGGGCGAGCGGTCCTGGAGCTCGCCGAGGCGGCGGTACAGGTGAGCTCGGCTCTGGCCCAATGCCTCGGCCAAAGCCTCGACTCCGAATTCCTCGTCACCGAGCCGCTCGATGACGACACTCCGGACCTTTGCCAGGAAACGCTCGTCGACGGATGTGGCATCCGGTGGGGTGCCCGTGGACACGACCTCGGCATTCCTGATCTTGTGGCGCAGGCGCTGCCGCAGGCTGATGAGATTCTCGATCCGGACTCTCAACTCCTTCATGGAGAAGGGCTTGGTCAGATAATCGTCAGCCCCGACGGAGAGACCTTGGATGCGGCTGTCCTGGGACGCCTTGGCCGTGAGCAGCACGACGGGCACGAAGTCGAGGTCGGGATCGGCCTTGATGGCACGGCACAGCTCACCTCCGCTCATGCCGGGCATCATCACGTCGCTCAACACGAGGTCGGGCGTGTGCTCCCGGGCCAGGTCGAGCCCCCGCTTCCCGTCAGCGGCCTCGATGACACGGTAACGTCCGGACAGGTGCTTCCGCGCGTACTGCCGGATCTCCGCGTTGTCATCGACGATGAGGACGGTCAGGCGGGGGTCGGGGGTGTCGGGATCGTCCCGCTCCGGGCCTTCGGGCCTGTGCGGTGCCGGCGGGGGTTCGACAACCACCGTGCCCGGCTGCCTCGTGGTGTCATCCTCCGAGGCCTCGAGCGCGTGAGTCGGCACCGCGACCGTGAAGGTGCTCCCTTCGTCGGGAGCGCTCACCACGTCGATTCGGCCTCCGTGCAGCTCGACGAGCTCTCGAACGAGGGAGAGGCCGATGCCGGTGCCCGGTACGGACGACGCGGGCCGCCCCCGACCCTGGTAGAAGCGCTCGAAGATCGCCTTCTGCAGCTCCTCGGGAATGCCCGCGCCCGAGTCGGCGACGGTGAGGACGGCGCATGGGAGACCCGGGTGTTCCTTCGAGGCCAGGGCGATCCGGACGGTGCCCCCGCTCGGAGTGAACTTGAACGCATTGGAGAGCAGGTTCAGGACGACCTTCTCGAACTGGTCGGGATCCAGGACCGCGGGGAAGGGTGTGTCGAGTCCGTCGGACGTGAGTGAGATCTTCCTGCGTTCCGCCAGGGGGTGGAAGGCCTGCACGACGCCGGTCACCAGCTCCGCGAGGTCGATCTTCATGGGCCGCAGCTCCAGCTGGCCCGCCTCGAGCTTGGCGACATCGAGAAGCTGGTTGACCAGTCGCAGCAGGCGGTGTGAGTTCCGCAGGGCCAGGTCGAGCTCCTCGCGCGCGTCTTCCTGAAGGTCGCCGTGCATGCCGTCCCGAAGGTCTTCGAGGGGCCCGATGGTCAGCGTCAGCGGAGTGCGAAGCTCGTGCGAGACATTGGCGAAGAACCGGGATTTGGCCCGGTCGAGCTCCTCGAGGCGGTGAGCCTGATCGGCGACCTTGAGAAGCGCTTCCCTGGCCGTCGATTCGGCACTCTCCGCCGCCGATCTCGCCCGCTCGCTTTCCTCCGTCTCGGCCTCGAGCTGGGCCGTCCGGTCTCGAACCAGCTCCGACAGCTCCCTGGCGCGGGCGGCGTGGAGGGCCTCTCGCCGACGGAGCCCCAGGACCGCCGCACCGAGCGACAGCATCGCGACAAGGGGGAGGAACCACGGTTGCTCGTAGTATCTGGGGAAGATCCGAATCATGAGGGGCTCGGCCGCCTCGCTCCAACTTCCGTCGTCCGCCGCGACGGCGACCCGGAATACGTGCCGTCCGGCCGGGACGTTGGTGTAGAACGCCGTCCGACGTGTGCCTGCGTCCACCCAATCGGCGTCGTACCCGTCCAGGCGATACCGGAACCTGAGATTCGCCGATCTCAGGAAGCTCGGGGCGGTGTAGTCGATCTCGAAGTCCCGTTGGTTCCGCTCGAGAACGATCTCGGCCCTGGAATCGAGGTGGTCGATTCCGGACCTGACCGCCTCGATCAAGACGCGAGGGGGTTGCCGACCGAGGTCGACGCCGGCCGGGTCGACGACGGCCGCACCGCCCATGGTCGCGAACCAGAGGCGCCCGTCCGAGGCCCTCATTCCCGCCGAGGTGCTTCCCCCGTTCGCCTCACGGTTGTTCAGGCCGTCACGCTCGAGATACACGACGGAGCGAATCCGATCGGCCCGTCGCTCGGCGAACGCCTCGAGCTGATCCTGGTGCACCCAGAAGATCCCCTGGTTGCTGCTCATCCACATCCTGCCGTATCCGTCCGGCAGGATGGCGTGGACC
Source organism: Gemmatimonadota bacterium (assembly GCA_039589955.1). Classification (GTDB taxonomy): domain Bacteria; phylum Gemmatimonadota; class Gemmatimonadetes; order Longimicrobiales; family Gaopeijiaceae; genus SZUA-318. The sequence goes on along the minus strand of JBDHGI010000030.1, from coordinate 3,944 downwards.
CCGTCGGAGTGGAGGCCATCGTCCCTCGTGTACCGTGTCACCTTGGACTCGCGCAGAGGACCGTCACCCGGCTCGATCCGGAACACCCCTCTCGATTCGGTTCCGGCCCAAAGCACGCCGTTCTCGAGGCGCAGCGCCCTGACGGCTCTCGTGTCGAGTCCCTCGGCTCCACCGAACGCCTCGACCCGCCCGTCGCGGATGCGCGCGACCCCGTCCAGGGTGCCGAGCCAGATCGTGCCGCCCGCCCCCGCCACCACGGAGAACACATGCTCGTGGGGAAGCCCCTGCGCACGTCCGAAGCTCGTGCTGCCCTCTCCCTGGAAGCGGAGCAGACCGTGATCCGTCCCGACCCAGAGTGTGCCTTCCTCGTCGTATTCGATGGCGCGGACGATGCTCGGCCCCGAGCCGACGCGCTCGCATCGAGCACCGTCCATCCGGCAGAGCCCCGTCCGATACCCGCCGCGCAGGACCCCCTCGCGGCCCGCGTACAGGGAGATCGACCCCCACAAGTCGACAGGCTCGAAGGACCCGTCCGGGGAAAGCCGCCATGTGCCGTGATGGAGCGTGCCTACCAAGAGGCGCCCATGGTCGGGCTCTTCGGCAATGGCGTAGACGCCGAAGCCTGCTGCGCACGCGGGCTGATCGGAGCAGGCTGCACGCTGGACAGGCTCAGGGGGAGCGTAGGTGCTGAACACGGTCGGAGTCAGCTGGACGAGCCCGCTCGGTCCGCCGAGCCACACGCTCCCCTCCGCGTCCTCGAAGATCGCGTCGATCCAGCTGGGCGCTTCGTAGATGGGCTCCCCATCCCTGTACACGGTCTGCTCGTGGGCGTACCAGAGGGACCCGTCACGAGACCAGTGAGCCGTCGTCGGACTACCGGGGTTGGCCCCGGCGGCCAGCTCGCGGATCCGGCCCTCCTCGTCGATGTCGAGGAGATAGCCGCCGGTCACGATCAGTCGGGTGCGGTCCGGACTCGGCAAGAGATCCGCGATGCCGGCGTCATGGAGCTTCTCGAGGCTGTCGGTGGCGGGATCGAGCCGGAATAACCCGTTGAAGGTGCCGATGTAGAGGTATCCGTCGGGGCCCACCTCGAGCCCGGAGACCTGCGACCAGTATCCCAGGCGGTTGCCCGGCAGCGGCGCCACGGTTCTGGTTCCCCGGGGACTCACGGAATGCAGCCTTCCGTCCTGAGTCCCGACCCACAGCTGGTCGAGGGCTTGAAGGGCGACCCGCACCTGCCAGCCGGGCGGTGAGGGGAAGACGGACACGAGCGAGTCACCCTCCACCCTGCCGAGGTCTTCGCTCGTGCCGATCCAGAGCCGGCCCTCGTCATCCTTCCACATTCCCGACGACACGTCGCCTGCCAAGTACTCGCCGGGCACGAGCACCTCGAACTCCCCCTCGAACAGACGGACGATCTGCCCGAACTCCGTTAGCGCGATGACGGCGCCATCGGGCGCGATCTCGAACGTCTGGAATCGGCTGCTTGGCAGGACCGGATGCTCGGCCGCGTCATATACGACGAAGCGCTGGCCGTCGAAACGAGCGATGCCACCGAACGTCGCGAGCCAGAGGTACCCGTCCGCGGTCTGCTCGATGTCGACGACCTGGTTCATGGGCAGGCCATCCTCCGCTGTCCAGGATCGGCTGGCGAACGTGGCCGCGCCTTGGGAGGCTCCCTGCGCGGCTCGGGCCCCCACGGGGAGGGCCGAGATCGCGAATGCTACGAGGAACGGGCAGGATCTGTGCATTGCAGCGACCTGAGATCTCCGGTGCGTTCGGGATCATCCCTAGCTACTCCCAACGCACGGGAAGTGTCAACGGGTTCCTCGCGGCCACTCCACCGGACAGGTCCAACAGCGAGGAGGGTCGTGCTCGGCACCGCGCTCGAGGGCGATCTGGCCGTGCAACTGCGATGCGTGAAGCCAGCCCGGCCGCAACCCCGTTATCATTGACGAAGCGCTCAGCGGTCCCGAGGCGGGGCCTGACACCGAGCGACCATCCAGATTGGGGGGAAAGTGAAGAAGTTCCTGCTTCTGCATTACGGATTCGAACAGCCCACTCCGGAGGTCATGGAGGCTTGGGGGAAGTGGCTCGAGTCGATCGCCGACGTGAACCTCGATCAGGGCGGATTTGCAGCCGGTCGGGAGATCTGCTACAACGTGATCGAGGCAGAGAGCCTCGATGACGCGGAGAGGATCGCGGGGGAGAACCCCTTCATCTCGAGCATCAGAGTCTACGAGATCAGGGGAGGGTAGGTCGTCGCCCCTCGCGCCCCCCGGGACGATTCACGAGGTACCCGAGGCCGAGGAGAGTCGCCCCGAAGCCAAGGAACAGGAGGATGCGCCACACGGGGTCCAGCTGGGCCAGGTCCACCAGCATGAGCTTGCCCGCCACCAGCCCCGGGGTCGCCAGACCGGCGATCTGGAGCCTCTGTGATCTGGGCCCGAGGGACGCGAGCAGCGCCGCCGTACCCTGTAGGCTCCAGGCGATGCTGATCAGGGCCTGGCCGTTCGGCCGGTCCACCAGCTCGGACAAGAACCAGATCAGAAGGCCCACATAGGCGGCCCCCCGGTAGAACCCCGCGTGCTCCTCGGTCCACAGCGCCGCCACGAGCGCCAGGGCCAGGACGCCCAACCTTGGGAACGCCCCTTCGCGGAGCCCCAGGAAGCCGTGCAAGCCGGCTTCCTCCGCGAGGGCGAGGAACGCGACGGCCACCCCTGCGGCCAACCAGTGTCCGACCGTCGCGAGGCTGGGCGGCGCGTCCCGGGACGCCAGCAGGAGGAGGACGCACGCTTCCGCCATCACGAGGAACAGGCCCAGTGACGACCATGTCACCACGGCGAGTCCGACCGCCACGGCCACGGCGCCGACCTCCGCTGCGGGAGCCGCGGCACGCGGCACCCGCCGGGATGCAGAGGCGAGTCCACACGTGAGAAGTCCCAGCCCGAGGAAGAGCAGACCGCTCCCGGTCCGGCCCAGGCCGAAGTGCAGGATGATCACGGTGGCGGTCAATGCCGTGCCCCAGAAGCCCGCGAGACGGGCCGGCCACGGCTCCTGGGGGGCACGGCCTCCGTCGCGGAACACCGGCCGGAGGGACGGCGACGGAACCATCGTCGCCCAGAAGAGGGTGACCAGGGCCATGAGAGGCCACAACGGCGCCACGGACCGGCTGTCGACCGCGATGCCCCCGGCCACCAAGGTCCCTCCCAGCGCCATGGTGAGAAGGAGCTCGGGACCAGCCCTTGAGGAACTGGACCGGTGCCGCGCCGAGTAGGACAAGCGATGCGTACACCGCGATCCCACCGGGATGCGTCGCAGCGAGGCCCAGCACGAACGGCGTCGCCAGCCCCCCGGAGACGCCGATGACGGAGAGCACGGAGGAGTCCTGGCGCTCCGACATGACGATGGCCAGGACCGTGGTGGTGGACATCAGCGAGAGCGCCGCCCATAGGGGAAGGAGCCCATAGAGCTGGGATCCGGCGTACCCGACGAGATAGAGCAAGGCCACGCCGCCGCCGAGCATGGCCTGCGCCAGCCTTCTCCGATGGTCCTCGAGCCGCAGGCCCAGTGCGATCAAGGCGACGCCTGCGGCGAATCCGGCTCCCAGCCTCAGCGCCGGCGTGATCCAGCCACGGTCGAACGAGAGCTTGACGAGGAACGCGAAGGACAGCACCACGAAGCCGACCCCCACCCTTCCGAGCCATTTCTCTCCTTCGGCGGCCAGGAATGGGGGTCGCGAGGATTCGGCCGGCCCCGGCGAGCTCGGCGTGCGACCCGTTCCCTCCCCGACGGGCGTGTCTCGAGCCGCCGGTTCGGTCGGAGGGACTCGCGGTGCCGGTGGGGGACGCCCGGTCGGGCCAAGCTTCAGCTCTGGCTCCCTCCGGGCCAGAAGCTCCTCCACCTGCCGCTCGAGTCGCGCGACACGCACCTCGAGGTCTGAC
>JBDHGI010000029.1:0-29972 GCA_039589955.1 Gemmatimonadota bacterium | reverse complement strand
AGCTTCTTGGCGTCGGGCTGGACGGCCGCTACCCACGCGGTGTAGATGATCCCGATGGCCGCCAGCACCATCATGGTGGTGACGACGGTGGGATGCTGCGAGGCCACCGGGAAGAGGGGCAGCAGGAACCTGAGGAATCCGTACGTGCCCATCTTCAGGAGGATCGCCGCCAGGACGACTGAGCCCGGCGTGGGCGCCTCCACGTGCGCATCGGGGAGCCAAGTGTGCAGGGGGAAGACCGGCACCTTGACCGCGAACGCCAGCGCGAAGGCGGAGAACAACCAGAGCTGCTCGACGCCCGAGAGCGGTACCTGGAGAAGGTCCGCGTAGGCGAAGGTCGGGAACCCGAGCAGGGTCTTCGCCTTGAAGTACAGGTAGAGGATGCCCACGAGCATGAGCAGGGATCCGAAGGCCGTGAAGAGGAAGAACTTGATGGCCGCGTAGATCCGCCGCTCGCCACCCCAGATCCCCACGATGAAGTACATGGGGACCAGGGTGAGCTCGAAGAAGACGTAGAAGAGGAAGAGGTCGGTGGCCACGAAGACGCCGACCACTCCCGCCTCGAGCAGGAGCATGAGCGCGTAGAAGGCCCGCTCCCGCTTCTTGATGTAGTTGAAGGACCCCAGGATGGCCAAGGTGGTGATGAACGTGGTCAGCATGATCATGAACAGGCTGATTCCGTCCACACCCAGGGAATAGCTGACACCCCATCCCTCGATCCACGGGACCTGGCTCTCCATCTGCATCCCGCCGGAGGTGGGGTCGAAGGCCCACCACAGGCCCAGGCTGAGCACGAGCACACCCAGGGACCACCAGAAGGCGATCTGCTTGGCCCTTGCCTCCTCGCTCCACAGGACGAGGCCCATCCCGAGGATGGGGAGCCAGACGAGGGCATGGAGAGCCCAGCCGGTATAGCCGATGGCTTCCAGAATCTGAGTCATACCGGACCGTCCATCAGAGAATGACGACGCCCAGGATCACGAGGACGCCGAGGGAGAGGACGAAGGCATAGGTGTTCACCGTGCCGGTGTGGAACAGGCTTCCGAACCACCCGAACCCCCGGGCCAGGTAGCCCACTCCGTTGACCGTCCCGTCGATCAGCCCCGCGTCGATCACCTTCCAGCAGAAGCGCGACATGCGGAGGACGGGCTGGACGATGACCGTGTCGTAGATCTCGTCCACGTACCACTTGTTGTAGAGGATCTTCGCGAACCCCTCGGGCTCCGCGTCTTCCCGGGCCACCTTCACCTCCTGACGCGACAGGATCCGGGACGACACCAGCACGATGGCCGCCGCGAGGAGGAAGGAGATCAGCGCCCACGCCACCTCCCCACCCCCGAAGGGGGCCGAGTGGGACAGCTCCCCGAGGTTGGCCTCCTGGATATGGTGCGCTTCGAGGGTTACGGGCTCGAGGAAGTGATGGAGCCACTCGCTCATGGGGAGGGCTCCCCCGAAGCCGAGAATCGAGGTCCGGATGGCCTCGGGGACGTTCACCCACCCGCCGAAGATGGACAGGATCGCGAGGACGACCAGCGGCACCCACATGACAGCCGGCGCCTCGTGGAGGTGTCTCTCCTCCTCGGCTCCCGTCCGGTTTGGCCCGTGGAAGGTCATGACCATCAGGCGGGTCATGTAGAAGGCGGTGAGCATGGCGGCGGCGAGCGCGATCACCCAGTAGAGGGTGTAGAGGCCCGGATAAGGGGCGTGCTCGGCGCCTCCGAAGGCCGCCACCTGCCAGATGATCTCGTCCTTCGAGAAGAACCCCGCGAAAGGCCAGATGCCGGCGATGGCCAAGGTGGCGATCCACATGACCGCGAAGGTGATGGGCATGTGCTTCCGCAACCCTCCCATGTTCCGCATGTCCTGCGGATCCTCGTGGCTGTGGGTGTGGTGGAACGCGTGATGCATGGCGTGGATCACGGCTCCGGAGCCGAGGAAGAGGAGCGCCTTGAAGAAGGCGTGGGTCATCAGGTGGAAGATGCCCGCCGCATAGGCCCCCACGCCGACCCCGACGAACATGTAGCCGAGCTGGGACACCGTGGAGTACGCCAGCACCTTCTTGATGTCGTACTGCTTCAGCGCGATGGTGGCCGCCACGAGCGCGGTCAGCACCCCGACCCCGGCCACCGTGGCGCCGGCGACGGGGGAGAGGGCAAACAGGACCGACGAGCGGGCGACCATGTACACCCCGGCGGTGACCATCGTCGCCGCGTGGATGAGGGCGGAGACGGGCGTGGGCCCCGCCATGGCGTCGGGGAGCCAGATGTAGAGGGGGATCTGCGCGCTCTTCCCCGTGGCGCCCAGGAAGAAGAAGAGGGTGATGGCGGTAACCAGCCCACCGCCGTAGACGAGGGTCTCGGGGGCTTGCTGGAAGATGGGTTCGAAGTCCAGCGTCCCGAAGGTTACGAAGAGAAGGAACATCGCCACGAGGAATCCGAAGTCCCCGATGCGATTGACGATGAAGGCCTTCTTACCCGCGTCCGACTTCTCCCGGTCGCTGAACCAGTACCCGATGAGCAGGTAGGAGCAGAGGCCGACCCCCTCCCACCCCACGAACATCAGCGCGTAGCTGGACGCCATGACCAGCACGAGCATGAAGAAGGCGAAGAGGTTGAGGTAGGCGAAGTACCGCGGGTAGCCGGGGTCGTCAGCCATGTACCCCACGCTGAACACGTGGATGAGGAAGCTCACCCCGGTCACGACCATCATCATCACCAGCGACAGGGCGTCCAGCTGGACCGCGGCATCCACGGCGAAGGTGCTCGTGGCCATCCACGTCCAGTAGGACACCACCACCGGCTCCTCGAGCCCGGCGCCCAGGGCCCGGGTGAAGTTCACCAGCGTCACGAGGAAAGCCAGGAAGAGCACGCCCGGGCCGATCCACGAGGGAAGCGAATGCGTGAGGGGTCGGCCACCGTTGCCGCCGAGCTCGAGCTCTCCGCCGGCACGCACCGCCGACGCCGATTCCCTGGCGTGGGAGAGGGCCAGCAGGCCGTTGAGCGCGAACCCGATCAGGGGGAGCAGGACCACCAGCCCCGGGAAGAAGGGCTCGAAGGTCCCCCCCGCCCCGGCGTGAGCCTCCTGGCCACCCTGCATCATCACTGCGAGAGAAGCGAGCATGTCGCTACCACTTCAGCAGGTTGAAGTTGTCCACGTTGACCGTCTCGTAGTGGCGGAAGATCGAGATGATGATCGCCAGGCCAACGGCGGCCTCCGCCGCCGCCACGGTCATCACGAAGAAGACGAAGACCTGCCCGTCGATGCCCCAGAGGCGGGACATGGCCACCAGCGTCAGGTTCACCGCGTTGAGCTGCAGCTCGATGCACAGGAACATGATGATGGCGTTGCGCCGCACCAGGACGCCGAACGTTCCGATGACGAACAGGATGGCGCTGAGGATCATGGCCTCGGTGATCATGACACACGCCTCTTTGCCAGGACGAGTGCACCCACGATGGCGACCAGGAGGAGGATCCCGGTGATCTCGAAGGGCACCACGTAGTGGGTGAACAGCGGTTGGGCGATGGCCCCCACGGCTCCGTGCTCCCGCAGCGCCGCGTCGATGGCCTGGGCGCCGGAGGCGGATACGGCCAGCTGGGCGCCCTGGGCGCTGAAGTGTCGGGCCAGGATTCCCGCCAGGGCGCCCGCCAGGACGAAGGACAACAGCGCGAACAGCCCTCCCCTCAGGTCGGTTCGGTACCTGTGGCCGAGGTTGAGGAGCATGATCACGAACAGGAAGAGGACCATGATGGCCCCGGCGTACACGATGATCTGCACCGCCGCGATGAAGTGGGCCTCCAGCAAGACATAGACCCCCGCGAGGCTCGCCAGGGCCGACACCATGAAGAGCAGGCTGCCCACGGGTGTGCGCGCCATCACGACACCGAACGCGCCGCCGATGGCCACGGCCGCAAACACGTAGAAGAGAATATCCATCGTTACTCGGACCTCGGATCCGAGGGATCCCACAGCAGGGTCGTCGGGTGATCCTGCTCCATGAGCCGGTCCAGGTCGTATACGAAGCGGTCCCGCGTGTACTCGGCGTTCTCGAAGTGCCGACCCACGTGGATGGCCTCCACCGGGCAGACCTCCTGGCACATGCCGCAGAAGATGCACCTGAACTCGTCGATCTCGTACACGACCGGATAGCGGTTCCCCTGGTCGTCCTCACCTCCCACCAACAAGATGCAGTTGGCGGGGCACACGGTGGGGCACAGCCCGCAGGCCACGCACTTGGTCCGTCCGTCGGCGTGGACCTCCATTCGGTGGGTTCCCCGCCACCTGGGGCTGAGATCCGTCTGCTCCTCCGGATACTGCTGGGTGAGCTTCGCCGGGTTCACCATGTGACGGAAAGTGAGCGCCATTCCGCTGAGCGCCGCCCGCAGATAGGACGTGCGCTCGCCGTCGGGGCGCTTCATGACCTTGACCGTGATCGCCATCGTCTACCTCGCTCAGTCCCCGGCCGGCATCCGGGCGGGAATGGTCTTGATCTCAGTCCGCTGACTCTCCCGGGCCGCCGCGCCGGCGATGGTCTTGCCACGGTCGATGAAGAAGAGGAACACCCCGGTGGCGACTGCGCTCACCGCAGTCAGGGCCATGCCGTAACCGAAGCCCCACGCCACGCCCATCTCGTCCAGGACCAGGATCGTCCCGGCCATGAGCATCGCGTAGGCCAGGGTCGTGGGGAGCATGACCTTCCAACCAAGGGCCATGACCTGATCGTAGCGGAATCGTGGCACCGTCCACCGCACCCAGATGTAGACCACCAGGAAGAACACCGTCTTCATGGCGAAGCCCAGGAACGTGAGCGCCGTCTTCCAGAGCGCGGGCGCCGCGGCCACGGGAGCTCCGTCGGCGGCGAAGCCGCTGATGAGCTGTCCCTGGTACCAGAACGCGTCGTCCCAGGCCCCCGGCAGGTCCCAACCTCCCAGGAACAGGGTCGCCATGAGAGCGGAAGCCGTCACCATGTGGGCGTACTCGGCCATGGGGAACATGGCGTATTTCATGCCCGAGTACTCCGTGTGGAATCCTGCGACGAGCTCGGACTCCGCCTCGGGCATGTCGAAGGGCAACCGGTTCGTCTCGGCGAAGGCAGAGATCACGAACAGGATGAATGCGAGGGAGAGCGGCAGCGCGAACCAGACGTCCAGCTGTTGCTGCTGCCAGACCACCTCCGTCAGGGTCACGTTCCCCGCCAGCATGAGGATCGGGACGATGGACAGGCCCAGGGCCACCTCGTAGCTCACCATCTGGGCCGAGGCCCGCATTCCTCCCAGAAGGGCGTACTTGTTGTTCGAGGCCCAGCCCCCTAGGACGATCCCGTACACGCCGAGCGAGCTCAGCGCCATGATGTACAGAATGCCGATGGGGATGTCCGCCACCACCATGTCCACCACGCCCCAGGGAGTGTTCAGCGGGGCGGCGAAGGGGATCACCGCGAAGGTCACGAGGGCCGGAGCCACGGAGATCATCGGGCCCAGCACGAAGAAGAGCTTCGAGGACTTGGCTGGAAGAGTCTCCTCCTTGAGGATGTTCTTGAGTCCGTCGGCGATGGGCTGCAGCAGCCCGAACGGTCCCACGCGGTTGGGGCCGATGCGATCCTGGATCCAGGCCGAGATCCGCCGCTCCGCCAGGGTCGTGTACGCCACCACCAGGAGGACGCCCACGAACACGGCCACGACCTTTCCGGCCATGACGATGAGGCCGGGAATCCCTGCGATAGGCTGAAGAGCGTCCATCCGGTCAGTCTCCAGTCAGCGAGACGGTCTCGTTGACCACCGCCCCGCGGGAACCGAGATCGTCGTAGGAAAGGCCGGCGAAGGCCGCGAACCGCTCGCCCAGGCGGGCGAAGGAGTCGGCGGCAGAGCGGGGAGCCGCGTCGCCGGCGAGCTCCGAGAGCAGGGCCCCCACCACGAGCCACGCAGGCCGCGCGGCACCCGGGCCCTCCAGCGCCGGCCAGAAGCGCTGCACCCGGCCGTGGAGATTGGTGAAGGTGCCCTCCTGCTCGGCGAAGGTCGTCACCGGGAGCACGATATGGGCGGCCTCGGCGGCCGTACCCCCCCGGGCGCCCAGATAGACGTACAGCGCCGCGCTGGCGCCGAAGTCGGCTCCCTGGTCGGCCAGGGGATCTCCCAGGACCAGGACCACACCGTCGTGGCCTGCCACGGACTCGAGGCCGCCTCGGCCGTCCGGACCCCCGACACGCTTCCCTCCCACCAGCTCCACGCCCTTGCCGTTGGGCGCCAGCTCCCTGCGGCGGGCCAGCTGCGGGAAGCCCTTCAGTGGTACCTCGTCGTCGGCCATGGCCGAGCGGTACACGATCTCCCCTCCGCCCAGCTCCTTGACCAGTGCCGCGAACGCGCCCAGGTCCTCGTTGGAGGCGTACGGCGAGGCCACGGCCTTCACGCCCCGTGCCTCGAGCGCCCCCGCCCGATCCAGGAGCGCCCGCAGGGCGTCCTTCCAGCCCATGGCCTTCGACCCGTCCCCACGGACGAGGGGTGCCTCGAGCCGGTGGCCGTGGTTGATCCACTCGTAGTTGCGGCGGCCGTAGTCACATATCCACCAGCCGTTCACCTCGAGGTTCTCGCGAGGCTTGATCCGCTGCACCAGGTTGTCCCGGGTGTGGAGGTCGATGTTGCAGCCCTGGGCACAGCTCGGGCACACCGAGGGGGTGTGCTCGAGGTCCCAGGCCCTCGCCTTGTAGAGGAAGTCCTTGGAGACCAGGGCGCCGACGGGGCAGATGTCCACCACGTTCCCGTGCCAGTGGGTTCCCTCGAGGCCCTCGTCGAAGAAGGTGTCGATGACGGATCGGTTGCCGCGCTCCACGACCGTGAGGCGGTGGTCCTGCTCCACCTCGCTCATGAACCGGACGCAGCGGGTGCACATGACGCATCGGTCGCCGTAGTAGAGCACGTCCCCACCGAAATCGTCCCGCCCGAAGACCCTCTTCGGCTCCCTCGACCTTCCGTGCTCCCGTCCCTCTGCGTGAACGTAGTCCTGGAGATTGCACTCTCCGGACATGTCACAGATGGGGCAGTCGAGGGGGTGGTTGACCAGGTAGAACTCCAGGACCCCCTCCCTCACGTCCAGGGCCAGCTCGGACCGGGTGTGCACGACCTGTCCGTCCATGGCCTGAGTCACACAGGACGGCATGGGCTTGGGAGCCCCCTCGACCTCTACGAGGCACAGCCGGCACATGGCCGGCGACGACAGCCCGGGGTGGTAGCAGTAGTGCGGGACCTCGGTACGGACCCGCTTCGCGGCGTCGAGGAGGCTCGTCCCCTTGGGGACGGTCACCTCCTGGCCGTCGATGGTCAGCTTGACGGTCGTGTCAGCCATAAGCCTCACTCAAGCCGCTCCGACGCGCTCGCCGCGCCGGATCAGGGCCAGGTACTCTTCCTTGAACTTGTTGATGGACGACTCCACGGGAGCCGCCGCCGAGTCGGACAGGACGCATATCGTGGTCCCCGTCATCTGTCGGCACATGGCGAGAAGGGTGTCCAGGTCCTCCTCGGTGCCTCGCCCCTCCTCGATGCGCAGGAGGATCTTGGTCATCCAGGCGGTCCCCTCCCGACAGGGGGTGCATTGGCCGCAGGACTCGTGGGCATAGAACTGGACCATCCGCCGGACCTGCTTGACGATGTCGGTCTTGTGGTCCATGACGATCACCGACGCGCAGCCCAGCTGGGAGCCGGCCTCGGCCACGCTCTCGTAGTCGAGGTTCACGTTCTGGCACTCCGCCGCGGTGAGGATCGGGACCGAGGACCCCCCGGGGATCACCGCCTTGAGCTTGTTCCCGTCGCGCATTCCGCCACAGACGTCCTCGATGAGCTCCATGAGAGGGAAGCCCAACGGAAGCTCGTAGTTGCCGGGAAGCGCGACATGTCCGCTGACGCAGAACAGCTTGGTTCCGGTGCTCCTCTCCGTGCCGAACCCCCGGTACCAGTCGCCTCCGTGGGTCACGATGTGTGGCACCGCCGACAGGGTCTCGACGTTGTTGACGGTGGAGGGCATCCCGAACACGCCCACCGCAGCCGGAAAGGGCGGCTTGATCCGAGGCTGGCCGCGGCGCCCCTCCAGGGAGTTCATGAGGCCCGTCTCTTCACCACAGATGTAGGCCCCACCCCCCACGTGGATGGTGATGTCGATGTCGACACCGGACCCCAGGATGTCCTTGCCGGCGTAGCCCTTCTGGTAGGCGTCCTCCAGGGCCCTGGCAAGGATCTGCGTCGTCTCGAAGAACTCGCCCCGGCAGTACACGTAGGCCTGCTTCGCCCTGATGGCGTACGCGGCGATCAGCACCCCCTCCAGGACCTGATGGGGATCCCACCGTAGCAGCTCACGGTCCTTGAAGGTGCCGGGCTCCGACTCGTCGGCGTTGCACAGCAGGTAGTGGGGCTTCGTGGGCTCCTTGGGCATGAAGGACCACTTGACGCCAGCGGGAAACCCCGCTCCGCCCCGACCCCTGAGCCCCGAGGTCTTCACCTCCTCGGTCACCGTGTCCGACCCCATCTCGAAGGCCTTCCTCAGCGCCCCGTAGCCTCCCCGCTCGACGTACGTGTCGATGCGCCGGGCCGACGGGTCGCCGAAGTTCTTGCTGAGCATCCGGACCTCACGGTCCGAAACGTACGGATACGCCATCCGCTCGCTCCGTCTCGCCGGTCAGCCGGCGGTTTCCGCCTTCAGGTGCTCGATGATCTGCGGCACGTCGGCGGGAGTTACGTTCTCGAAATACCGCGAATTGATCTGCACGCAGGTCGGGAATCCACACGCCGCGAGGCACTCGGCCTCGATCACGGTGAAGTTCCCGTCCTCCGAGATCTCTCCGGGCTCCGTATCGGTGTAGCGCAGGAAGGCCTCCATGACCTCGTCGGCGCCACAGAGGTTGCACGAGATGTTCGTGCACACCTGCACCAGGTACCGGCCGACCGGGGCCTTGTTGTACATGGTGTAGAAGGTGGCCACGCCCCGCACGTACGCCGGCGCCAGGCCGAGCAACTCCGCCACGCGATCCATGGATTCCGGGCTCACGTGCCCCCTGACCTCCTGGGCCAGGGCCAGGGCCGGCAGCAGAGCCGCCCGCTTGTTGGGGTAGCGGGTCAGGATCTTCTCGAAGCGGGCCTGGAAGTCGCCCTCGAACAGGGGGGCGTCGGGGTCCTTGGCCGCCAGCATGTACGGGTAGGTGGCCGCTCCGGAGGGGTGCCCACCCGCTGCGGGGCGCGACCCCACGAAGTCGTCGCCCCGGACCTGCTCCTCGGTGAGGTCGAACTCCCCGGTGTTTCCGGCCCAGCCAGGGTTCTTGAAGGGGATCTCGCTCATCGGTCGATCTCCCCGAGGACGATGTCCAGGCTCGCGTTGATCATGATCAGGTCCGCGATCAGATGCCCCCGGGTCAGCTTGGGCAGCACCGAGATGTTCACGAAGGAGGGAGGTCGCACTCTCCAGCGGACGGGCTTTCCTCCTCCGTCGCTGACCACATACATGCCCAGCTCACCCTTGGACGCCTCCACCGGGAAGTAGCAGTCACCCGGAGGCACCTGAATGCCCTCGGTGACGAGCTTGAAGTGGTGGATCATGCTCTCCATGTCCGACATCGTGTCGGTCTTGGTGGGCAGGGTCACCCGAGGGTCGTCGACGTCCATGGGTCCCCCGGGGAGTCGCTCGATGGCCTGCCAGAGGATGCGAACGCTCTGCTCCATCTCCTCCATGCGCACCAGGTACCGATCGTAGCAGTCCCCGTGCTCGCCGATGGGCACTTCGAAGTCGTACGTCTCGTAGTCGTAGTACGGCTGGTCCTTGCGGACGTCGTAGGGGACCCCCGAAGCCCGCAGGTTCGGCCCCGTGAAGCCGTAGTTCACGGCGTCCTCGGCACTGATGGCGCCGATCCCCTGGGTGCGGCCGACGAGAATGCCGTTGGCCGTCAGCAGGTGATGTACCTCTTCGAGGGTCTTCGGGAAGGTGTCGAGGAAATGCCGCAGGTCCTCGATCCAGCCGTCGGGGAAGTCCGCCATCAGTCCCCCGACCCGCGTGGCCGAAGTGGTGATGCGGGCGCCCGTCAGGTTCTCGTGCAGCTTGTAGATCCTCTCCCGCTCGTGGAACGTGTACAGGAACGGGGTGAACGCACCCACGTCTATGGCGGTGGTCCCCAACCAGAGGAGGTGTCCGAAGATCCGGTCCAGCTCCATGAGGATCACCCGGGCCACCTTGCACCTGGGCGTCACCTCGAGCCCCATGAGCTTCTCCACCGACATCACGTAGGCGCAGTTGTAGATCAACGGCGCGAGGTAGTCCATCCGGTCGGTAAGGGTGACGATCTGATTCCAGGTGCGATACTCGCCCAGCTTCTCGAAGGAGGAGTGCAGGAACCCGATGTGGGGAGTGACGTCCACCACCGTCTCGCCGTCCAGCTCGCACACGAGCCTCAGCACGCCGTGGGTGGCGGGGTGCTGCGGCCCGACGTTCACGAGCATGTGCTCCTCGCCCAGATCGGGCTCGGGCACGTCGAACGGTGCCATGGGGCTCGGAGTGGGCAGCCCGTCCATTCCCATCTCGGGGTTGCGACCCACGGTGAATTCAACCGTCTTCTGCGCCATAAGCGTCTCAGCCCTCGGTCTCCGAGTCCCCGGAGGGCTCGGCGGCTAGCGTGACTTCCTGGGGCTCACGCCCCACCGCCCGCTCTGCGGGGATGTAGAAGCGATCCACGTCCTGTTCCAAGGCCCGGCGGGTCTGCTCCGCCCGGGAGAATCTGCCGCGGAGGGGGAAGTCCTTCCGGAGCGGGTGGCCCTCGGCATAGTCGTGGGGCATCAGGATGCGCCGGAGGTCGGGATGGCCGCGGAACGTCACCCCGAACAGGTCATAGACCTCGCGCTCCAGCCAGTTCGCCGTATTCCACAGCGGGGTCACCGAATCGATCTCGAGGGCGTCCAGCTCCAGCAGGCAGCGGACGCGCAGGGCGCGACGATGCGGTATGGACCACAGCTGGTAGACCACACGGAGAGGCTCACCCCCTCCGTGGTCCACACAGGTCACGTCCCGGAGGAGGTCGTAGCGGTGCTCCGGATCGTCCTTGAGCCACCCGAGGATCTCCACGTTCCGGTCGGCAAGGACGTGGACGACGTGCTCGTCCCCCGCAGAGATCTCGTGGTGCGTGACGGCGTCGCTGAAGCGATCGAAGAGCGCGGCCACCGAGGGGTGGCCGGAGGGGTCGGCGGGCGCGCCCGCCTCGGGGGAGCCGGCGGCGTCGGAAGGAACCGGTCCCGCGTCGACGCCGTCCAGGCCATTCACGTTGTCTTGAGTCATGGTGTCAGGAATCCAGGTCGTCCGAGCCGGTCGTCGTCGCGACCTCCCCCCCACCCGCCAGCTGATTCTGTCTCGTGGAGTTTCCGAACGGCCCGGCGAGGCCCGCGATCTCGTGTTCGGACGCTCTGGGCATGGCCACCCTGGCCGGGTCCTCCTCCCTGAGGTCGTAGTGTCGCGTGATGGTCTCCCTTCTGACCTTCTCCTGGATCATCATCAGCCCGTAGATCAGCCCTTCGGGCCGGGGCGGACAGCCGGGAACGTACACGTCGACGGGCACGATCGTGTCGATGCCCTGCACCATGGAGTAGACGTCGAAGACGCCACCTGTGGACGCGCAGGCGCCCATGGAGACGCACCACTTGGGCTGAGGCATCTGGTCCCAGATGCGACGGAGCACCGGGGCCAGCTTGTACGGAACCCGGCCGGCACAGATCAGCACGTCGGCCTGCCGAGGGCTGAACGACATCCGTTCCATGCCGAACCGGGACAGATCGAAATCGGTGGCGAAGGCGGCCATCATCTCGATGGCGCAGCACGCCGTGCCGAAGGGCATGGGCCAGAGTGAGCTCCGCCGAGCCCAGTTGACGACGTAGTCCACCTTGGTCGTGAGGAAAGTGGGGCTACCGGCTCCCAGGATTCCCCCGGTGCGCGCGCTGGTCCCGCCTCCGGGCAGCTCTACTCCCACTCGAGACCTCCCTTCTTCCACTCGTACAGGAGACCGACGGCAAGGACGACGACGAAGATCGCCACGGCCACGAACGGTCCCCAACCCAGCTCCCGCATTTGAACGGCCCACGGGATCAGGAAGATCGTCTCCAGATCGAAGACGATGAAGCTGATGGCCACCATGTAGAACTTCACGGAGAAGCGGGCGCGAGTGTCGCCCAGCGGGATCATGCCCGACTCGTAGGGCATCGCCTTTTGCGCCGTGGGCCGTGCCGGGTTCAGGATGTGCGTCAGAACCACCATCCCCACCGCGGTTGCCAGAGAGACGCCGAACAGCAGCAGCAGGGGCAGATACGATCCCGACATGGGGCCGCCAGGGTTTGTGAAAACGTTCACTTGAGGACGTGAAAAAGTACCTGAGGCCGCGGAGGGGTGTCAACCTGGGTGCCGTGGCCTTTTCCGCCGATTTTCGCGGGTTTGCTCCACCCTTCCACGGGTGTCTATCTTCCGCTTTCTTCAGGTTCGCGGGCCAGGCCGACTCGAGCGTCGGCACTCGTGCGCGACTCCCTCTGGAAGACCCAAGCGCCATGCCAATCAAGAGCGACAACTGGATCCGTCGGATGTCCCAGGAGCACGGGATGATCGAGCCCTTCGAGGTCGGTCAGGTGCGGGACGGCGTCATCTCCTACGGCCTCTCGTCCTACGGGTACGACATTCGAGTAGCGCCCGAGTTCAAGGTGTTCACCAACGTCCACAACGTGGTGGTCGATCCCAAGGAGTTCGACGACCGCTCCTTCGTGGACATCCACGAAGACGTGTGCATCATTCCACCGAACTCCTTCGCCCTCGCGCGAACGCTCGAGTACTTCCGCATTCCCCGGGACGTGCTGGTCGTGTGCCTGGGCAAGTCCACCTACGCCCGATGCGGGATCATCGTGAACGTCACGCCTCTGGAGCCCACGTGGGAGGGCTATCTGACGCTCGAGATCTCCAATACCACGCCGCTCCCCGCGAAGATCTATGCCGGGGAGGGCATCGCGCAGCTCCTCTTCCTCGAGGGGGACGAGGAGCCGCAGGTCGCCTACGCCGACCGATTGGGGAAGTACATGAAGCAGGTGGGCGTCACCCTGCCCAAGATGTGACCGATGGCTTTCGACGAGGGCCTGGCCGTGCGCCTACGGGAGCTCCTGGCGGACCGCGCCGACATTACGGAGAAGAGGATGTTCGGAGGGCTGACCTTCCTGCTCTCCGGAAACATGTGTGTAGGGATCACCGGTGACGATCTGATGGTCCGCGTGGGGCCGGACGGCCATGAAGCCGCCCTGAGCCGACCCCATGCCCGGGTGATGGACTTCACGGGACGATCCCTGAAGGGCTTCGTGTACGTGGGGCCCGACGGCGTGGCCGAAGACGACGACCTGGCGGCGTGGACGGCAGGGGCGGTGGCGTACGCGGAGACCCTGCCGCCGAGATAGTCGCCCTCAGCTGACGTTGAGCAGCTCCACCTCGAAGATGACGATGGCTCCCGGCGGAACGCTCTGGGCTCCGCGCTCGCCCCAGGCGAGGATGGGTGGGATGATCATGAGGCGGGTGCCGCCGACCTTCATGCCCAGCATCCCCTGCTCGAGGCCGGGGATCACCTCGCTGTTCCCCATCAGGAAGGAGACGGTGCCCTGGCCGAATTGACCGCCGGTGCGTAGCCACCCCCGGTAGCTCAGGTCCGCCACGTTCCCGTACGCGAGGCTCGCACCCGTCCCCACCACCCGATCGAGGATGTAGACCCCCGAGGGCAGCCGCTCCATCACGGAGAGGTCGATGCCCAGGCTCGGGTCGAAGGTGACGTCCTCGATGACCTCGAGCTCCACCTCATCGGGCTCCGAGGTCGAGGTCCCCGCACACGCGCCGAAGGCCAGGACAAGAACCAGCGACGCCGTCCGCGCTCGCCCTTTCGACATCATTCGCTCTCTCGCTGGGCAGAGGGCCGCCGGATCGCGCGTCGGCCTCATCGCACGTCGACCAGGTGCACTTCGAAGACGAGCGTTGCCCCCGGCGGCACCCTGGCGGTGCCGCGGGATCCGTAGGCCAGCCTCGGCGGGACGACGAGCCGGCGTCTGCCCCCCCGCTTCATCCCCGGAATGCCCTGGTTCCACCCGCGGATGACCTCGTTCCCTCCCAGGCGGAACTGGAAGGGCTCCCCACCCAGGCTCGAATCCACCACCGTACCGTCCGGAAGCCACCCCACGTAGTGGACGGTCACCATGCTCGTGCGCCGCGCCGCCGGGCCGGCACCCTCCGCAAGGTCCTGGAGATACAGCCCCGAGGGGGCACGCTCCATGGTGCTCAGCTCCACGCCGAGCTCGGGGGCGAAGGCGATGTCCTCGGGTCCGGGAGGCGCCGGTCCTCCGGCCCCACACCCCAGAGCCACCCAGGCCAGGCACGCCGCACCCCACCACCGGGCCCCGCCCAGCATCATGTGCGAGGCCTGCGGAAGACCACCCGGCCCCCGACCATGGTCAGATCGACGCGCACATCCTTCAGCTCCGACGGATCGACCTCGAACGGGTCTCGGTCGAGGACGGCCAGATCGGCCAGGAAGCCCTCCTTCACCCGACCGAGACGATCCTCCAGCATCCCCACCCAGGCGTTGTTGACGGTATAGGCCCGCAACGCCGTGTCCACGTCGATCCGCTCTTCCGGGAACCACCCCCCCTCGGGGGTGCCGTCCAGGGTCTGGCGGGTGACGGCCGCGTAGATCCCTTGGAGCGGATTGACCGTGTACCAGGCCGCGTTGGTTCCGGGCCAGTCGCTCCCGAAGGACAGCAGGACCCCGGCCTCATGAAGGGTGCCGAAGGCGTAGGCCCATCGTCCCCTTTCGCCGATGCGCTCCTCCATCCACCGCATGTCGTCGATGGTGTGGTAGGGCTGCATCTCCGCGATGACCCCCAGCTCGGCCTCGCGAAGGGCCGTCTCGCGACCCCGGATGACCTGGTTGTGGATGATGGCGAACCGCCGTCCCTCCCGCGGCCCGTTCACCTCCCGGACCTCCTCGAAGATGTCCAGGATCCGGTCGATGGCCTCGTCGCCGATGGCGTGCACGCGCGGATTGAATCCGGCCGAGTCGGCGCCGAACACCAGGGCGCGCATGTTCCCCTCGGGCAGGTAGCCGGAGCCTCCATCGGTGACGTAGCCCGTGTTGGTGGCGTCCCGCCACGATCCGCGGACCCCGGTGGTGATGTACGGCTCATAGAACCGTGCCTGGGAGCTGCCCATGATGCCGTCCACGAAGCCCTTCAGGCCCTGGTAGCGGATCCACTCGTCCCCGAAGCCCTCGGTGATGCCGGCGTCACGCATCTCATCCCAGGTGTCGAGCACCATCCGCATGTTGACCCGTGCCGTGAGCTCCTCGCCCACGCGAAGGCGGTGGTAGACCTCCACCTGCCCCGGGGGCGTGATGTCGAAGAACGTCGTCACCCCGTGCTGAGCCAGGTCGGCGAGGGCAGCTCTGGCCTCGGCCAGCTTCTGCTCCATCGTCTTTTCGGGGATCGCCGCCCTGATGCGGGCCGCCGCCTCCCGGTCCAACCGTCCCGTGGGCGCGCCCGCCTCGCATTCCACGCCCGGCCACGAGCAGTCCGCGCCGGCGGCGGCGAGGGCGGCGCCGTTGACCAGGTACTGGGAGCGGTCCCAATTCCAGAGCAGTGCCGGATGATCCGGGGTGACCCCGTCGATGAGCGTGCGATCGGGTCGGAAGAGCTCGTTCGGCTTGGCCAGGTCCCCTCCACGGCCCGTCGAGCTCACGGCCCACTGCTCGTAAGCCCCCCACATCCCTCCGACCATCCATGCCCCCCGGGGAAGGCGCTCCGCGGCGGCCGTCACCTCCTCCACCAGCCCGTCCGCGTCGGATACCTCCAGAAGGTTGATTCCCAGCAGGAGCTCGCCGGCCCGGTTGAAGTGCGTGTGGTTGTCGATGAAGCCCGGAGAAAGGAATCGCCCCTCGAGGTCGATGAGGCGGGTGCCCTCGCCCCGTAGGGGCAGGACCTCCTCATCGGTGCCGACCGCCACGATGACGTCGCCCCGCACCGCCACCGCCTCGGCCCAGGGCCGGTCCTCGTCCCCCGTCCACACGCGACCGGAGTGGAGGATGACTTCGGCCGGGGGCTCTTGTCCGGCGGCGAGCGGTGCCGCCAGCAACGCCCCGAGAAGGACGAGGCACGCGAGAGTCGACGGCGGTCGGGGGTACATGGTTCGCTCCTCCGAGGGTGCGGCGGTGGGACGCCCCACACTACCGTCCCCTGTGGAGGAGGAGCAAGGTGGTCGCGCCCTCGGCGGGGCCCCTGCCGACCGGCCCGCTCCGTCCGTCAGTCGATCCCGCCGGGCAGGCGGCCCGCCCGTTCGACGACCCAGTCGGACACGCGGTTCCGGATCCCGACCACCGCCTCGGGGGCCGGGAGCAGAGCGTCCATCTCCTGCAGGCGGAGGAGGAGGTCCTCACCCTGGTGGAGCTCCGAGAGGACGGCCCGCGCCTCGCCGCGTATCCGCTCCAGGGCAAGGTTGAGGACCAGCGTGGCAAGAGCCTGCCGGATCTCCGCGTCGGCCTGGTCTCCCCCTCCCTCGAGCTTGGCGACCCTCAGCGCCACGCTCTCGGCGGCGAAGACCTCCATGGCGATGTCGGCGAGGCTCGCCATGAACTGCTGGTTGTCCGGGTCCTTCAACCCCTCGGCCCCGAGGCGGGTCGCCGTCTCGTCCGCGAGATCGAGGTACAGTCGTTTGAGGGCCGTGATGGCCCCGTCACCAGATGGGCTCTTGCTGTCGGGGAGCTCCTTCGGCGTACGCGGCTGCTCGAGGGTGTCCGTTCCGCGTCTCGCAGGCCCGGCCTCGTCGGGGCGCCCGGCGAGCTTCCTGAAGACGGTGCGTTGCGCGTACAGCCGGCTGATCTCGTTCGTGCCCTCGTAGATTCGGGAGATGCGGGAGTCCCGGTACATCTTGGCCGGCGGATACTCCTCGCTGAATCCGTAGCCCCCGAACACCTGCACCGCTTCGTCTGCACTGTGGTTGTAGGCTTCCGAGGCGTAGACCTTGGCGAGGGCGCACTCCGCGGAGAACTCCGCCAGGGCCTTCAGGCGCTGCTCCGGCGTGACCGGCCCGCCGTCATCCAGGGCCTCGAGGGCGTGGTAGACGAGGCCCGCCGTCCGGTAGGACACTGAATCCGCCGCGTACGCCCGGGCCGCCATGTCCGCGAGCTTCCTCTTGATGAGCCCGAACGTGGCGATGGGCACGCCGAATTGCACACGTTCGGCGGCGTACCTCGCCGCCACCTGCAGCGCCATCCTGGCGCCTGCGGCCGAGCTGGCGGCCAGCTTGAGGCGACCCATGTTCAGGGTGCAGAAGGCCACCTTGTGGCCGCGACCCACTTCCCCCAGCACGTTCTCCACCGGCACGCGGACGTCTTCCAGGGACAAGGCGTTCACCGAGGAGCCGTCGTGCCCGAGGAGGTGCTCCGGCTCATCCACGGTGAGACCGGGAGTGTTCCGCTCCACCAGGAAGGCCGTGAAGAGCTCCCCGTCGACCTTGGCGAAGAGGACGAAGAGATCCGCCCACCCCGCGTTGGTGATCCACTGCTTGGATCCGTTCAGGACGTAGTGCGTGCCCGCGTCGTCGAGCTCGGCCCGCGCCTGGATGTTCATGGCGTCGGAGCCCGAGCCGGGCTCGGTGAGGGCGAAGGCTGACAGCATGTCGCCCTCCATGCACGGGCCGAGATAGCGCTCGAGCTGCTCCGGCGTGCCGAAGTTCACGATGGGCAGCATTCCGATGCCCTGGTGCCCGTACAGCAGCTGGCTCATGGGGCCGAACTCGACCGGCGGAGAGCACATCGCCGTGATGGCCAGGACGGAGAGATCCAGCCCACCCATCTCCTCAGGAACCTCGGCCATGAAGATCCCGAGCTCCGCCCCCTTCTTGAAGAGCGACCGGGTCGTCTCCGGATCCCTGGCCACCAGCCTGTCCATCGCCGGAGCGACCTCCCGCTCGGCGAAGTCCACCAGGGAGCGGACGAGCATGCGCTCTTCCGCTCCGAGGTCGTCCGGGGTGACCACGTCCGCGGGACGAACAGGTCCGGTCAGAAACGAGGCTCCGTGCTCGCCAGAGTGGGTCATGTCAATCCCCCGCAGCCTTCCAGCTACCCACCAGGAGGTCGCGGTTGAGCCGGGCAATGAAGTCCACGCTGATCCCCTTCGGGCAGGCCTCCTGACAGGCGCCGTGGTTCGTGCAGCTCCCGAAGCCCTCCTCGTCGTGCTGGGCGATCATGTCGACGACGCGCGTATACCGCTCGGGCTGGCCCTGGGGGAGCAGGCCCAGGTGGCTCACTTTGGCCGCCGTGAAGAGCATCGCCGAGGCATTGGGGCAGACGGCCACGCAGGCCCCGCACCCGATGCACTACGCGGCGTCCATCGACAGGTCCGCGTCTTGCTTCCGGATGGGCACGGCATTGGCGTCCTGCGCGCTCCCCGTGCGGACGCTGATGTACCCGCCGGCGTTGATGATGCGGTCCAGCGAGCCCCGGTCCACAACCAGATCCCGGATGAGGGGGAACGCGGAGGCTCGCCAGGGCTCGATCCAGATGTGATCACCGTCCTTGAAGAGCCTCATGTGGAGCTGGCACGTCGCCGTCATCGAGCTCGGCCCGTGGGGCACGCCGTTGATCATCATGCCGCAGGTGCCGCAGATCCCCTCGCGACAGTCGTGCTCGAAGGCGATGGGCTCCTCCCCGTCCCTGGTCAGCCTCTCGTTCACCAGGTCCAGCATCTCCAGGAAGGACGCGTGCTCGCTGATGTCGTCGGCCTGATACGTCTCGAACCGGCCCCGGACTTCGGGTCCGTCCTGACGCCAGACGTGTAGAGTCAGGTTCATTACTTGTAGCTCCTGGTGGAGAGCTGCACGTTCTCGAACTCGAGAGGCTCCTTGTGCAGGACCGGCTCCTCACCGACTCCCTTGAACTCCCACACGGATACGAAGGAGAATCCGTCGTCGTCGCGCTTTGCCTCGCCGTCTTCGGTGGTGTGCTCGGTCCGGTAATGGGCACCGCACGATTCGTCGCGACGTAGCGCGTCCCAACACATGATCTCGGCGAACTCCAGGAAGTCCGCCACGCGGCCGGCCTTCTCCAGGGACTGATTCAGCGTATCCCCCGACCCGGGCACGCGAACCTGGCTCCAGAACCGCTCCCTGATCTCGGGAATCGTGGCCAGAGCCTCCTTGAGGCCCGTCTCGCTCCGCTCCATGCCGCAGTTCTCCCACATTACCTTGCCGAGCTCGATGTGGAAGTCGTCGACGGTCTTGGTTCCGTTCACGGCCAGAAGACGATCGGCCCGACCCCTGACTTCCCTCTCGGTGTCGCCGAACGCCGCGTGGTCCGTGGTCACGGGCTCCCGGGGCACATCGGCGAGGTAGTTGCCCACCGTCAGGGGGGCGATGAAGTATCCGTCCGCCACTCCCTGCATGAGGGCGCTGGCACCGAGGCGGTTCGCGCCGTGGTCGGAGAAGTTGGCCTCGCCCAGAACGAAGAGCCCGGGGATGTTGCTCATGAGGTTGTAGTCCACCCAGAGCCCCCCCATGGTGTAATGGGGGGCCGGGTAGATGCGCATGGGCACGGCGTAGGGGTCCTCGCCCGTGATCTTCTCGTACATCTCGAAGAGGTTGCCGTACCGCTCGGCGATCACGGGTTGACCCAGCCGCTCGATGGCGTGCTTGAAATCGAGATAGACCCCGTTCTGCATGGGTCCTACCCCGTGCCCCTTGTCCACCATCTCCTTGGCGCGCCGGGAGGAGATGTCGCGGGGTGACAGATTCCCGAAGCTGGGATAGAAGCGCTCCAGGTAGTAGTCGCGTTCCTCCTCCGGGATGTCGTTGGCCGGGCGCGAATCCCCGGCCCTCTGGGGCACCCAGATCCGCCCGTCGTTGCGCAGGGACTCGCTCATCAGAGTGAGCTTGGACTGATACGCGCCCGCCGGCGGAATGGACGTGGGGTGGATCTGGGTGAAGGAGGGATTGGCGAAGCCGGCGCCACGCTTGGCAGCCCGCCACGTCGCCGTGACGTTGCAGGCCTTGGCGTTCGTGGAGAGGAAGTAGACGTTGGAGTACCCTCCGGTCGCCAGCATGACGGCGTGCCCCGCGTGGCTCTCGACCTCCCCGGACACGAGATCGCGGGTCACGATCCCCTTGGCTACCCCGTCCACCACCACGATGTCCAGCACCTCGTGGCGGTTGTGGAGCTCCACCGTCCCCAGGGCGACCTGTCGTTGCAGGGCCTGGTAGCACCCCAGCAGGAGCTGTTGCCCCGTCTGCCCACGCGCGTAGAAGGTGCGTGACACCTGGGCCCCGCCGAACGACCGGTTGGCGAGCAGGCCGCCATACTCCCGGGCGAAGGGGACCCCCTGAGCCACCGCCTGGTCGATGATGTTGACGCTCAGCTCGGCGAGACGGTAGACGTTGGCCTCCCGTGAACGGAAATCGCCACCCTTCACCGTATCGTAGAAGAGCCGGAAGACGCTGTCTCCGTCACCCTGGTAGTTCTTGGCGGCATTGATGCCGCCCTGGGCCGCGATGGAATGGGCGCGCCGGGCGGAGTCGTGGTACGTGAACACCTTCACGCGGTAGCCCAGCTCACCCATCGTCGCCGCAGCGGCGGCACCGGCCAGGCCGGTGCCCACCACGATGACCTCGTATTTCCTCTTGTTGGCGGGGTTTACCAGCTTCATATCGAAGCGGTGCTTCTCCCACTTCCGCGCGATGGGGCCTGCCGGGACCTTCGCATCGAGTTGCACGGTAGGCCTCCCCTAGGGGGCGACGATCCCAGCCAGGATCGAGACCGGGATCGAGATGAATCCGATGAAGACCACGAGGGCCATGACCACCGCGAAAGGCCTCCGATAGGCGGAGTACTTCCGGTGATGGGCCCCCAGGGTCTGGAACATGCTCCACACGCCGTGATAGAGGTGGAGGCAGACCGCGAGCATGGCCACGATATAGAAGCTGGCCACGACGGGGTTGCGCAGCCCGGCGACGAGGTTGGCGTAGGCCGCACCCTCCGCGAAGCTCGGGTGCACGTCACCCGTGGTCATGTGGAGGATGTGGAAGGCCACGAAGACCAGGATGAGGACCCCTCCCCATCGCATCAGCGCGGACGCGAACGAGAAGTTGAGGTTCTCCTTACTTCGGTACTTCGTTCCTCGGGCGCTCCAGCTCCGGCTCGACGTCTGCCAGGCGAGCAGGGCGTGGATCACGAAGGCGGCCAGCATGAACGCCCGAAACGCCCACAAGAACCCCTTCTCGGGAAGGATGGGCTCGCCGAAGACGCGTAGGTGGTGCGCGTATTCGTCGAAGATCTCGGCTCCCTGGAAAGCCTTCAGGTTCCCCGCCATGTGTCCGATGAGGAACCCGAACCAGATGAAGCCGGTGATGGCCATGAGGATCTTCTTCCCCACGGACGACCGGTACAGCGCTGCGGCCCGTCGCATCGCGACTCCTGTCGTGTTCAGAGGAGGCCCGGGCGGCGTTCTGGCCTGCCCGGGCCAGCCGGAAATGAAGGGTACCGCCTAGGCGAGCGCCTTGAGGGCCTCCACCGTGGACCGGACGTGCTCGGCGCTCTTCTCCAGAGCGGCGCGCTCTTCAGCCGTGAGCTCGACCTCCACCACCTTCTTGAGGCCGCCCTCACCCAGCAGGCAGGGCACGCCGAGGAAGAGGTCCCTCTGGCCGTATTCGCCCTGGAGCCAGGCGGAGCACGGGAGGATGCGCTTCTTGTCCTTCACGATGGCCTCGGCCATCTGGACCGCACCTGCGGCGGGCGCGTAGTAGGCGCTCCCCGTCTTCAGATAGCCCACGATCTCGCCGCCACCCTTGCGGGTACGCTCCACCAGGGCGTCAATGCGATCCTGGGCCATGAGCTGGGTGAGGGGAATCCCGCTCACGGACGTGTAGCTGGCCAGGGGCACCATCGTATCGCCGTGGCCACCGAGCACGAGGGCCTGAATATCCTCGATGCTCACATCGAGCTCCATGGCGATGAAGGACCGATACCGCGCCGTGTCCAGCACGCCGGCCATCCCGATGACACGCTCTCTGGGGAAGCCGGTAACCTCGAGGGCCACCTGGGCCATGATGTCCAGCGGGTTGGTGACCATGATGATCACCGCGTCCGGCGCGATCCGCTTGATCTCCTCGGAGACCGACGTGATGACTCCGGCGTTGGTCTTGAGCAGATCGTCCCGGCTCATCCCCGGCTTCCGTGCGATGCCGGCCGTGACGATGAAGATGTCGCTGCCCTCGGACATGCCGTAATCATTGGCCCCCTGGATGCGGGTGTCGAACCCCTCGATGGGGGCGCTCTCCCACTGGTCGAGGCCTTTGCCCATGGGGATGCCCTCGGCGATGTCGACGAGGATCACCTCCCTCGCGAGCTCCTTCATGGCAAGGAGCTGGGAGCAGGTCGCGCCTACGTGGCCTGCTCCGACCACTGTGATTTTCTTGGCGCTCATCTGACGAATCCCGTTCGGGCAGGATAGATGTGAGGAATGGATACTCGAACGTACCTGAGCCAGAGGGGGGGGTCAACGCGTCCAGGCCCCGTCCGTAGGAAGGCGGGACGGTGCCGCCGAAAGAGGGGGCACGGGGCCCGTCGGCGATTGACGAGGAGTCTATCCGCCCGTCTGGGACAGAGCGATCAAGCCGCCGGAGCCCAGGTCGCTTCCCTGGACGAGATGGTGCCGCTCCGGCTTCACCCGCAGGGTATCCTCGATGAGCGGAACCAGGTTCGCTCCCGCCCTCAAGGGATCCCTGAGATTGGTCTGGAGGTTCCCGAACAGACAGGGCCGGAGCTGGCCATCCGCGGTCAGCCGCATCCGGTTACACCGATCACAGTAGCTGTGACTCATGGGCGTGATGACGCCCACGGTTCCCGCCGCGCCAGGGAAGCGGTAGTAGGTGGCGGGACCGTTGCCCCAGGGGCCGTCGACGGGCTCGAGGCGATCCACGGCCCGGAGCCGTGCCAGCGCCTCCCGGCACGAGAAGAACCGATTCGCGCTCAACTCCAGGTTGGAGGCGGTGGGCATGAGCTCGATGAACCGCACGTGCCATGGCCGCTCCCGCGTCACGGCGGCGAAGTCCTCGATCTCGTCTTCGTTCTGTCCACGGATGAGGACCACGTTGACCTTGATGGGGGTGAAGCCCACCTCCTCGGCTGCCGCGAGGCCCTCCATGATCGATCCGTGGCACCCGGGGCGTCTGGCGATGGCCTCGACGCGCTCAGGACGGAGCGAGTCCAGGGACACGTTGATCCTGCGGATTCCGGCGTCCTTGAGCGCCTCGGCCTGATCGGCCAGAAGGACGGCGTTGGTGGACAGGGACAGATCGTCGATCCCGTCGACACCCTCGATACGACGGACCAGCTCCGGGAGATCCCTCCGTACCAGCGGCTCGCCACCCGTGATCCGCACCCGCCGGAGCCCCATGCCCGCCATGATGCGGACGACGTGCTCGATCTCCTCGTAGGTCAGCAGGTCGGAGCGTCGCATCCAGGGCATGCCCTCCAGGGGCATGCAGTAGACGCATCTGAGGTTGCACTTGTCGGTGACGGAGATCCGAAGGTACTCGACCCGACGTCCGAAGGCGTCTTTCATTCTCCTCCCTCCGGGCCCGTCACCGCAGAGGGCGAAGGGGTCTGTCCGGGCACCCACTCTTCCCCACCGTCAGCGTAGCGCTCCCTCTTCCACACGGGCAGTCGCTTCTTGATCTCCTCGATGACGTAGCGGGACGCCTCGTACGCCTCTTCTCGATGAGGGCTGGACACGGCGATGGCCACGCTCACCTCGCCCACCGTCAGCTCTCCGACCCGGTGGACCACGGCGACCCGATCGGTGCCGAGGGCGCGGCTCGCCTCGCGGGCGATGGAGCGCAGGACCTCCACCGCCATCTCCTCGTACGCGTCGTACAGCAGGCCCTCAACCGTCCCTCCTTCGGCGTGGTTCCGCACGACCCCCACGAACAGGAGAGCAGCCCCGTCTTCAGGGTGCGCGACGCGCGCAAGGACGGCCCCGGGTTCGATGGGATCCCTCACGAGCGCCGCGTACACCACGGGATGCGACCTCAGCCGCCGGCCACAGGGGGGATGAAGGCAACCTCGTCCCCGCTCCTCAGCGGCTCGGCGCCTTCCACGTAGGTCCGGTTCACGGCGACCGCCGGCGTGGCCGGAAGCTGTCCGAAAGGACCTCCGCGGCTGCGGAGCTCGGCTACCAGGTCCCTGACCGTCGCGCCTTCCGCCATCTCCACCTCGAGCTCACGCACACCCAGGAGGTCACGGTATGCGGCGAAGAAGAGGGTGCGGACGGTGCAGGACATGAGGGCCGGGATCACGTGTACGCGTTGGCGGGCGGGTGTCCCCCCCCGGACCGTCGGTGAAACCCCACCTTGGTTCTGATCGTTCCCGCGCTCGTCAGCGCCGTCTTCCCGCCATGGGGGCGTCCATGAACGGCTCGCCGAGGGGGTCGAGGCCCCGCGGGAGGTCCCCATGCCCGGGACCGCGTCCGGGGCCGGGACCACCCCGGCGCTGCCGGATCCGTTGTCCCATCTGCTCCCTGAGCGCATGGAATCGAAGGAGCTGCGTGGGGGTGAGGAATTCCAGCAGGGCCTGCTGCTCACTCTGGAATAGCCGCGCCTCCTCCAACCGGAGCTCCTGCATCCGCTCCACCAGCGCCTGGGACTCCTCCGCGTCGGGATCCTCCTCCAGGAGCACCGCTTCCACACGCCGGCGAAGCGCCTGTTCCTCGCGGAAGAGGCGGGAGCGGTCCTCCTGGAAGGACTGGACGGTCTCATTCAGCCGTCCGGCCTGCTCGTCGTCCAGGCCGAGTCGCTCGCGGACCATCTGGCCGAACCGGGCACGGATACGCCGCTCGAGCTCAGCCCGGTTCTGGCCCGCCCCGGTCATTCCCGGGCGGCGCTGACCTTCGAGCTGGGTGGGCCCCATGCCGGCCACGATCAACATCGCGATCGCTACCCCGAGTCCCCTGATCGGCCTTTTCACGCAGCACCTCCCACGGTCATCTCCTGGAGCAACAGCATCAGGTCCTCCTCGGAGAGCCCGTCCAGGGCAGGCGCTCCGGCGATGAGACCGTCATCGCTGAGCCACAACGGCTCACGGTCGTCGGCCTCGGACACGTAGACGGGTACATCCAGGGCGGGGTCGGGGCTTCGGGAGCTCATCCCGATACCCAGGGCAAGCGCCGCCACTGCAGCAGCGGCGAGGCCCCACCAGGGGTGACGAGTCGCCCCTCGCAGCCTGCTCGCCGCGACGACGTTCCCGACCAGACCCCTCGGGGCCTCAGGGCGGGCCTCGAAGAGAAGGGCAACCAGGTCGGATTCGGCCCGACACTCTCCGCAGCCCTCCAGATGCCGGGCAACCTCCGCGGCATCACCGGGCGCGAGGCGTCCGGCCACATGGTCCGGAATCCGGTCGCGGATCCGATCGCACACCGATCCGTTCATCGCAGCCACTCCCTCAACCTGTGAATCCCGTGGAAGTAGTTGACGCGCGCCGCACCCTCGCTAGATCCGATCACTTCCCCGATCTCCCTGAAACTGAGCCCTTCGTCGACCCTCAGCTGTACGGAAAGACGTTGCTTCTCCGGAAGCTTCGCGAGGAGTGCCCTGGCGACGGCTGCCTCCTGCGCCACTACCGCCTGCTCCGACGGATCGGGACCTCCACTCACCACCGGCGGAGCCTGGTCCAGCTCCGTCTCCTTACGCCTGGTCCGCCGCCGTAGCATGCTCCGGGCCGCATTGGCCGTAATGGTGAGGAGCCAGGTTCGGAAGGCCGCCTCTCCCCGGAATCCTCCCAGCCCACGGTACGCCTTCAGGAAGGCCTCCTGAGCCGCGTC
The DNA here is from genome assembly GCA_039589955.1 of Gemmatimonadota bacterium. Classification (GTDB taxonomy): domain Bacteria; phylum Gemmatimonadota; class Gemmatimonadetes; order Longimicrobiales; family Gaopeijiaceae; genus SZUA-318. The sequence continues at coordinate 4,089 of JBDHGI010000029.1, read as the reverse complement.
CTGGGCGAGATCCGGGTCCGACACGATGGAGAGGGCCACGCGATACACCGTGGCGTGATGCCGCTGGACGAGGGCCTCGAAGGCCGCCTCGTCGCCATCCTGGCCCCGACGGGCCAGCTCCTCGTCCGTCGTCGACGCCCATCGTTCACTGTTCCTCACCAGCATTCGGACGCCGTGGGTCGCAGAAACGTTAAGGAGCTACCTCCACCGGATCGGGACCGTCGTTCGAGGGCTGTGGACGGCCCCGACCCGTCACCCCCCTCGGGGTGGTGCCCGGTTCCCTCACTCCCCTCCCGGGGAGGATGCCTCGTCCCGACGGGCCACCCGACTGCGCAGGTGCTTCGAGGGCTTGAAGACGGGCACGCTGCGGGCGGGCACCTGCACGGCGTCTCCGGTTCGGGGGTTCCGGGCCGTCCGGGTCTTGCGCTTCCTGACCTTGAAGGTCCCGAAGCCCCGGATCTCGATGTGATCCCCGTTGGCCAAGGCCCGCTTGACCGCGTTCAGGAAGCCATCGACCACAAGGGCGCAGTCCTTCTTCGTGATCCCGGGGCCGATCGCTTCGGCTACCTGCTCGACGAGGTCCGCCTTGGTCATGCTTCCTCCTCGGAAATCTTCGGGGTCTGGGCAGATCGGCCCACGATGACGGGATGGCAGGGTAATGTGGCTCACCGAGAGCCGCAAGCTCCCATGAGTCGTTGGGACAGTGCAACTTGCGGTGACGACGAATTCAGCCGGCCCGAGCCTCCATCAGCCTGATGAACCGATCGAACAGGTAACGGCTGTCGTGGGGTCCCGGAGCGGCCTCCGGATGGTACTGAACGCAGAAGACCGGAAGCTCCCGGTGCTCGACCCCCTCCACCGTGCCGTCGTACAGGTTCACATGGGTCAGGCGCAGGCCTGGGGCCCCGGGGATCTCGTCTCCCTCCCCTCCCCTGACGGCGAACCCGTGATTCTGCGAAGTGATCTCCACGGTCTCCCGGGAGAGGTTCTTCACCGGGTGATTGCCCCCGTGGTGGCCAAAGGGAAGCTTGAACGTGGTGGCCCCGAACGCCCGGGCGATGAGCTGGTGCCCGAGGCAGATCCCGAAGACCGGGACGTGGGCCTCGGCGAGGGCGACGATGACGTCCGCCGCTCGCTCGACCGCGGCGGGATCGCCCGGGCCGTTGGAGACGAAGAGGCCGTCCGGCCGCTCGGCGAGAAGGTCCTCCGCCGCCGTTTCCGCAGGAACCACGGTCACCCGGCATCCCCGCTCCGCCAGCAGCTTCGGTGAGTGGGCCTTCACGCCGAAATCGAAAGCCACGACGTGGAAGCGCTCCTCACCCACCGCCGACACCTCGTAGGGCTCTCCCGTGGAGACGCCGCAGGCCAGGTCCAGCCCTTCCATGCGCGGATGGGCCTGGATGCGCCCGAGCACCTCGTCGGCGGGCATCTCCTCCGGCGCGATCGCGCCTCGCATGGCACCTTCGCTGCGGATATGCCGGGTCAGCGCTCGCGTATCGACGTCCTCGATTCCCACGATCCCGTGGGCCCGGAGGTACGAGTCCAGCCCCTCCTCCGCTCTCCACGAGGAGTGGCGGCGAGCGGCCTCTCTCACGATGAACCCCGCCACTTGGGGCAGAGGGGATTCCCGGTCGAGGGAATTGACCCCGTAGTTCCCGATGAGGGGGTAGGTCATGGTCACGAGCTGCCCGGTGTAGGAAGGGTCGGTGAGGACTTCCTGATAGCCGGTCATGCACGTGTTGAAGACGACCTCCCCGAGGGCGAGCTCGGAGGCTCCCACGGACCTCCCGTCGAATCGACGGCCGTCTTCGAGGAGGAGGTAGGCCTTTCGATACAAGCGGGTGGCTCCGACGTGCTGGGTGAGGGTCTCCGACTCCGGCCAAAGCTAGAGCCGGCCGTGCGGCGGTCAAGGCGGCGGTCGGCCGGGGTCCCCCGGGATGGGACGCCCGGTTACCTTCCTCCCGGCGGTCCACCCCCACGGAGTGTGCATGCCCCGCGACGTCGTGTACATCCACGCCGATGAGTCCTGCCTGGGAAACCAGTTCCGGGGGCGGGCGAACCCCGGCGGTGCCGGGGGGCTCGTGGAGGTCTGGCACCGGGGCTCGTGGGTGCGGCGGGACTACTGGATCTCGGAAGCCGATACCACCAACAACCGCATGGCGCTGCGGTCGGCCATCGAGGGGCTGAGAGCGTTGTCGCGGCCCTGCGTGGTGCGCTTCGTCTCCGACAGCCAGTACCTGGTGAGGGGCATCGACGAATGGCTGCCAAGGTGGAAGCGCCAGGGTTGGCGGCGAAAGGGCGGCCCCATCGAGAACCTCGAGCTGTGGAAGGAGCTCGACGGGGAGCTGGCACGGCACGACGTCGACCCCCAATGGGTGCGGGGGCACGCGGGCCATCCGAAGAACGAGTACGCCAATCATCTCGCCACGACCGCGGCTCAGGAGAGGACCGCCTCGGGCGGCCTGATCCCGTCGGGCTTCGAGGAGTGGCTGGAGGGTGAGCGGGAGCGGGGTCGGTACCTCGACTACCACGAGTTTCTGCCCCCGACCCCGTAGGGTCCTGCGGCGCACTCGTGGGGTGAAAAGCGAAGTGGCCCGAGACGCACGAGGCGCTCGGGCCACTTCTTTCTCGGAGGACCTGACCGGTCGCTTCACACTGCGTCCGTCACCGTCCCCGCTGCGCTGGCGGGTCTTCGGCCCTTGCTTAGGTCCGCCCGTGTGAGGGCGGCTGGACCGCATTCCCTTCTCCCCTCTTTCGTGCCACGCGGTCCGTGGCGAGGGGCGCCCTTCTGTCTCGTCTCGAAGGGCCTGTCCGACAGGGGCCAGCGACCTCTCTGCCGTGCTCCCCGGATCTCCTAAGCTCCGGTTCGCTGACCACCGCTGCGCCGTCGCGCCCGGCAGCCTCGTTTCGGATTCGTCGGTGGGATGACCATCGCCATCGATCGCGACGAGCCGCATCCGAAGCGCGCACCATAGATACGAGGTGCCCACGCCGGGTGCAAGCCCCCCGGCGCCTCTCGGAAGGCGAAATGGGGAACACGGCTGATCCTCAAACGCTACAAGAGCTTACATGGCACACCACGGACTCCCCGTCCTCTCCCGAGACCCGGCACATAAACAAACGAATTGGGGAACATCTCTTCCCCAAACATATGGCTCGTGCGCTCCGGAACTTGTGAAAAGAGGGCTTTGCCGAGGGAGGCCCATGTCCGACTTCGGGCACCCCTATTGTTGTCCAGACGACATGATTCTGGCGTCGAAAACCGTGCAGAAGGCCCGGGACACCGCCTCGATGGCCTCCTCCATCGGTACCGCCCGGCCGAGCTCCACCTCCAGGGAGGTCACGTCCCCCTCCGCGATGCCGCACGGAACGATGGTCTCGAAGTAGCTGAGGTCGGTGTGGACGTTGAGGGCGAAGCCGTGGGAGGTGATCCAGCCCGAGGACACGCGGATTCCTATGGCTCCCAGCTTGCCCCGGTCCGTCCAGACTCCGGTCAGCCCTTCCACTCTCCTGGCCGCCACTCCGAGATGCCCCGCCGCCAGGATCAGGACTTCCTCGAGATCCCTCAGATACCGGTGCAGATCGGTTCGATCGGGCTTCAGGTCCAGGACGGGATAGCCCACGAGCTGCCCCGGCCCGTGGTAGGTGACGTCTCCGCCCCGCCCCGTCTCGAAGAGCTCGATCCCGAGTCGTGCGCGCTCCTCTGGACCGGCCAGCACGTGCGCCTCGCTGGCTCCGGAGCCGAGCGTCACCACGTGCGGGTGCTCGAGGAGCATGAGCGTATCGGGCGCGCGCCCGGAGCGGCGCTCACGCACCAGGCGCTCCTGCAGGTCGAGCGCCTCCCGATAGCCGACCCGCCCCAGCCTGCGGAGCGCGATCGACCTCATCGCCGAGCCGGCGTCAGGCGTCCTCGGGGAAGTCGTCGATGACCTCCTTGAGCCGCGCGAGGAAGCGGGCCGCGTCGGCGCCGTCCACGATGCGGTGATCGTATCCCAGCGAGAAGAGCGAGCGCTTCCGAATGGCCATGGCGTCGCCCCCGGTCTCCGGGTCCTCCACCACGACCACGCGCTTCTCGATGGCGCCGGTGCC
>JBDHGI010000028.1:0-30437 GCA_039589955.1 Gemmatimonadota bacterium | reverse complement strand
CGCGGACTCGGTGCCCACCGACGAGGGGACGCCCACGACGTCCCGGAGCGCCCCCGAAGCCAGGGAGCGTCCGAGCAGGTCCAGGAAGTGAGCCACGGTGCTTCCCGAGCCCAGTCCGAGGACCATGCCGCCGTGAACCTCCTCCAGGGCCCGGGCGGCCGCGGCGTGCTTCAGGGTCTCGGTGGCGGCAACGCGTGAGCCGGGCGGTGTGGAAGCGGGCGAGGAGCTCATCGTGTCGGCGTCGACGCTCGGGAGCGCCGACGCGGTGGCTTGGAGTGTGCGGGAGCGGAACGGCGGGAAAGTTATCGGGGGACCGGACGACTTTCCAGGGACCCCGGATGCCTTGACAGAGCCCGCGGACGAATGGAACCATGGTCCATGGATCCGCGCACCCTCGGCTGCCGATACTATTGGCGGGCTCCCACATCGGGGGCCCTTTCTTTTTTTCACCGGACTCGGACGTGGACGGGCGGTCCCGTCCCGGAGAAGCGCCATGATCATCGTGACCCGAAAGGGTGTGACCCAGGAGCAGCTCGACCACATCCGGGAGCGGGTGGAGGCCGCCGGTCTGCGGACCCACGTGTCCAGGGGCGAGGAGCGGACGGTCATCGGCTGCATCGGGGACGAGGAGCGTCTCCGGAGCATCCCGTTGCTCTCCATACCCGGCGTGGAGACGGTTCACGCCGTGCTGAAGCCGTACAAGCTCGCCTCAAGGGAATTCGCGGCCGAGTCCACCCGAGTGCCCCTGGGTCCTGCCGGCCTTGGCGGACGGGAGCTGGTCGTCATCGCCGGGCCGTGCTCGGTGGAGGGAGCCGACATGCTCCGACAGACCGCCGACCACGTGCGACGACTGGGAGGACAAGCCCTGCGAGGAGGAGCCTTCAAGCCCCGTACGTCGCCGTATTCCTTCCGCGGCCTGGGTGAGGAGGGTCTCGAGATCCTGGCCCAGGTCCGGAAGGAGACAGGTCTTCCGGTGGTCACCGAGGTGATGGACACCCGACAGGTGGAGCTGGTGGCCTCCTACGCCGATGTGCTGCAGGTGGGTGCCCGGAACATGCAGAACTTCGCCCTGCTCACCGAGGTCGGACGCCTGCGCAGGCCCGTGCTGCTGAAGCGGGGCATGTCCGCCACCGTCAAGGACCTGCTCCTGGCAGCCGAGTACGTCATGAGTCAGGGCAACCCGAACGTCATCCTCTGCGAGCGCGGGATCCGGACCTTCGAGACCGCCACGCGGAACACCTTCGACCTCGCGGCCATCCCCATCCTGAAGGAAGAGACCCACCTGCCGGTGATCGCCGATCCCTCCCACGCGGGGGGGCGTCGATCGCTGGTGGCGCCCATCTCCTACGCGGCGGTGGCCGCGGGCGTCGACGGACTCATCGTGGAGGTCCATCCGGATCCCGAGCGCGCCACCTCCGACGGAGAGCAGTCCCTCGACTTCTCGGAGTTCACCGATCTCATGCAAGGGCTTCACCCCTTCGTCGAGGCGGCGGGGAGAACCATGGGCCGGCCGGTCGTGGAGACAGGCTCCTAGCCCGAGAGGCGCCGTTCGGCCTCGGCGATCTGGGCGAGGACCGCCCGGCCCGACGTGCCGCCCTCGCCGTCCCGGGCGTCGACGGAGCGGCCCCAATCGAAGACCTCCGCGACGTCTTCGCCGAACGCCTGGTGCTCGCCCCGGAACACCTCGGGGTCCAGCTCGCCCAGGCTCACGCCGCTCTGCTCCGCGGTTCGGACGAGTCGCCCCAGGACCTCGTGGGCCTCCCGAAACGGGACTCCCTTGCGGACGAGGTAGTCGGCCAGGTCCGTGGCGAGAAGCTCGGCGTCCATGGACTCCCGCATCCGGTCGGGTCGCAGCCGGGCGGTCTCGACGGCGCCCGCCATGGCGGGCACCACCAGGGCCAGGGTGTCCACGGTGTCGAAGAGCAGCTCCTTGTCCTCCTGCAGGTCCCGGTTGTATCCCGTGGGAAGCCCCTTGAGCAGCACGAGCATTCCCGAGAGGTTGCCCACCAGGCGTCCCGCCTTGCCACGGATCAGCTCCGCCACATCCGGGTTGCGCTTCTGGGGCAGGAGGCTGGAGCCGGTGCTGAATCCGTCGGACAGCCGAACGAACCCGAACTCCTTGGAGGAGAACAGGATGAGGTCCTCCGCCAGCCGGGAGAGGTGCATCCCGATCATGCTACCGGCGTAGAGCAGATCGCAGATCCAGTCGCGGTCCGACACGGCGTCCACGCTGTTCTCCGACAGACGCTCGAAGCCCAGCTCCCGCCGAAGCGCCTCCCGGTCCACGGGGAAGGGGCATCCGGCGACGGCGCCGGAGCCCAGGGGAAGCGAGGAGGCGGCGCTCCCGGCCTGACGAACACGCGCCACGTCCCGCAGGAATGGCCAGACATGGGCCAGGGCCCAGTGCGCCGCGCGGATGGGCTGGGCCTGCTGCAGGTGGGTGTAGCCCGGCATGAGGGCGTCCACACCCTGCCTCGCGAGGGAGAGGAGAGCCCGGCACAGGCGAACCAGGTCCGCCTCCGTCTCACGGGCGGCCCGCATCCCGAAGAGCCGGACGCCGGTGGACGACTGGTCGTTCCTGGAGCGGCCGGTGTGGAGCTTGCCGGCGACCTCACCCACCGCCTCGTGAAGCATGCGCTCCACGACGGTATGGATGTCCTCTTCCGGAGCGTCTCCGAGGCCCTCGGCCTGGATGCGGGCGCCGACCTCGTCGAGGCCCCGGCACAGGGTCCGCGCCTCTTCGGTCGTCAGCACTCCGGCTTCGCCGAGGGCTCGAGCCCAGGCGAGGCTCCCCTGGATATCCTCCCTCCACAGCCGACCGTCGGTGGATAGGGAGAGGTTCAGGGGTGCCATCTCCGGCGCCATACCCTCGTCGAAGCGGCCGCCCCACAGGGCTGCTGCCCCGGTTCTTTGACGATCGGAGGAGGTCATGAGCCGTGGGGTCGGGAGGAGCGACGCGAAGGCAGCATACCGAGGGAGCGGGGCCGCGACAACGGGGCCGCGCTCCTCGATCCGGGGCGTCGGGTCAGGGACTCGGGTGGATTGGCAGATCCGGGATCCGTCGACGACGCGTGCGCGTACCGTCGGGTTTGCGGAAGCCACCCGCCACCCGGAAGCCGGACAGGGCGGCTCCGGGCGGGAGCTCCCGCAGGACGGCGATCTCCCGACAGCCGACGGCACGGGCGCAGGACCGGCAGTCCTCGGCCTCCTTCTCGGGAAGCGACGCCCTGGGCACGGGCTGGAAGCCCTGGCGGCGGAAGAACGGCTCCGTCAACGTCATCGCGAAGACGCTGCCGACCCCCATGGACTGCGCCCGTCGGACGAGGTGATCCACGATCTCCGCCCCCAGGCCCCTTCCCTGCCAGGCCTCGTCCACCGCGAGGCTGACCACCTCGGCCACCCGGGAGGAGTACACGCGGAGGCCGCCGCAGGCCACCACGCAGCCTGCGCTGTCCATCACGAGGAACTGATGTAGGGACCGCAGTACCTCCAAGGGCGTCTTCGGGAGCATCTGTCCGACGGAGGCGAACCGGTGGATGAGGCCCACGATGGCCTCCACGTCCGCCACGCCGGCTTCTCTCAGCCGAGGCGTCAGGTCCAGGGCAGGAACCGGCGTCACGCCATGGCCTCCTCGAGGAGCCCGACGCCGTGATCGAGGAGCTCGGGCTCGGTATTGAGGGGCGGAACGAGCCGGACGACGTCGGATCCGGCCGACACGACCAGGAGGCCGAGGGCCCGCGCCCTTGCCACGACGGGGGCCACGGGACCGTCCGTCGCCACACCCTGCAGCAGCCCGAGCCCCCGTACGTCCGTCACTCGCGAGACCCGCCCACGGAGAGCTTCCAGGCCTGCGACGACGCGACGGCCCCGGGCTTCCACCCCCCGGAGGAACTCCGGGTCCGCAAGCGTGCGCACGACGGCCAGAGCCACGGACGCCACCAGGGGACCGCCGCCGAAGGTCGTGGCGTGGTCACCGGGCTCGACGGCCTCGGCGACGTGGGGGCCGAGGACCACCGCTCCCATGGGCAGGCCGGCCGCCAGGGGCTTGGCCAGCGTCATTACGTCGGGGACGACGTCCGCGTGCTGCCAGGCAAAAAGCCGGCCCGTCCTGCCCAGCCCGCACTGGACTTCGTCGAAGATCAGCAGGCTCCCGTGCCGGTCGCACGAGGTGCGGAGCTCCCGGAGGAAGTCGTGGGGCACGGGACGGATGCCACCCTCCCCCTGCACGGGCTCGATGAGGACGCCGGCCACGCGTCCGGAGCCCAGCAGGGTCTCCACGCCGTCCATGTCGCCGACCTCGACGAGGTGGGTACCCGGCATGAGAGGGCGGAAAGGGGCCTGATAGGCCTCCCGGTCCGTCAGGGCCAGGCTGCCGAAGAGGCGTCCGTGGAAGGAGCCACGGAAGGCCACGAACTCGTGTCGGCCGGATCCTGCCTCCTTCCCCGCCCAGCGCCTCGCGAACTTCAGAGCGGCCTCGTTGGCCTCGGCGCCCGAGTTGCAGAAGAAGACCTGGCCGGGGAAGCTCTGGTCCACCAGAACCCGTGCTAGCTCCTCGGCGGGCCGCGTCCGGTAGAGGTTCGACGTGTGGATGAGACCCTTGTCCAGAGCCTTGCCGATGGCCTCACGGACCACCGGGGCTGCGTGCCCCAGGGCGTTCACGGCGATGCCCGCCGTGAAGTCCAGGTAGCGGCGACCTTCGTCGTCCCAGACCCAGGGTCCCTCACCCCGCTCGAGGACCAGATCGGGCCGGCTGTACACCCCCAGGAGGGGCTGGACGGTCTCGGTGTGCGTGCTCACGCCGCCCCCGCCGCCCTGGCCGCTCCGAGGATCCGCGTCCCGCTGTCCACGTCGTCCAGCAGGGAGGGACCGCCTATGGCCACATCCACCCCCATGTCTGCGGCGATCAGCGCCTGCCGGAGCTTCACGGCCATGCCTCCGGTGGCCGTGTGGTCGTCGAGGAGCCGCCGAGCCTCGGACGGGGCGAGGGTGGCGACCACCGAGCCGCCCACCTGGACTCCCGGCACGTCCGAGATCAGGTAGATGCGCGTGGCACCCATGCTCGCTGCCAGGTGGAGCGCCGCCTCGTCGGCGTTGACGTTGAGGGGTGCACCGCCGGGGCCCCGCGACAGGGGGGAGACCACGGGGAGGAAGTCCTGGGCGAGCAGCGCTTCGACCAGCTCGGGCCGGACCCTCACGATCTCCCCCACTTCGCCCAGGGCGCCACCCTGGGCGTAGGCCGCTTCCAGGAGACGGCCGTCCTCACCGCTGATCCCCACGGCCCGCGCGTCGAGATCGGTGAAGGCCTGAACGACGCGCTTGTTCATCCACCCGGAGAGCACCATGGCGGTGACCTGGAGGGCCTCCGGAGTGGTCACCCGCAGGCCATCGCGCCAGGTGACCGGCATTCCCAGGCGCTCCTGCCAGCTCGAGATCTCGGCCCCGCCCCCGTGCACCACCACGCTCCGACCCGGCAGCGCCACGATCCTCCCGGCCGTGCGGCAAAGGGCCTCTGAGTCCGCCGCCGCCGCCCCTCCCAGCTTTACGACGTTCAGCACCGGAGCCCCCGTGCCTCCTCGAGGCCCAACATGAGGTTCATGTTGTGGACGGCCTGCCCGGCCGCACCCTTCCCCAGGTTGTCGAAGCACGCCAGGACCGTCACCACGGGTGGGTCGAGGTCCGCGTTGTCCGCGACGGCCAGGTGGAGAACGTCGGTGCCCGCGACGTCGGAAAGCCTGGGAGCCTCGTCGACGATCCTGACGGTGGCCGCCTCCCGGTAGGCGGCGCGCCAGGCGGCCCGGATCGCGTCGCCGTCCACGCCTCCCCGGGCCGGGACGTAGATCGTCTCCAGGATTCCCCTGGGCACCGGGAGCAGATGGGGCTGAAAGAGGAGCTGCACCGACGGCAAGGCCGCACGCATCTCCAGGAGGTGTCGGTGCCGATTCCCCATGGCGTAGGCGCGATAGTCCCCGGCGACCTCCGCGAAGAGCAGCTCCCGCTTCGGGGATCGACCCGCACCGGTGACGCCCGAGGTCGCGTTCACCACCACCGGTCGGGACTCATCCAGCAGGCCCCCCCGTAGGAGGGGGTGCAGAGCGAGCTGCACCCCGGTGGGATAGCAGCCGGGATTGGCCACCAGCCTCGCCCTGGCGATGCACTTGCCCAGGAGGTCCGCCATGCCGTAGACGGCTCCAGCCTCCCTGCCCGAGCCGGGTCGGTGGTCGGCGGTCAGGTCGATGACCCGCGCCCCGGCGTCGAGGGCCCGGGGAGCCCAGGCCGCCGCCTTCCCGTGGGGCAGGCAGAGAAAGGCGATGTCCACCTCGTCGAGCGGCGCCTCGGCGCTCTCCACGAGATCCAGTCCCGGAACGCCCGAGGGCTCACCCGCGTGACCTTCCGACGTGGCGAAGCGGATCTCCACGCCTTCGTGGGCCCGGAGAATCCGCAGCACCTCCATGCCCGTATAACCTGTTGCCCCGACGACGCCGACCGCCGCCGGGGCCATACTATGCATAGCCATTGCATGACTATGCATTCTGACCCCGCCGTCGTCAAGCTCTTCTGCCCACCTGCGGCTCTTTCAGGTCAGAAGCTGGACTGAAGCGGATCGGTTGGCTGCATATTCTTGCACTCTCGCCGTGCTCAGTCCTCTTCCACGCCGGCCATCTGTCGCAGCCGATGGTGCACGGTTTCGACTTGGCCGGCGTCCCGGAGGATCAGCAGGATGGTGTCGTCGCCGGCGATGGTGCCAAGGACCTCCGGCCATTCCTCCCAGTCGATGCCGGCGGCCACCGTCTGGGCTCCCCCCTTCATGGTCCGGATGACCAGGAGATTCCCCACGCCCTCGGCGCTGGTAAACAGCGTGGGCAGCAGCGCCTCCAGAGGAGGCGTGGTCTCCCACTCCTCGGGAAGGGAGTAGTGGGCCGCACCTTCGGCGCCCGGGACCTTGACCAGGCGCAGCTCCCGGATGTCCCGGGAGAGGGTGGCCTGCGTCACCTCCGTTCCCTGCTCCTGCAGCCGCTCCCGGAGCGCCTCCTGGCTCGCGATGCGGTTGTGCTTGATGATGTCGAGGATCAGGGCCTGCCGGACGCGCTTCTTCACTGGACAGCCTCCTCGGCGAGCTCACGGAGCCGGACCGGGTCGAAGCCCACGCTCCGCCCGACCTCGGCGCCGTCCCTGAAGGCGATGAGGGTCGGGATGCCCCGGATCCCGAGTCGCTGGGAGAGCGCCGGCGCCCGGTCCGTATCCACCTTGGCCACGAGGAGCCGACCCACGTGAGCGGTCGCGATCTCGTCGACGACGGGGGCGACCATCTTGCACGGGGCGCACCAGTCGGCGTAGAAGTCGACGAGGACGGGGGCGGAGGACCGCAGCACCGTCCGGTCGAAGTCCTCCTCGGTGACCCTTACCGGCCGGTCGAGGAGAACGGGTCGGCCGCACTCCCCGCACGTCGGACGGTCCTGCGCGCGTGAGAGGTCGATGCCGTTCAGCGTGAGGCAGAAGACGCAGCGCAGGGTCACGGACGGTCGGGCGTCGGAGGTCGTCACGGAGCAGCCTTCCGGTGCGGAGCGGGATTCGGCGGGTGACGAAAGGTACAGGGGGCCGCCCGGGGGTGGAACATCCCGAACGCGGCTGCCGGACCCGTAGCGAGAGGGCCCGGCCGGAAACTCCGGCCGGGCCCCCTTGGCATGTCAGCAAGGAAGCGATCTAGAACAGGTCGTACTTGACCCGCACCATGGCGAACCGGCCGATGCTCGGCACGCCGACGAAGCTCTCGTTGTTGCTGTTGAAGACGTTGTTCACGCTCAGCTGAAGCTCCGCCCCGGTGTTGGGCACCCTGTAGCCGAGGTTCATGTCCACCACCTTCGTCGAGGGCACATCGCCCTCGAAGCCGGCGGAGATGGCCGGGAAGGCGTTGCTGTAGCGGAACCTCGTCTGGGCGCTGAAGCCCGAGGTCACGTCCCGGTAGGCGATGGCCACGGAACCCTTGTGCTTCGGCGCGTTCAGCGAGATGGGAGCCTTGCTGAACTCGATGGGGAACGTGTCGTCGGACACCCAGGAGTAGGTCCCGTTCAACGTCCACCGGTCGGTGAGGAACCACTGGAAGGCCAGGTCGGCGCCATAGAGGGTCAGGTCTCCGACGTTGCGATAGGTGACCACGAGGTCGGAGCCGCCAGGCAGGAAGGGCGCCGACACGACCCCGATGGGAACCTGGGCGATCCCGGCGGCGAGCAAGGGAACCAGCACCTGCGCCTGTTGCTGCGCTTGCTGCTGCGCCGTGGCGGGATCCAGCCCAGCGGCGATGAGCTGCTGGGTGATGGCCGTCACGATGGGCACGGTGATGAAGTCGCCCACGTCCTGTCCGTTGTAGGTCACGAGCGGGTTCTGGACCAGCAGGGGCGAGACGAAGTTGTTCCTCGTCGTCCGGTAGACGTCGGCCGCGATCTTGACCCTCCCGTCGATGATCCCGGTCCAGCCGATCTCGTACGTCTCGGTATTGTCGTCGGCTATGCTCGGGACGGCCGGCAGATTCGCCTGCCCCAGAGAAACCAGGGTCGAATCGATGGGATGGAAGAGCATCGTCCCGAGGTCCGTCGGACCCGGGCTGAGACCGGCCAGCATCTGGAGGATCGGCGCCAGATCGGGGGGCAGGTCCCCCCTGTCCACCTGGACCTGGAGCACGCCCACGGCTGCCTGCCAGAACGCCGTGGTCGCCGCCCAGGGGAGCATCTGATCGGCGCCGGCCGGGTTGAACGGGGACCGGAAGCCGTAGGGCATCCCGCTCGTGGGATCCATCAGCGACCATCCCTCCCTTCCCGTGCCGTAGGCCCTGAGGCCGAAGCCGAGGGCTCCCGCCCCGCCGGGAGCGAAGCCGTTGCCGATGTCCAGGAAGTAGTTGAGGGTGGACGGAGAGGAGTACGCCTGGTTGTACGAAAGTCGCAGGGTCTGCTCCGGCGCGGGCCGGAAGACAAGCGCCGCGCGGGGCGAGTACACGTTCTCAGCCAGGATGGAGTGGTTGTCCAGGCGTCCGGCGAGGATGAGGTCCAACTGATCCGCCAGACCCGTCTTGGACTGGAGGTAGAGTCCCCACTCGTCGATGTCGTCGTCGTCCTCGTAGACCCCGTTGATGTTCCCTTCGGTTTCCGGGCGGGTCCCGAGGTAGTCGAAGCCGTAGGTGAAGTCCTGCCGGCCGTCGGCCAGGGAGAACCCATGCTGCAGCTGGCCCACGAAGAGCTTCGACCGGTCCACCAGGGGCACGCCGGAGTTCAGCAGGTAGCTCTCGCCGGCGTCGCTGGTGTTCAGATAGGCCTGGGCGAAGAAGCGATCGAAGTTGAGTCGGGCCTGGTAGAACTCATAGACCCAGTCGACGGTCTGACCGGATCCCAGGCCCGTGAGCTCCACGCCCGACGAGTTGTTCCGCCCGTACGTGGCCACGAGCGTCCCGTTGTCGGCGAACCGCCAGTCGGCCCGGGCCTCGACTCCGTATCGCTCCAGGTCGTAATCACGGATCCCGATACGGTCGCACGCGGCCTGCGCAGCGGCGACGTCGGTGATCCCCCGAAGCTGCTTGTCGGCGATGCACCGCTGGGGGTTCTGGTCGGCGGAGAGCCGGTTGGTGACCTCGGTGGGATCGTCGAACTCCCACTCGTCCCCCTTCAGGTACTGGCCGGACACCTTGAGGCCGAAGTCGTCGCTCAGCAGGAACGCGGAGCGGAACGAGCCCTGGAAGACGTTGCGCTGCCCCCCACCGACGGTCACGGTCGTGCCCTGGTCGTCGAGGGGCGACTTGGTGATGATATGCACCACGCCGTTGGCGGTGTTCGGGCCGTAGAGGGCTGAGGCGGGACCGAGGACGACCTCCATCCTCGCGAGGTCGGCCTGGTTCGACGGGATGAAGTGCAGGAGGTTCACCCGCAGGGACGGAACACCGGCCAGGCGATAGTCATGCAGCATGTGCAGGGCGCCGGAGAAGATGTTGTTGAAGCCCCGCACCACCACGTTGGACGCCTGGAGCCCGTGGGTGATGATGTCCACGCCCGGTGCCAAGCGGAGGTGCTCCGCGGGCGTGGTCACGGGCCGCTCGTCGAGCTCGATCTCCCCCACCGTGAAGGTGGTGGCCGGAGCGTCGGTCTCCTTCTCCGCCGCCCTTGAGGCAGTGATGACCACGGGATCGAGCTCGTAGGCCATGGAGGTGAGCTGGATGTTGAAGCTCGTGGCCTGCCCCGAGGCGACCCGGATCCCGTCGAAGCGTTGCTCGCGGAAGCCGACCACGTTCACCACCAGGGAGTACGACCCGGCCGGAAGGGAGAGGGAGTACCGGCCCGCCGCGTCTGTCAGGCCCCCGGTCCCCGTCCCGAGAACCGAGATCTGTGCCGCATCGACCGGCTGACCCTGTTCGTCCGTCACCCGCCCCGTGAGCGTCCCCTGCTGCGCCGCCAACGGCGACGTCAGCACCATGAGAGTCAGGAGCAGGGGTGCGAGGAGACCCGTTCGTTGAGCACGCATGGGATACCCTCTCTGTGCGATTTGGTGGACCCGCGGGCAGAGCCTACGGGGCGAAGGTACACCCCCCAACCCGTTGGGGGCAAACACGAATTGCGGTTCTGCCACGACCGTGCCGCCGACGAGAGATCCGCGGTCCGTGGCGGAGGAATCCGTCACCGTCCCTCGCGGTCCCGGTCCTGCGTGACGGGTCGCTGCCCCGCCCCGGGCCTCGAGATGACCACATGGGGAATCCCCAGCTCTTCCAGGAGGGCCTCGAAGGCAGTGAGATCCTCCGACAGGATCGCGTCCCGGGTCCGGGCGTGGCCGGCCCAGGCGTCGGTCAGATCTGCGAGCCGGTCCCTCGCGCCCTGGGTCACGGGAGGCTCCATCCCGTCCACCGATTGGATCAAGGCGAGCAGCTGAGCGTCGAGCTGGTTCACGAAGTTGATGACGTCCTGGAATGTCTTCTGGTCCGGCTGAACGAGGACGTCCTCCCAGGCGGCGATCTTCCCGGTCAGCGAGGCGGCTGCGGCGGCGATGGTGTCGTGGGCCTCGTGGTCCGCCGTCTTTTCCACCACCGCCTCCACCTGCTGGTGGACGGACCGGAGGGCGACGACCGACCCGTACAGGTCCCGGGCCGCGTCCTGGGCCCGGGCAAGCAGGCGATCCTGCTCGGCGTACTGGGCGAGCGTCGCGGTGCGCCTGGGGTCCGGCTCCACCCGCAGGGAGACCATCACCGCCACTTCCCCGTGGGTGAGGCGCACCAGGTAGTCGCCGGGGGGCATCTGCCGGCCCTGGAGGGAGCCGAAGGGAATGAGGCCCTCCACTTCAGGCAGGGACTCGGCGCGGAAGTCCCAGGCATGTCGGTTCAGGCCCGCTTCCGGTCGGGGGAGCGTCGAGTAGGCCTCGTCTCCCGCGTCCTCCGGCTCCGTGGCGTAGGTGCGCACCACCCTGCCGTCCGAATCGAGGATCTCCAGCGTCACGAGCCCCTCCGGCGCGTCGGCGAACGAGAAGAAGATCTGGGCTCCGGCCGGCGGGTTCTCCCCCGTTCTGGCACCGCCGCCTCCCCCGAGGAATCCTGCCTGGACCGCCGCTCTCGGCTCGAACAGGTGCATGGGGGAGCGCACGGTGAGGTCGGACAGCTGCTGGAGGGGGGACAGATCGTCGAGAACCCAGAACGCCCTCCCCTGGGTGGCGGCTACCAGATCATTGTCGCGGATGGTGAGATCCGTGATGGGCACGACCGGTAGATTCAACTGGAAGTCGTTCCAGTTATATCCTCCATTGATAGACATATACATGCCCGTCTCCGTCCCCGCATACAGGAGCCCCGGACGCACCGGGTCCTCCCGAACCACCCGCACCCAGTCTTCCTCGGCGATGCCCTCTACGATGCGCCGCCAGCTGCCGCCGTAGTCGGTGGTCTTGAAGATGTGGGGCGTGAAGTCGTTGAACTTGTAGCGGGTGATCACCACGTAGGCAGTGGCGGGGTCGTGAGGCGAAGCCTCGATGGAGTTCACCAGCGCCTCACCCAGGTCGCCGGGCGTCACGTCCGTCCAGGTGCGCCCCTCGTCCCGGGTGACGTGCACCAGCCCGTCGTCGGTGCCCACCCAAAGGACCCCCGCCTCGTGGGGGGAGGGCGCGAGGTACATGATGGTGTTGTAGTTCTCTCCGCCCGCCCCCTCGTTGGTGATGGGTCCTCCCCCCGCCCTCTGCTTCTCCTCGTCGTCCCGGGTGAGGTCCGGGCTGATCTCCTGCCAGCTCTGGCCCCGGTCCGAGGTCTTGAGCACGACGTTGCCCGCGTGGTAGATGACGTCGGGATCGTGGGGTGCGGCGACGATGGGGGCGTTCCAGTTGAACCGGTACTTCTGGTCCACCGGATAGGTCCCGAGTCCCAGGTAGGGGTAGGCCATGATCGGCTTCGACTCCCGGGTGCGCCGGTTCCAGACGTCGATGAGGCCCTGGTAGCACCCGCCGTACACGTACTGGGGGTCGTCGGGATCGAAGGCCAGGTAGGCGCTCTCGCACCCGGACACCGAGTAGAAGTCCTCCCATCCGATCCCGCCGGGCGAGGCCGAGGGAATGCCGATGGCCGAGTTGTCCTGCTGGCCCCCGTAGATGTGATAGGGGAAGCGGCTGTCCGTGCTCACGCGGTAGAACTGGGCCGTGGGCTGGTTGCGCAATGTGGACCAGGTCGCTCCACCGTTCGTGGTGATCTCACCGCCGCCGTCGTCTCCCAGGATCATCCGATCCGGGTCGTCCGGATCGATCCACAGGTCGTGTGTGTCGCCGTGGCCCACCTGAACGGTCGTGAAGGTCCGACCCCCGTCGATGGAGCGAAGCATGGGCGCGTTGAGCACGTAGACGGTGTTCTCGTCCAGCGGGTCGGCGAAGATCTCCATGTAGTACCAGGAACGGGTCTGGGTGATGCGATCGGAGTTGGTCTGGACCCAGCTCTCTCCTCCGTCGTCGGAGCGGTAGACGCCCCCCTGCCCGTCGGCGGCCTCGATGTTGGCGAAGACACGATCCGGGCTCGCCCTGGAGACGTCGATACCGATCTTCCCCATGAGGTCGGGCAGGCCCTCGGTTAGCTCCGTCCAGGTGTCTCCCCCGTCCGTCGACTTCCAGATGCCCGAGCCCTCCCCGCCGGAGCGAACCATCCAGGGATGGCGGCGGTGGTCCCAGTAGGCCGCGTAGAGAATGCGGGGGTTGGTCATGTCCATGGCCAGGTCGCTGGCTCCTGCGTCCTCGCTGACGAAGTGGACCCGCTCCCACGTCGTGCCCCCGTCCCTGGACCGATAGACGCCTCGCTCCTCGTTGGCTCCGTACGGCGATCCCTGGCTGGCCACGTACACGAGGTCGGGGTCGGAGGGGTGCACCCGGATGCGGGAGATCTGACGCGTACGGTCGAGCCCCACGTGGGTCCACGTCCTTCCCGCGTCGGTGGACCTGTAGACGCCATCGCCGTGGGAGGTGGTCACGCCGCGGACGGCGTGCTCTCCCATCCCCACGTACACGACGTTGGGATCGGACTCGGCCACCGCGATGGCGCCCACGGAGCCCGTCTCGAAGAATCCGTCGGACACGTTGGCCCAGGTCTCGCCGCGGTCCGTGGTCTTCCAGACGCCCCCGCCCGTCCCACCGAAGTAGAAGGTCTCGGGACGGCCCCGCACGCCCGATACCGCGTTGGACCGCCCGCCGCGGAAGGGCCCGACGTTCCGCCACCGCATCGCCTCGAGGTCGTCGGCGTCGAGCCACTCCTGGGCAAGGACGGGGGTGGCGGGCGTGGCGCACAGGATCGTCAGCAGCACGGACAGAACGCGGGGGAGGCTCATGCTCGGGCTCCGTTGAGGTTGGCCGGGGAGGGCCATGCTATCGCGCGCGGCCTCCGGGCGGCAACCTCCGGGAGGCGGGGTAGCGCGGAGCCGGCCGGCGGCACATGATGGCCACTCCGCACCCACGACCACGTGAGCCGTGAATTCGAGCTTCCCTCGAGACCGCCTGGAGCGGGCCCGCGTCATGATCGACGGGTCCGTGCACCGGACCCCCCTCGTCTCCTCCGCGACGCTGTCCGAGCGGGTGGGTGCCCCGGTCTACCTGAAGTGCGAGAACCTCCAGAAGACGGGGGCCTTCAAGGTTCGCGGCGCCCTCCACCGGCTTCTGCGCCTCACCGGCGAGGAGCGTGCGCGGGGCGTGATCACCATCTCCGCCGGCAACCACGCCCAGGCGGTTGCCTGGGCGGCCCGATCGGCCGGTGTGCATGCCGTCGTGGTGATGCCGGAGGCGGCCTCGCAGGCCAAGGTGGCGGCAAGCAGGGGCTATGGCGCCGAGATCGTCCTTCACGGGGACGCCCGCGAGGCCTTCCAGAAGGCGTTCGAGCTGGCGGACGAGCGGGGACTCCGCTTCGTCCACCCGTTCGACGACGAGGAGGTGGTAGCGGGTCACGCCAGCTGCGGGCTGGAGATCGTCGAGGAGCTTCCCGATGTCGCGACCATCGTCGTCCCGGTGGGCGGAGGAGGTCTGGTGAGCGGGATCGCCGTAGCCGTAGCCGCCACGCGGCCTGACATCGACGTGTGGGGGGTCGAGCCGGAGGGAGCCGACGCCATGACCCGCAGCCTCCAGGCCGGCCGGGCGGTGCATCTGGACCGCGTGGAGACCGTCGCCGATGGGCTCGGGGCGCCCATGGCAGGCGTGCTCAACCACGCTCTGGTGGCGCAGCATGCCCGAGGCGTCGTGAGGGTCGCCGACGCCGAGATCCTCGCGGCCCTGCGGATCCTGCTGGAGCGGACCAAGCTCCTGGTGGAGCCCGCAGGCGCGGCGGGCCTGGCCGCGCTTCTCGCCGACCGCATTCCGCTACGTGAAGGGCGGCCCGTGGTGGTGCTACTCAGCGGAGGCAACGTCGACCTCGGGGCCCTGAAGGGCTATCTGAGCCCGGAGGCCTGAGCGTGGGACGCCTCGTCTGCTACCTCGGTACGCCCACCTCGCCCGCGCCCCTGGTGTTCGGCGGTGCTCACTCGCTGTACCGCCAGAGCTGTGCGCCCCAGGAGATGCTCTCGGGCTCGCTCAACGCCGACGGCTACGGCGTCGTCTGGTACCACCGGGGGACGCCGAGGCGCCTGACGCGGCCTGGTCCCATCTGGCACGACCTCGAGGCGCAGGCCGTATTGGAGTCCGTGTCCGCACCCTGCGTCCTGGCGGCCGTCGGGACCTCGAGGCCTGGTGAGGCCGGCCCCCGGGCGGGACCCCTTCCCCTGGTCCACGGGCGCTGGTCCTTCGTCCTCGACGGCTTCGTTCCCGACTTCCGCCGACGGCACATGCGCGAGCTGCGGGCCCGGCTGAGCGACGAGCTGTACGCCTCCCTCGAGGGCCCCTCCGAGGCGGAGACCCTGTTCCTCCTCGCCGTCCAGGAGGCCGAGGAGGGAGGGGCCTCGCTGTCAGAGGCCCTCGAGCGGGTGGCAGCCCGGGTAATCGAGCGGGTGGGAAAGAAGGAGGACGCGCAGCTGAACATGGTCCTGTCGGACGGGGCGCGTGTCGGGATCCTACGGACGTCCACGGTCCTCCTCTCGAACTCCCTGTACATGGCCAGAGCGCAGAACGTCGGACCCGGAGGTATCGTCGTGGCGTCCGAGCGCCTGGACCCGGGCTCGGCGTGGGAGCCCGTCGACGGGCACCACAGGGTGGAGCTGGGGCCCGCCGGCGTGGAGGAGGTGGAGCCCGTGTTTCTCTGAGGCACGCGGACCCGGATCAGGCGAGGCGCGCCGGTTCTCTAGTGCCGGTGCCTTCCGAGGACCAGCGCGAACATCCCCTCCTCGTCCTCGTCCCAGGATTCGATCTCGAGGCCCGCCGCGTCGAAGAGGCGCGCCACCGTCTCGCGGTCGTACTTGCAGCTGATCTCCGTACGGATGCTCTCACCGGCTTCCAGCCGCGTCACGCCCAGGCCCGGGATGGTGACCTCCTGCTCCGCCACGCTCACCAGGTGCATCTCGATGCGGTCGTCCTCCTCGTTGTAGAATGACCGGTGACGGAAGCGATCAGGATCGAAATCCGCTCCCAGCTCGCGGTTGAGGACCGAGAGGACGTTGAGGTTGAACGCGGCCGTGACCCCGCGGGCGTCGTCGTACGCCCGCTCCAGGCGATCCACGCTCTTACCGGGCCCCGGCTTGAGGTCCGCGCCCATGAGGAACCGGTCCTCGGGGTTCATGGCCCGGGCGACCCCGCCGAGCAGCTCCGCGGCGTCGGCCTCGGGGAAGTTGCCGATGGTGCTTCCCAGCAGGGCGAACCATGTGGGCCGGGGCAGGCCGTCGGGCTTGTCCAGGGGCTCGGTCATGTCCGCCGTCCGGGGGGCGACCGAGAGCGAGGGGTACTCCTCCCGAAGGGTTGCCGCCGTCCGCTGCAGGAAATCACCGCTCACGTCCACCGGAACGAAGAGGCGACCACAGCCGGCCTCCACCATGGCGTCAAGGATGATCCGGGACTTCCTGGCGCTCCCTGCTCCGAGCTCCACCAGGGCCCTGGGCCGGTGCAGGTCGACCCTGCGGGGCATCATCCGCTCCAGGAGCGCCCGCTCGGTGCGCGTCTGGTAGTACTCCTCGAGACGGGTGATCTCCTCGAACAGCTCCGACCCGCGGCGATCGTAGAAGTACTTGGGCGACAGCTCCTTCTGAGACCGCGCCAGCCCACGCGCCACGTCGGCCAGCATGTCCGCCGGCGGTCCCCTCCCCGCCCTGCCGTTTCCTGCGGATCCGTTGCCTTCAGCCACGGTGCGGGACCGGGCGATGGCCGCCCCACACCCCGGCCTGGTTGACCGAGAGGCGAACAGGCGCGGAATGCGGTCCTGGGTGGAGCGGCATGGCGAGAGGTTGCGGGTGGACGAATGCCGCCTAGCATAGGCGGTGCTCGGCCTGCGGCCAACCGAGAGGCCGCTCCTTCGTAACCTCCGGCCCCCATCGTGGGTTCCCACGACGCCGAGTGGGGCCGTCCGGCTTCAGGGGTGGTCGCTGCGTGAGAATCCCTGCCCTGCAGGCGTCCGACGTGAGCAAGCGGTACGGCTCCGTCCGCGCGCTCCACCGAGTGAGCGTGGAGGTCTCTTCCGGTGAGCGCCTGGCCCTGGTGGGAGAGAGCGGATCGGGAAAGACCACCCTTCTCCGGCTCTTCAACCGCATGGTCCTGCCGGACGAAGGAGCGGTCCGGGTCGGAGGACGAGACGTGGCCGAGGGCGATGCCGTGTCCCTGCGACGGTCCTTGGGGTACGTGCAGCAGGAAGGGGGCTTGATCCCCCACTGGACCGTGGGGAGGAACGTGGCTCTGGTACCGCGTCTTCGGGGAATGGACGATCCCGAGGGCCGGGCGCGTGTCGCCCTCGAGGGGGTCGGCCTGGACCCGAAGTCCTTCGAGCATCGCTGGCCGCGACAGCTTTCCGGAGGCCAGCGTCAACGGGTCGCGCTGGCCCGGGCTCTCGCCGCCGACCCGCGGGTGGTGCTGCTGGACGAGCCCTTCGGCGCCCTCGACGCGATCACCAGATCCGACGTGCGCTCCGCGTTCTCCGCGCTCGTGGAGCGCCTGGGTGTGACCGTCCTGCTGGTGACCCACGATCTCCCGGAAGCGATGGCTCTCGCGCACCGGGTGGCCGTGATGCGTGGGGGTCGGATGGAGCAGGTGGCCACCCCGGAGGACCTGCGTGCCAGGCCCGAGACACCCTACGTGGCCCGGCTCGTCGAGCGGGCGGACCTACGGTGAGGGCCCTCGCGGCCGCCGCCGTCTTCCTGACCCTGGTCCCCGCCGCCCTGGCGGGCCAGGTCGGACCCCCTCGGCCCGTCGTGGTGGCCTCGAAGCCCTTCGCCGAGTCCTACCTCCTGGCGGAGATGTTCGCGCTGACCCTCGAGGCTCGGGGTCTGAGCGTGGAGCGCCGGTCCGGTCTCGGGGCCACCGAGATCGCCTTCGGCGCCCTGGTCGAGGGCGACATCGACGTCTATCCCGAGTACACGGGGACGGGGCTTCTGGCGGTCCTGGGAGAGGATCCGCCCGGAGACCGGGGGGCGGCCTTCCGGCGGGTCTCCGCCGAGTTCCGCCGCCGGTGGGGGTTGCGGTGGCTTCCTCCGCTCGGATTCGAGAACACCTACGCCATCGCGGTACGGCGGACCACGGCGGATTCACTGGACCTGGAGTCGCTCTCGGATCTGGCCCGACACGGAGCCCGCCTGGTTGGCGGCCTCAGCCCCGATTTCATCGGGAGGGCCGACGGGCTCGAGGGCCTGGCGGCGGCCTACGATCTACGGCTGAAGGAGGTGCGTCCCCTCCTCCAGGCGGTGAAGTACCGGGCGCTGGCCGCAGGGGAGGTGGACGTCATCGACGGGTATTCCACCGACGGACAGATCGCACGCTACCCGCTGCGCGTCCTCGTCGACGACCGCCGGTTCTTCCCGCCCTACCAGGCGGCCGCGCTGGTGAGCGCCCGCCTCGCCGCCGAGGATCCGCAGGCGGTCGCGGCGCTGACGGAGCTCTCCGGACTCCTCTCGGAGGAGCGGATCCGCAGGTGGAACCGACGCCTCGAGGTGGACGGCGACGAGGTGGCCACCGTGGCCAGGGACGCGCTGGAGGAGCTGGGCATCGTGGAGGCCGCCGGTGACGCGGCGGAGCCCATCCGGGACTTGCCCGCCGCCGTCTCCTTCCCGGCCTTCCTCTGGAACCGCCGAGCCGAGACCGCGCGCCTCACGCTGAGGCACCTGCTACTCGTGGGGCTGTCGCTGATCTCGGGCGTCCTCGTGGCGGTCCCGTCGGGCCTGTTGCTGGAGGGGCGACGGGGGCGTGCCGAAGGCGTCATCCGGGCGGTGGGCCTTCTGCAGACCGTGCCCTCCATCGCGCTGCTCGCCTTCATGATCCCCCTCCTGGGCATCGGGGTCGCCCCGGCCGTCGTCGCGCTCTTCCTCTATTCGTTGTACCCCATCGTGCGGAACACCTACACGGGAGTCCGGGACGCCGACCCCGTGGCCGTGGAGGCGGCTCGGGCCCTCGGGATGACGGATCGACAGCTCCTCCTCCTGGTGCGCCTCCCCCTGTCCGCCCCGGTCATCATGGCCGGAATCCGCACCGCGGCGGTCATCAACGTCGGCACCGCGACCCTCGCGGCGTTCATCGGGGCCGGCGGCCTCGGCGACCCCATCGTCCAGGGGCTCGCGCTCACCGACACGCGCCTGGTGCTCTCCGGCGCCATCCCCGCAGCCGTCCTCGCCCTGGTGGTGGACGCGGCGCTGGGCTCCGTCGAGCGGGGGATCGCCCCGGCGGGGATCGAGGGATAGTCACCCCACCCTCCGCCCCGGGGTTCTATCCCTCCGCGGTGAACCTCTCGCGCCAGGCCTGGAAGTCGCGGCCGGCCGGCTCCTGGTACGCCCGCAGCCCGAACTCAGGCAGGATGGCGATGAGATGATCGAATATGTCCGCCTGGATGCCCTCGTAGCTCGCCCACGCCGTGTCATTGGTGAAGCAGTAGATCTCCAGGGGAAGCCCCTTGGGCCCCGGTGCCAGCTGGCGTACCAGGAGGGTCAGGTCCTGGTGGACCCTGGGGTGATTCCGGAGATAGTGCTTCACGTAGGCTCGGAACGTCCCCACGTTCGTCAGGCGTCGCCGCTCCGGGATCACGTCGGGATCCGACGGCGTCCGCTCGTTGACCGCGGCCAGCGCCTGGCGCTTCTCCCGCATGTACGCACGCAGGAACTCGTGGCGGGACAGGTGCTCGATCTCGGCGTCGCCGAGGAAGTGCACGGAGTTGAGGTCCAGGTACAGGGCCCGCTTGATGCGTCGTCCTCCGGACTCGCTCATCCCCCGCCAGTTCTTGAACGACTCGGAGATGAACCTGTGCGTGGGAATGGCGCTGATGGTCTTGTCCCAGTTCTGGATCTTCACCGTATGCAGCGCGATGTCGATGACGTCGCCGTCGGCGTTGGCCTGGGGCATCTCCACCCAATCCCCGATGCGGATCATGTCGTTGGACATGATCTGCACGCTCGCCACGAGGGACAGGATCGTGTCCCGGAATACCAGCATGAGCACCGCCGTGAGGGCGCCCAGGCCCGACAGAAAGACAACCGGTGAGCGATCGGCGAGGATGGTGATGATCACGATCCCCGCGGCGATGTACAGGAAGATGGAAAGGACCTGCAGGTAGCCCTTGATGGGCCGGTTCCCCGCCTCGGCGTACGTCTCGCTGTAGATGTCGTTGATGGCGGCAAGGAAGTTCGACGCCGCGACCACGCCCGTCAGGACGATGAAGGCAAGGGCGACCCGCCGCACGAGCTGGAAGGCCATGCCGAGAGAGGCTGGATCGGTGCCGGCGCCGACGTCCCCCGGGGTCACCCCCAGTGCGGTGCCGATACCGTAGTAGACCACCACTGCCGGAGCGACGTGAGCCAAGCGGGTGAAGACCTTCCGCTCCACCATGCGATCGTCCCAGGTGGACCGGGTCCGGGCGGCAACCCGGCGCACCAAGCCCAGGAAGAACCGCTTCGTGACCACGTCAGCCAACCACGCCAGGATCACGAGGATGGCGAGGGCTCCCACGAGGCTCAGCAGGGGGTTGTCGGACAATGCGGATTGCATTTCAGGTTCCCGTTGGACGGTGAAGGACGAGGGACGGGGCCCGCTTTTCGACGGTCATGTACGAGGTCCGGTCCCCGGACCGTACAGTACCCTGACCAGGAAGCGAGCCCGTGTGCCGCCCGCCCGGCTCGATCACCACCACCCCGTTCACCAGTATGGCGACGTCGGCCCAGATCCAGGGGTTCCCCGCCCCGTCGAGCACGCGTCCACCGCGGATCACAACCTCGTGGACCGGAGGGGACACCACTTCCTGGGCACCGGCGGCAGAAAGCCCACCGGAGACCACCAGGGTCGCCACGAGAAGAAAGCGCCTGCCCATCGTCTCTCCTGGTTGGGGTGCGCCGCGACGATCGGGAACAACCAGCATCAGGTCAAGAGCCGTTTGCCGCCTGCGACTGTGCGGGGATAGCTTGCCGGCCCATGGAGATCCCGTCGTTCTTCCGGCGCTATCTGCTTCCCGGCTTCGTCTTCCAATCCGTGGTCATCGCGGGCGGGTACGGCACCGGACGCGAGCTGGTGGAGTTCTTCCTCACCCAGGGTCCCCTGGGTGGCCTCCTGGCCATCGGAGTGACCATGGTCATCTGGAGCGCCGTCTCCATGGTCACCTTCGAGCTGGCCCGCCTGTGGGGAACCTTCGACTACCGTCGGTTCTTCAAGCGCCTGCTCGGTCGGGGCTGGTGGCTCTTCGAGCTGTGCTACGTCGGTCTGCTCTTCGTGATCCTGGCCGTGGTGGCCGCGGCGGCGGGCGCCATCATCGAGGAGACCTTCGGGCTCAACTACTGGATCGGCGTGGTGGGCGTCATGGTCGCCGTCGGTCTCCTCGTCTTCGGGGGCAACGCCGCCATCGAGAGGTTCTTCACCGCCTGGTCCGTGGTTCTCTACGGCCTGTACGTGGTCTTCTTCCTGTGGTGCTTCCGGAGCTTCGGGGACGCGATCACGGCCAACCTCGCGGCGGAAGGGACGGGAAGCGCGTGGCTGTGGGCGGGACTCAGATACGCCGGGTACAACCTGGCGGTCATCCCTCCCGTCCTGGCCACCCTCCGGATCCACACGAACCGGCGCGAGACCTTCACGGCAGGTGCCCTGACCGGTCCCATCGCCATGGTGCCCGGGCTCCTGTTCTTCCTCGCCACCGTGGGTCACTACCCCGACATCGTGACGGCGCGGGTGCCCGCCAACGTGCTTCTCGAGGTCCTCGGCTCGCGGGGATTCCAGGTGGCGTTCCAAGTGGTGCTCTTCGGGACCCTCGTGGAGACGGGGGCCGGCCTGATCCACGCCTTCAACGAACGGATCTCGGGCCTGCGCGCCGACCAGCAGGCCGAGCTCCACCGGTGGGTCCGGCCCGCCGTGGCCGTGGTGTTCCTGGGATTGGGCACCTTCATTAGCCGCTTCGGGCTCATCGACCGCATCGCCCGGGGCTACGGCACCCTCACCGTCGGATTCCTCCTGGTCTACGTCCTGCCGGTGCTGACCCTGGGTGTGTGGAGGATCAGGACGGCCGGGTCCGCCTCAGAATCCGACCTGCGCGCCGGCTGACGTCTCCTCCGAGGACCCTCGAGCCGGCGCCCCCACCCACCGGTCCATCAGCACGGCGGTGGTGAGCTGCCCCAGCAGGTTCGTGGTGCTCCGGAACATGTCGGGGATGCGGTCGATCCCCAGTAGGATGGCGAGACCCGCCAGCGGCACACCCACGGTCTCCAGGGCAGGCGCGAGCGTGACGACTCCCGATGAGGGCACCGGGGCCACGGTCAGGGCCACGAGGAACGTAGCGAGGACCGCGCCCCCCACGGCCGCCGCCGACATGGGCACGTCGAACAGATGGGCGAGGAAGATGATGGCGGCCCCCTGGAAGAGGGCGCTGCCGGCACGATACATGGAGGCGCCGAGGGGAACCACCAGATCGGCGATGGGCTCGGAGACCCCGAGCTCCTTGACCTCCTCGAGGGAGACGGGTAGCGCCGCCACCGTCGAGGTGGTGGAAAAGGCGATGGAGGCCGCACCGAAGGTCCCTTCCAGGAACCGCGCGGGCCCGATCCCGGCGACGACGCGCAGCAGGGCCAGGTAGACGAAGGCCAGGAAGATGGCGAGACCCAGCACCACGCACACGATGAAGACCGCCAGGCTCTGGAGGAGGCCCCACCCCATCTGGGCCGTCACGGGTGCCGCCAGGCCGAAGATGCCCACCGGAGCCGTCCAGAGGATCCACCAAACCAGCTTGATGAGGGCATCCCCGACCGCATCGGCGAGGCCGACGAGGCGATCCCGAGGTCCCTCATCCAGCGTGGCGGCGGCAGCCGCCAGCAGCGCCGTGAACACGATGAGGGGAAGCAGGGCGCCCGAGCTGGCCGCCGCGAAGGGATTCGAGGGAATGAGGCTCACCAGGAAATCCACGAAGCCCGGGAGCTCCGGAGCCGCCTGAGCCGACGCCGTCGGCACCTGCACATCGGGCGCGAAAGCGAGCCCCAGGCGCATCACGCCCATCCCGATGAGGATGGCCGGAACGAGCGTGACCCAGAAGAAGCCCAGGGTCATTCCCCCGAGACGCCCGAGCTTCCGAGGGTCGCCCAGCTTCGCCACACCCGAGAAGATGACCGCCATCACCAGGGGGATGACCACCATGCGGATGGCGTTCATGAAAGCGGTGCCCAGAGGCGCCGACCCCTCGGCGATGGCCAGGAGGAGCCCGGAGCCCGTGGCCGCGGCCAGGAGGCCGCAGGCGAGACCCGAAATGAGGCCCACCGCGATTGCGATGTGGAGCATGGGAGCTTCCTTCGGAGGATTGGGTCGGCCGCAAAGGGGCGACGGGGCGGCCTGGCGTCAAGGGTCGACTCGGCCAGGCCCCGGGACCCACGAGGTCGGTGTGGACCTCGGGACGGACCGCGCCGGGCCGCCTTATGGGGAGCCGGGAGCCGACGGATCCTCGAGCAGGGCCCGGAATGCCTCCACCGACAGGGCTCCCTGGACCCGGAAGCCCTCGATGAAGAAGGTGGGCGTGGCCCGGACCTTCAGGTCCTTGGCGGCCTCGTTGGCGCGCTTCGTCCTTTCCTCACCGTAGTCCTCGTCGATGCACTCCTCGAACCGGCCCCCGTCGAGCCCGATCTCCGTCGCGTATCCGAAGAGGGTGTCGTCCAGCTCCTCCGATTCGGTCCATTCGTCCTGCCGGGCGAAGAGAACGTCGTGCATCTCCCAGTAGGCTCCTTGATCCGCGGCGCATTCAGCCGCCCGGGTCGCCTCCTTGCCCCTGTCAAAGCCCAGCACGAACGGAACGTGGCGCCACAGCACCCGCCCGGTCTCGACGAACTCTCGGCGGATCGTCGGCCATGTGGCTTCGTGGAAGAGGGCGCAGGCGCTGCACGCGAAGTCGCCGAACTCCACCACGGTGAGGGTGGCCTCCTCGGAGCCGAGCAGGTGACCGACGCCATCCAGCCCTTCGTCCTGGGCCCGGGCCGGAGCCACGACAAGGATTGCCGCCGCAGCCGCAGCGGCGGCGGGGCCCGCGTGGCGACCCCGGCGCATCAGAGACCCCAGGTGGTGCGGTACCCCAGGCTGAGGCCGTGGCCCGAGGGCAGGTTCTTTCCCCAGACCGGGAGCTGCCCGGTGACCTCCAGGCGTCCCGGCCCCACTCCGTACCCGAGGGTCGGAATGATCTGGAGGAGACGGCGGCCCTCCTCCGTGAGCAGGATGCCGGACACCAGCGGGGACGCTCCCCGGAGCCCGTCCACGGCCAGCTCCCAGTGAACCGACCCGGCCGATCCTCCAACGGCCACGTGGGCGAAGCCCTCGTCGCCCGGCTCCCGGGCGGCCCGGCTGTTCTCGCCCCGCCACCGGTACCCCAGCCATCCCGCCACGTACATGCCCGACTCCCCCAGGCTCCTCCCCGACTCGAGGCTCACCTCCCAATCCCTCTGTCCCTCCGTCAGGGGCAGCACCGTGGCGTCGACGGGAAACTTGCTCCCGGGGATCTTGGCCCCCACACGAAGCGCCACGGGTGCCTCCAGCCCGAACAGCTCCGGTCCGACCCTCGCCGCAACCCGCACGTCGCCCACGCCGGAGCTCCGGCTGCTGCCGCTCTGGCTTTCCACCCCGAGTCGGTGCGTCGGCACCTGGGCCCAGACCTCGAGGCCGTCATGGATGCCCACGGCACCGGTCAGGAAGACCGAGCGCGTCACGAACTCCGACCTGGCCAGGAAGGGCTGCCGCTCGCCCAGGGGATTGAAGAACTCCGTCGCCCGCTGACGATAGAGCGACAGCTGGATCCATCCCGCCCCCGCCGGGAGGGTCCGGATGGCGCCACTCTGGGTGAGCGTGGGGGACGAGTGGGGTGCGCTGCACACCGCCTGACCCGCCGACGGCGTGGGGCCGGCCGCCGTCAGGGTGCCCAGGATCACGAGCAGGGTTGGTCGTCGCATTGGTCGTCCAGGAGAAGGGTCTCGGGATGGAACGCGGCCCAGGCGAACCAGAACGCCACGTACGCCTCGGGCACCGGCTCGATCTGCCTTCCGGCCAGCGGTCCTTCGACGGCGACCCCGTGCACGCCCCACACGCTGCCCGTCTCTGTGTCGACGATGCGATCTTCCTCGACGGCGAAAGTGAGGGACATGCCTTCGGCGTGCGGGCGGTAGGCCATGGCCCCCCCGAGCGACTCGTTCCAGAAGACCACCACCGGCTCACCCGCGCCGGTGGTCTCCACCGCGGCCACGGGTCCCCGTTCCGCCAGGGATCCGAAGGGAACGGCGACGCCTCCGCCGGCATCGTCCGGAATCCCCAGAACACGCTCCTTCGGCGGACGCCGCCGGTCCAGTGTCCCCATGGGGAAGAGGGTGTTGGGGTTGTCCGGCTGGTCGTAGTTCCCGTAGGGATAGATCCAGTAGGAGCGGTCGTACGCCGTGTTCGACGTCACCACCTCCGTATCGGGATGAAGGGCACGCCAGCCTCCCCACGTCATCTCGATGACGGGAACCATGGCCAGCTTCGTGCCCGTGAGATCACCGCATCGGGCTCCCCTGAGCATCTGCGGCCACAGCGACTCCCTAGTGTTGCGATCGTAAAGGATGAGGTTGTTCTGGTAGAGGAGCCCCGACACACCGAAACCTGCGCCCCCAACCACGGCCCTGTCGAACGCCATGCTCGAGCCCGTGAGGGGGCAGTGGGTCACCGCCACGGACCCGTCCCCCGCGTCCAGATTCACGATCTCGTGCCACCAGAAGATGTTGAGGGGGATGGCGATGACCCTGTCCTCCAGGACGAGGCCGACCACACGGTCCCGGTCCACGAGATACTCCGTGCCCGGCTCCCCGTAGCGCGCCGTCTCCGGATCGGTCAGCGCGGGGATCCCGTCCTTCCCGGGCCCCCCGTTGAAGATCTCCGATGTGGGGATGGAACAGGAAAGGGGATCATTGGCTCCAGCCCCGAGGGGCGTCCTCCCATCGTCACCGCATCCCGCCAGGACGAGGAGGCTCGCCCCCGTGCCCAGGAGACCGGCCGAGGCGGCCACCGGCCTCATGCCACCGCCGCGGCGGTATCCGGCGCCGTCACGGCCCCATAGACCGCGCCGACGACCCCTCCGTAAACGAGATGGCCGACCAGGCTCCCCAGCGCCATGGTCGCCGAGCCGGAGAAGAAGGGCATTCCCATCATGGGCATCACGGCGATCTGAGCCAGCAGGAAGGGCGCGATCCCGTAGATGGCCCCCCGGACCGCGGGGTGGCCCGGCAGGGCCCTCGCCACGAGGGAGTAGATCACCGCCAGGACGATCCCGATCATGAAGTGCCCCAGCCAGCCCAGGGCGGCGTTGCCGCCCATGGCCCCGGCGAGCATCTCCGCCGGGTTCATCCGAGGCAGCCCCATCAAGGGAGCCACATACACCCCCACCACCGTCATCACCGCGGTCCCCAGGATCCCGGCCATCGCAGCGCGACCGACCCGTGCGTCCATGTTCCCATCCTCCTCGTGTCCGGTTTCCGATCCGCCGAGGGTCGGCGGCGCTCAGTTGAGGAATCGCCGGAGGCGGAATCGGGTTCCAGCGCCCCGCGCGCCTCAGGGCGCCCGGCTCCAATCCGCCAGGAGGCTGCGCAGGCGTGCGAGCCGGTCGGAGGAGGTCACCATCAGCAGGCGGTCACCGGGCTCGATCACCGACTGGCCGGAGGGGACGAAGGCGCTGTCGCCCCGGCGAACCATGGCCACGAGGGCGCCCTGGGGCAGGGCGAGCTCGCGTACCCGCCGATAGGCCGCCTTCGATCCGGCCGGGACCAGGTACTCCAGCTGTCCCATGGCCGCGAGCGCCCCCCCCATCCGCTGGTCGCGCTCCTCCATGAGACGGCGGTGCTCGTCGGCCAAGGTCCGCGCGGCCCAGTGCATCTGGCTCCGCAGGAGGACACCCACCAGGGTCGGATCTTCGTCGCTCTCGACCACCGGGATCACCTGGAAGTCGAGCTCCCCGAACCGCCGGCTGGCGACTCCCAGCGTGTCCTCGGGTCGGCAGGTCACCACGGAGGCGGTCATCAGATCCCCGACGATCCGGACCCCGACGTCCGTCTCGTCCCGGCCGAGCAGGTCCGTGTCCGTGACGATACCGACCAGCCGCCCTTCGCCGTCCACGACGGGCCAGCTCCGCGTCCGGCGGTGTCGCGCCAGCTCCTCCAGCTCCTCCAGGGAGAGCTCCGGGGAGACGGGCTCGTAGTCCAGGGACATGGCGTCCGTCACCAGGACGACGTCCAGGAGGCTGGGCTCGGACGTCGTGCCCAGAGCGCCGCGGAGCCGGAGCTTGAGGGAGTAGATGGAATCGGGGAAGAGGCGGGATGCGATGAGATACGAAAGCACCACCGAGAACATCAGGGGCAGGACGATCTCGTAGTTATCGGTCATCTCGAACAGGGCCACCATCGCCGTGACCGGCGCGTGGGCGGCTCCTCCGAAGAGGGCCGCCATCCCCACGAGGGCGTAGGCGCCCTCCGGTGCCGTCCAGGTCGGGAACAGCCCGTGGGCGATCTTCCCGTAGGCGCCGCCCGCCATGGCCCCGATGAAGAGGGCGGGAGCGAACACTCCTCCGGATCCCCCGGCGCCGAGCGTGATGGACGTGGCCAGCATCTTCAGCACGACGAGCAGGAGCATGGCCGACACCAGGAGATCGCCCCGGAGGGCGAGCTCGACCCCCTCGTGCCCGATGCCGAAGATGTGCTCGCTCCCGAAGAAGCCCAGCGCGCCCACGGCCAGGCCTCCGGCTACGGCCCGGATCCAGATGGTCGTGTCCCACTCGGCGAACAGACGCTCGAATCCGTAGACGGCCCGGATGTAGAGGGTCGCGAGCGCTCCGAGGAAGATCCCCAGGCCGAGATAGAGCACGAACTCCGCCTCGCTCACCAGGGTGAACGGCTCGAGGAGCTCGAAGGCCGGCTGCCGTCCCAGGAACGCCTGGGTCAGCACCGTCGCCGTCACCGAGGCGATGACGACCAGCCCGAGGGACCGGGCGGCGAAGCTGGTGAGGACGACCTCCACCGCGAACATGACACCCGCCACCGGGGCGTTGAAGGTCCCGCCGATGGCTCCCGCCGCCCCGGCGGCCACGAGGATCCTCATGAGATCCTGGCCCGTGCCCACGGCCTGCCCCACTGCGCTTCCCGCGGCGGATCCGATCTGGACGATGGGTCCCTCGCGGCCCACCGACCCGCCGGAGCCAATGGAGATGGCGCTTGCGAGGGCCTTCACGAGGGCGACCCTCGGACGGATGCGCCCGCCCCTGTGGCGCACGGCGTACTGGACTTCCGGGACGCCGTGGCCGCCGGCCTCCGGCGCGAACCGGGACACGAGCCAGGCCACGATCACCATGCCCACGGCCGGGACGACCAGGAGGTGGGCCCGGCCCATCCCCAGAAGCGCCGTCACGGCCTCCCCACCACCGAAGAAGACCCGCTGGCTCAAGGCGATCAGAAAGCGCAGGACCACGGCGCCGAGGCCGGCGGCGAGCCCCACCGCCACCGCCAGGAGGACGGGTCCCGTGGTCTCGGATCGTTTGAACCGGGCCCACAGCCTGCGAAGGAGACCGCGCATCAGGTCGTTCCCGCGGATCGTCGCTCCGCACGCAGCCTGGCCATGGCCGCCATCCCGAGCACGGGCCCCACGGCCAGGATCCCGTAGGCCAGTCGCCATCCACTCGCCTCCGCCAGCCACACCGTGTTCTGAACGGACACGGCGCTGAGGGCGAACCCGAGGGAGGTCTGGAGTGTGAGGGCGGTGCCGATGGCGTGCCTCGGGGCCACTTCGGTGACGCACGCGCTGAACTGCGCCGAATCGGCCACGATCGTGAAGCCCCAGACCAGGGCCAGGGGCACCACCACCCAGGCGCTCAGCGTCAGGACCCACCCCATGAGAAGGGCACAGCTACCGGACAGGGCCATCATCCAGATGGTGGTACGCTCCCTGCCCCACTGATCCGCCCAGACGCCGGCCATCACGGCTCCCACGCCCCCCGACGCGATGACGCCGAAGGCCACCAGCTCGGCGGCGTGGAAGCCACCCAGCATCGAGGAGCCCGGACGCGCAGCGAAGAAGTGGGTGAAATAGACGCTCACGGTCGCCCACATGGCGTACAGCTCCCACATGTGCCCCAGGTACCCTCCCGTCGCGAGCATGGTGGGCCTGTGGCGCAGGACGTCCAGAACCTGCGACCACGAGAAGGGTCTTCGGCCGAAGGGATACGGTCCATCCCGGTACGCCGTTAGGACGAGGACGCTGGCCACGCAGCCTGCCAGGGAGGCGCCCAGGACCACCGCGCTGACGCCCGGCCCACCGATGGCCTTGAGCAGGTAGGGCGTGGCCTTCCCGACGGTGAGGGCGCCCACGACGGTCCCGATGGCGAAGCCCCGGGCGGACCGGAACCAGGTGGCGATCATCTTCATGCCCGGGGGATACACGCCGGCGAGGAAGAACCCGGTGGCGAACCTCGCCACCAGCCCCAGCTCGAAGCCGGGGACCAGAAGGAGCGTCGCGTTGGCGGCGGCTGCCGCCAGAGCGCTCCCGGCGAAGTACCAGCGCGAGGGGAGAACGTCGGCGAGGTTGAACACGGCCGCCACCGCGGTTCCCGCGACGAAGCCCAGCTGCACCACCGTAGTGAGCCACCCCACCTGCCCTACGGTGAGGCCCCAGCGCAGCTGGAGGTCCGGGCCCGCCGCGCTCGCCGTGAACCACTCCGACATGCCGAGGAGCACGGCCGCGGACACCAGGCCGAGCATCCATCTCCTTCGGGGATCCTGATCGAAGGGCTCTACCCCGGCACGGGCTACCGCACCAGCTGCTTCACCACGAACCACACGTTGGCGGGGCGCTCGGCCAGGCGCCGCATGTACCAGGGAAACCACCCTTCCCCGTACGAGATGAGGACCCGCATGCCGTAGCCGGCGCGCGCCAGGCGGGCCTGCTCGATGGACTGGATGCCGTACAACATGGCGAACTCGTAGGCCTCCTTGTCGAGGCCCAGCTCGTGTGCCAGCCGGTTCGCCTCGCCGATCATCCGGGGATCGTGGGTGCCGAAGACCGGGCGTCCGGCTCGGCCGCCCTTGCGGGCCCTCAGGAGCGCTCCGGCCAGGCGAACGAAGTTGTGGTCCACTTCCGACTTCCGGCTGAAGGCGACCTCCGGAGGCTCCCTGTACGCTCCCTTGACCAGTCGGATCGCGGGATGAAGAGGCAGGAGCGCCTCCAGATCGTCCGCCGCCCGGTGGAGATAGGCCTGCAGGCAGAGGCCCACGTTCTGGTGGTCCTCCCGCAGGCCCCTGAAGAGCTCCAGGGTGAGGTCGACGTAGTGGGACGACTCCATGTCGATCCACACGAGCCTGCCTCCGTCGCCCGCCCGTGCGAGGCGGTCCAGTCGGTGA